>NZ_FOIB01000005.1:300000-600000 GCF_900111765.1 Myxococcus fulvus
CTCGCCCGCCGCACCGTCATCCGGGCCCGGCGGACCTCCGCCGTTGGCGGACTGGGCGTGCTGGGATTCCTGGGAGGCGTCGGGGTGCGAAGGACCGGACATGTCGAACCTGAAGTCGAGGTGGAGGAGCGCGCTTCACGCGCGGGTAGGCGTCAACAGGCGCAACCTAACCGCGCGCGAGTGCGTGTCAACGAGCGGAGCTAGTGCTCCTGGGCGGCGGGGGACTCGGCCATGAACCCATGGTCGACCTGTCCCGTCACCTCGTCGATGATCTCCACCTGGGCGGCCCGCAGCGAGTAGTAGAGGAGCCAGCGCTCCGCCGCCGTCAACGTCCCCGCCGGCAGCGCCTCCTCTATCTCCTGAACCGTGAGCCGCCCCTCCTTGAGCCCCTTCGCGAAGAGGGCCTTCCGGGCCATGTAGCTCTTGCCGATCCTGTTCTCCACGGCGACGCCTCCTTTAGGTCTCAAGATAATTTCGCCCCCCGGACACCGCAGGAATGTGCGGTGGCGGGGGGCGTGGGCCAGGCCGGAGAGCAGGCGCCCGGACGTCGACTACGAGTCCAGGGGCTTGTCGGCGTGCTGCGTCGGTGGAGGCGGCTCGTCGTTGCTGCCCACCGGGTGGGCGGAGATGACCTGGCGGGCCTCGGGGTGCAACAGCCCCCGCTGCGCCAGGACCTTGGGGCCGAGGATGGACGCCATCGTGTCCTCCTCCACCACCTCCACCGCGAGCAGCCGCGCCGCCAGCGCCTGCACCTTGTCCCGGTGCGTGCCGAGCACCTCGCGGGCCCGGTCCAGCGCCTCGCTGACGAGCTTGCGGACCTCCTCGTCGATCATCCGCGCCGTCTGCTCGGAGTATGTCCGCGACTCGGGCAGGCCCGCGGAGCGCAGGAAGTTGGGGCCATGGTCCGCGCTGAGCGCCACGGGGCCCAGCGTGCTCATGCCGTAGTCGCGCACCATCATCTTCGCGATTTCAGTGGCCTGCCGGATGTCGTTGGACGCGCCGGTGGACACCTCGCCGATGAAGATCTCCTCCGCGGCGCGGCCGCCCATCATCCCCGCCATCTTGTCGCGCAGCTCGTCCAGCGACATGAGGTAGCGGTCCTCCAGGGGCAGCGACATGGTGTAGCCCAGCGCCGCGAGCCCGCGCGGGATGATGGAGACCTTCGTCACCCGCTCGGCGTGCGGCAGCATCCACCCCACCACCGCGTGGCCCGCCTCGTGGTGCGCGACGATCTCCTTCTCGCGCTCGTTCATCCGGCGGTTCTTCTTCTCCAGGCCCGCGACGACGCGCTCGATGGCCTCCTCGAAGTCCGCCCGCATCACCGCGTCGCGGTTGCGTCGGGCCGCCAGCAGCGCCGCCTCGTTCACCACGTTGGCCAGGTCCGCGCCCGCGAAGCCCGGCGTGCGCGAGGCGATGGTCTTCAGGTCCACGTCCGGGCCCAGCTTCACGCCGCGGGCGTGGATCTCCAGCACCCGCTCGCGACCGCGCTTGTCCGGACGGTCCACCAGCACCTGCCGGTCGAAGCGGCCCGGCCGCATCAGCGCGCTGTCCAGAATCTCCGGGCGGTTGGTCGCCGCCAGGATGATGAGGCCCGCGCGGCTGTCGAAGCCGTCCATCTCCGCCAGGAGCTGGTTGAGCGTCTGCTCGCGCTCGTCATGGCCGCCGGCCACGCCCGAGTTGCGGCTCTTGCCGATGGCGTCCAGCTCGTCGATGAAGATGATGCAGGGCGCCTTGGCCGTGGCCTGGGCGAACAAGTCGCGAACGCGGGCCGCGCCCACGCCGACGAACATCTCCACGAACTCCGAGCCGGACAGGCTGAAGAACGGCACGCCCGCCTCGCCCGCCACCGCGCGCGCCAGCAGCGTCTTGCCCGTGCCCGGCGGGCCCACCAGCAGCACACCCTTGGGGATGCGGCCACCCAGGCGGCGGAACTTCTCCGGCGTCTTGAGGAACTCGACGATTTCGCGCAGCTCGTCCACCGCCTCGTCCACGCCCGCCACGTCCTTGAAGCCCACGCCGGTGTCGGCCTCGGCCTGCACCTTGGCGCGCGTCTTCCCGAAGCTCATGACGCTCTGCGGACCCTGGCCCATGCCGCCGGCCACCCGGCGCATCATGAAGCTCCAGAAGAGGAAGAACAGGCCCAGCGGCAACAGCCATATCCAGAGGGCCTCGCCCAGGCCGGACTGCGGCACCGCCTCGAACTGGACGCCCTTCTGCTCGAGCAGCGGCACCAGCGACTCGTCTCCCTGGACGCGGTAGGCCATCCACGGCAACGCGCTGGGCTCGCCTCGCAGCGGACGCTCACCCTGCGCCGGCGGAGGCGGCTGGGCGGTGTCCTTGAGGAAGCCCTTCACCCACTCGTTGGAGATCTGAACCCGGCTGAAGTTGCCGGACTCCACCGCGTCCCGGAACTGGCTGTAGCTCACCCGGCGGACGCCCGCGTCCTGGAACACGTTCCGGAAGAGAAGGAAGCCCAGGACGAGCAGCAGGATGTAGCCCAGCGGTGAGCCGAACTTGAACCCCTTGCCCGGCGTCCCTGGCTTGTCGGACTTCTTTCCCCGCGGGCTCACACCCGGCGGGAGATCCTGTGGCTTCATCGTCGGCACGCTCGCCCTCCCCCTCCCCGCTCATTCGGGCCCCGTGCCCGGATGGCGTCACACTCAGCCGGGCAAAGATGTTCACCGGCGCCAGAGCGTCAACCCGTTGGACGGTTTCCCTGCACCCCGGACGGACCCGAGTCGCGAGATCAGCGACACCCGACGCGCCACAAGGGTTGACCGGTGAACTCCGTACCCAGCAGATACCCCTCGCCATCCGACAGGTACGACACCGCCTCGGCCTGCGCCTGGGGTCCGCCCGGCACCTCGACGAGCGAGCCCTTCAAGAGCGACTCGAGGTCCTCCGCCCCCGGCTGGCGCAGCTCCCACACGCGCGAGTAGGTGCGAATCAACATCCGCTGTCCGGAGGCCTGCAGCGACGCGCCCGTCGACGCGCGGTCCACGCCCCCGGGCGCCTCCAGCGTGCCCAGCTTCGTCGCCTGGATGGTGGCGCCGGGCTTCAAGCCGTCCAGCGCGAACACGTCCCCCAGCGAGCGCCGCGTCTTGGTGAGGACCATGAGCCGCCCCGAGCGCGCGTCCGCCACCAGCGCCTCCACGTCATGGGCGCCGTCCGGATAGGTGAAGGCCAGCACCTCCACGGACACCGTCGCGTCGCCGAGCGCGTCCGGCTCCGGCAGCCGGTACAGGCGCACCTGGTCGCGAAGCTCGAAGTTGTCGCCCGTGTCCGCCAGGAAGACACACGTGCGCGTCTCCCCGGGTGAGCACGGCCCCACCGCCACGTCCTCCAAGTCCTTGGGCTGCGCGCCGGTGAGCTTCAGCCGGGCCCGAACGCGGCCGGTCTCGTCGATGGCGAACAGCTCGAAGTCGTTGCCGGAGTCGTTGTGCGCCCAGAAGACGCCGGGGAAACGGCGGCTGGCGGCCAGGCCGGACAGCTCCGGCAGCTCGGAGGGCACCTCACCGGTGCGCAGCGGCACGCCGTACTGGGTGCACCCGGGCAGGCCCGTCGCGGGGGGCTGGGAGCCGGCGTCCTCGACGCCCGAGTCGGGCGGCAGGGGCTTGGGGCTGGAGCAACCGGAGAGCCCCATCCCCAGGAGGAGGGCCCAGGTCCAGCGGGGCCACACGTCAGGAGTCCAGGTCCAGCAGCTTCGCCAGCGTCTTGGCGTCCGCGTCGGGGAAGCGGTACTGCGACATCTCCTCCAGCGTCACCCAGCGGTGGTCATGCACGCGCAGGTGGCGGATGTGGTGCTCGGACTCGGCCAGACGGCAGCGGAACACGCGGAAGTCGATGTCGTAGGTGGGATACTCGTGGCGGGTGTGCATGGCCTGGTCGAGCACCTCCACGGCCACCCCCATCTCCTCGTGGATCTCCCGGATGAGCGCCTCGGGGTCGCTCTCCCCCTCTTCCACCCGTCCGCCGGGGAACTCCCACAGCAGAGGGAGCGACGCGGTAGGGGGGCGCTGGGTGATGAGGTAGCGTCCCTGCTCGTTCTCGAGCATCGCACCGACGACGCGGACGTGGCGACGGGCCATTCGCTTCTCCTGACTCCTGGGCAGGCCAACGAGGGAGGGGCGGCCTAACACAGCCCCCGCCCGGCGCCAATGCCACAGCCCCCTTTCAGGCAGCCTACGCACGCCCCAGGCAGGCGCCCAGCCCTCCTCCAGGGCGGCCCTCCGCCCTGCGCCGGGCACCCGGCCGGCCAAGGTCTCCCCGGCTCCGACTCCAGCCCCACGTCAGTGTTGGAGGTCGGGCGTCGGCGACAAAGCATGTGGTGAATTGGATGACGAGCGGGCCGGATGGCGTCATGCTCGCGTCCATGAAGACGAGTCGCGCGGAAAGGGCCGAGGTGCTCGGGGCGGCACTGAAGGCCGCCCGCCAGGCAAAGGGGTTCGGCATGGAGGAAGTCGCCGAGCGCCTGGAGATGCCCGTGGAGGTTCTTTCCCGAGTGGAACGCGGGGTGATGGTGCCCACCATCTCCACCCTGGTACGGCTGTGCATCATCCTCCGGTTGGATCCGGACAATCTGCCGGAGGAGCTGCCGGAGATGAGTGACTGAGGATGCGTCCGGAAGTGTGCCGGGACGAGGGCTGATGGCCCCGCCTGGAGCTTGATGGACGGGGGAAAGCTGAGCGGCGATGCTTCGACGGGCCCGCTCGCACGTCGGACTCCCTCTCCCCCTCGCCGCCACCGATGCGCTGTCCCGCCTGTCATCGTCGTGTGGTGGAGCGCTGTCCCCTCCACCCCACGGCCGAGCTCCCACCGAGAGCCCCCCCGGCGCCCCCTTCGGACGTCCCGGGATACCAGCGGGGTGTCTCCGTGGGACGAGGCGGCTTCGGGCGTGTGCTCGCCGCGCGACGGGAGTCCGATGGCCGACCCGTGGCCCTCAAGGTGCTGGAGCCGCTCGCCGTGGAGCGACTGGCGCGGGAGCTGGAGGCGCTGCGACGCATCGGCCCGCCCGTGACGCCGGAGTTGTTGGGAGAGGCCCGCACGCTGGCGGGTGAGCCGGTGGTGGTGATGGAGCTGATCGCCGGGCAGACACTCGCGCAGCGGTTGGCGGAGCAGCCCCGGTCGGGCGCGATGTCTTGGGCCGAGGCGAGGCCGGTGATGATCGCCCTGGCGCGCGCGCTGGCGCGGGTGCATGCCGCGTCGGTGGTGCACCGCGACCTCAAGCCGGAGAACATCATGCTCTCCGGAGAGCGGCTCGTCCTGGTGGACTTCGGATTGGCGCGCCTGAGCGCGGAGCGGGACGAAGCACCCGCGCCGACGGTGACAAGGACCGGGCAGCGACTGGGCACGCCCGAGTACATGGCGCCGGAGCAGTGCCTCGACGCGCGAGCCATCGATGCGCGTGCGGACCTTTATGGGTTGGGCGTCGTCTACTTCGAGCTGCTGTGTGGGCGTCCGCCGTTCGTGGGAGACACCGCGTCGGTGCTCCAGGCGCATGTCGCCCGGCGGCCACCGGTGCTCTCGAAGCTGACGCCGTGGGAGGTGCCGCTCGAGGCGGAAGTTCTGGTGTCCCGCTTGCTGGCGAAGGCCCCCGAGGAGCGTGGGCCCGGCGCGGCGGACGTGGCGGATGCGCTCGAAGCAGTGGTCCGGACGGGGGCCTCCGCGCGGCCACAGGTCAGCGCGACGCAAAGCGCGGACGGGGCGGATGCGCTCGAAGCCATGCCCCGGATGGCGACCTCCTCCTCGCCACAGGTCAGCGTGCCACAAAGCGCGGACGGGGGTGTGCTGGGGGCCTCCGCACCAGTGCCGGAGACGTCCGAACCGCGCACGGTCGCCACGACGCGTGAGAGCTCCCCTCCCCTTACACAGGCCTCGGCACAACAAACCAGGGACGTCGCCCTGCTGGGCATCAAGACTCCGCTCGATGTCCCCACACTCCGGGGACTCCTCACGAGCACCGGCGCGGAGCTGGCGCGCATGGAGCCGGGGCTCGCCATCTTCGCGTTTCCCCATGCGCCCCAAGTCGAGTCGGGTCTGCGCACCGCGCTCAAGGTCGCGGAGGCTCTGGCAAGCCAGCTTCCTCCCGGCTCGATGCGCGTCGTGCACCAGGCGCGGATCCGCGTGCGCGAGCGAGGTGGCCGATGGGTCCTCGGTGGCGTCGCGCTCGAACAGGTAGGCAGGTGGTGGCCCGAACCCGCGACCCCATCCGACACGCTCCTGCTGACGTCCGGAGCGCGTGAACAACTCGGAGCACTCGAGCCTGGCGGCACACCCACACCATCGGACCTCGCACCTCTCCCCATCGCAACCCTGAAGGGCCGCGACGCTGAGCTGGACTGGCTGCGCGCGGGCATCGCGAAGGTGCGCACACAGCGCTCGCCGATGTTGCTGACCCTGCTGGGCGACGAAGGGCTCGGCAAGACGCGGCTGTTGACCGACCTCCGCGGTGAGCTGCTGACAGAAGACGCCCTGTCCACGCTGCTGGTGGGAGCGCAGCGGGACGAGGGCAGCGCCTCCGAGAGTGGCTTGGGCCACCTCATCGCAACCCTCCTCGGCCTGCCACCGACCACGTCTTCCGACGAAGGAGTGCGGCGACTCATCGAGAGCACGAACGCGACGCTGGACCTCGCGAACGCGCATCCGGCGGCGCGCCGACAGCACCTTGCACGAGCGCTCGCGTCGCACCTGCGCCGCCGTGCCGAGGAGCGCCCCCTGGTGCTGCTCGTGGACGATGCGGAGACGCTGGACCCCACCGCGCTCGACGCGCTGGAGCTGGCCACGCTCTCCGGCCTCACCTCGCCGCTGTGCATCGTCCTCACCGGACGCCGTCGCCTCCTGGAGCTGCGCCCGTACCTCGGCGAGCGCGCGGCGGACAGCGCCCGACGCACGCTCGCGCCCCTCGATGATGAGGCCGCGAGCCATGTGCTGCGACAGCTCCTGAGTCCCGTGGACGTGCCCGCGGAGAGCATGCTCCGTGAGCTGGTGGAGCGCTGTGGAGGCTCGCCGCTGCGCCTGGTGGAGACGGTCCGCGCGCTGAGGGCCGCCGGTGCCATCCGGACCCGCGCTGGTGGAGGGGGTTACCTCGCGGCGGAGGCCCTGGATGCCCTGGCCGTGGAGAGCCCGGACGAGCGCGTGGCGGAGCGCGGCCTCCTGGCCCTGCCCTCCGGACTGCGCGCGTTGCTCCAGGTGGCGGCCGTGCTCGGCGAGGACGTTCGGTGGGAGGAGCTGTCGGCCACGCTCACCCGACTCGACGGAAGCGAGGCGCTGGACCTCTCCCTGGACCCGGGCGTCGGACTGGAACGACTGGCGCGGCTCGGGATGCTGGAGCCCCGAGGCCTCCGACGCTGGCGCTTCGAGCACACCCTGTTGCGCGAGGCCTTCGCCGCGAGGCTGCCTGGAGCGCTCCGTCGCCGCATCTGCGCCGCCGCCCTGGAGTCCCTGCCCGACGCCCCCTTGCCCCGGCGCGCCCGATGGGCCGAGGGCGCGGGCGAGACACTGCTGGCGCTCGACCTCCACCACGCGCTGGCGGAGTCGAGCCGCCGTGGACACCGGCTGCTCGATGCCGAGCGGCACTTCTCCGCCGCGTTGGAGTGCGCGCCTCGCGAGCACGACGTGCGTCGCTTGGAGCTGCTGTCGGGCCGGGGCCGCGTCCGCTACCGACTCCAGCGCATCGACGACGCGCTCGAGGACCTGCGCGAGGCGCGGCGCATCGCCGTCTCGCGAGGCGCCGTGCTGCGCGAAGCGGACCTGCTCCTGGAGGAGGCCACCGCGCTCGACTGGCGGGACGACACGGACGAGTCCACCGCCCTGCAGGAACAAGCGCTCCAGTTGCTCGGAGAGCCCGTCCCCTCCGAGCTGGCCGCGCGCCACGCCTTGGCCAAGGCGCGCGTCTTCGTGCGCCGGGAGGACATCACGGGAGCCATCCCGCCGCTCGAAGAAGCCGTGACGCTGGCACGTTCGACGCGCGACGAGGAGACGGAGGCCATCGCCCTGGCCATGCTCGGCGCGATGCTGGGCTGGACAGGGCAGCTCGACGACGCCGAGCGCCGCTTCGACGAGGCCATCGCGCTGTGCGAGTCCACCGGAGACACGCTGCACCTGGGCGTCGCGCTCAACAACCGACTGGTGCTCCACGTCCAGCGTCGAGACGTGGCCGGGGCGCGCACGGACCTGGAGCGCGCGGTGAGCCTGGGACGTGAGCTCGGCAACGTGCAGATAGAGCGCACCTCCGCGTTCAACCTCGCCGTGCTCCTCGGCTACCAGGGGCTCGCGGAAGAAGCCCTGCCGCTGGCCAGACGCGCGGGAGTGCTCAGCCAGCGCTGCTTCCCCCACTCCATGGCGCAGGATGCGCTGCTCGTGGCGCGCTTGTGCTGCGAGCTGGGCGACCTGTCCGAGGCCACGAAGCAGCTCGCGTGGCTCGATGAACAGTCCTCGCAAGTGCGCCTCACGTCGGCGGACCAGCTCATGGGCGAGGTGGTGCGACGCGTGGTCGCGGAGTCTTCGGCCTCAGTGCCCTACTCCCGCGAGCACTGGGAGGCGCAGGTGGAGGCCTCGCGAACACGGATGCCCCCTGATGAACGGATGGAGGTCCTCGTCTGGGCGGCGCGAGCTGCCCGCGCCGCGGGCGACGACGAAGCGCTGAGTGCCCGGGTGGCCGAGGTGGAGCAGACCGCGCACGAGGCTCCGCTCTGGACCTCGCGCGTGCGAGGACTCGAGTCGGCCGTGAAAGGCCAGTGGCCGGATGGCGCTCCCGTGAGCACGCGTGCCAAGACAGGAGCATAGGCACCCGATGGGACGTCCAGGCAGGACGCGAGCGCAGGGGATGGAGGGCCGGAATGAGTGAGTGGGACAAGCGCGAGGGCAACACCCAGGTCGCCCTGTATGGCGACGAGCTGGAGCCCGGAGCCCTCGTCGGCGCGTGGATGGTGGAGCGCCGGGTCCACTCCGGCATCACCGCGTCGCTCTATCGCGCCATCCACCTGGACACGCGGACTCCCGCCGCCGTGAAGGTCGTGCGGGCCCACCTCAACCACGTCAGCGAGGTCCTCCTGCGCTTCAAGCAGGAGGCGGACACGCTCCAGGCGCTCGACCATCCCCACATCGTCCGCGTGCTGGAGTACGGGGAGCTGCGCGACGGAAGGCCCTGGCTCGCCATGGAGTGGCTGGAGGGAGAGAGCCTGGACCGGTGGCTCTCCCAGCGAGGGCCCTTCTCGCTCGCCGAGGCCCACACGGTGATGGAGGAGCTGGGGAGCGCGCTCGCGGCGGCGCACGGGCAGGGCATCCTGCACCGCGACCTGAAGGCCCAGAACGTGATGTTCCTGCCGAGACCCGCGGGCTTCACGGTGAAGCTGGTGGACTTCGGCATCGCCAAGGTGGCGCCCCTGTCGGGTGGCACGGCGCTGACCACCGCGGGCGCGGTGCTCGGAACCCCGGTGGCCATGGCACCGGAGCAGATCCTCGGCCAGCCCGTCGACGCGCGCACGGACCTGTACGCGCTGGGCGTGCTGCTCTACCAGTTGCTCGTGGGACGACTTCCGTTCGACGGAGCGAGCGCGGTGGAGGTCGAGGAGCAACACCTGCACGCGCCTCCGCCCCGCTTGAGCGAACACGTCCGAGTGCCCGCGGCGTTGGAGGCGGTGGTCTCGCGCTGTCTGGCCAAGAAGCCCGAGGAGCGTTGGCCGGAGGTGACGAGCTTCCTCGTGGCGCTGCGCGCGGCGCTCACCGCGTCCTCCGAGTCCAACTCATGGGCCTCCGCGCTGTACCTGGACCTGCGCTTCGCGGCCTCGGACGTGGACCCGACGGACGAGGCGCTCGACGCGAGGGACGCCGCGCTCGACGCGGGCCGTGAGCTGTTGGAGGCCGAGGGGTGGACCCTGGCGCTGGAGGGAGGCAATGCTCTGCTCGCCTGGCGCGCGCTGTCCGACGACGCGTCAGCGCGGACGCTGGAGCAACAAGGTTGCCGGCAGCTCGCCGAACGGCTCCTCGCGCATGTCCTGGAGTTCGCGGGGACGGAGCTCGAGACGCGCGTGTACCTGCACGCCGAGCCCGGGGCGCTCTCGACGGATGCACGAGGCGAAAGGCAGCTCGCGGGAAGCCCGATGGCCCGGCTGGAGGGATGGACCACCGGTGGCGTGCCCGGCCAGGTGACCGAGCACGCGGCGCGCTAGCTACGTCCGCAGGCCACGCTTGCGCAGCAGCCGGTAGAGGTACACGCGGTCCATCTCCGCCGCGGTGGCGGCCTGGGACACCTTGCCGTTGTGAAGCTGCATCAGCGCGTCCAGGTACTCACGCTCGAAGATCTCGAGCGCCCTGCGACGTGCATCCGCGTAGGGCTGCTTCGGGTCCACCAGACTCCCCATGACACCCTGGGTGCCCACCGTCTCGGTCTCGGGCGGCAGCGCGTCCTGGAACACGAGGCAACGCTCCAGGTGGTTGCGCAGCTCGCGCACGTTGCCGGGCCACGCGGCGTGCTGGAGCTGGTTGATGAACTCGGGGGTGTTGAGCGCGGAGACCTGCTCGGGCGCGGCGCCGAAGCCCGCGAGGATGCGCTCGGCGATGGCGGGGATGTCCTCGGGGCGCTCGCGCAGCGAGGGGATGAGGATGCGCACCACCGCGAGACGGAAGAAGAGGTCAGGCCGGAAGCGGCTCGCGTTCACCTCCGCGCGCAAATCCCGATGGGTCGCCGCGATGACCCGCACGTTGACGGGCTGATACGTGTTCGCGCCCAACCGGCGGATCTCGCGCTGCTCCAGCACGCGCAGGAGCTTGGGTTGGAGCTCCGCGGGCAGCTCGCCCACCTCGTCGAGGAAGATGGTGCCGCCGTCGGCCTCCTCGAAGGCGCCGATGCGCCGCTGGAGCGCTCCGGTGAACGAGCCCTTCTCGTGACCGAACAGCTCGCTCTCCAGCAGATTGCCGGGGATGGCCCCGCAGTCGACCGTGAGGAAGGGACCCGCGGCACGCGAGCCCGCGCGGTGGATGGCCAGCGCGGCGCGACTCTTGCCAGTGCCCGTCTCACCTTCCAGGAGCACGGTGGCGTCACTGGCCGCGGCGCGCTCCATGAGCGCGAAGCTGGCGCGCGAGACGATGGAGGTGCCCACCAGCTCACCGAACGAGGTGCGCTCGGAGATCAGGAGCCGGTTGCTCTCCGCGCTGAAGTCGAAGCGCACGCTGACGCGGCCCAGGCGCAGCACGCTGCCGCCGCGCAGGTAGGCCTCACGCACGTGGACACCGTCGAGCACCGTCCCATTGAGGCTGTCGAGGTCCCTCACCCGAGCGCCATCGCGGTCGATGCGCACCTCACAGTGGAAGCGCGAGACGGTGGGCTCGTCGATGACGAAGTCGTTGAGCCCGTGGGAGCCGATGGAGAAGGTGTCCGCGTTGGAGTCCTTGTAGACGCCGGGCTGGGGGCCTTCCAGGAGCGTGACCCGGAAGCGGCGGACGGCGCCCGTGAAGCCGGGGCGTCCGGTACCCGTGGGTCGGGTCTGCTGGGCGTCCTCGCCCTTGGAGGGTAAGCGGTCTGCCCCGGGGGTACGCTCGGAGGTACTCATGAGCATCCCACGCTAGCACGGTAGACTCGGTGCCATGGCCTCCCTCCATTTCCTCGGCGCCGCCGGAACCGTGACGGGTTCCAAGTTCCTCCTCGAGCATGACGGGCAGCAGGTGCTCGTGGACTGTGGGCTCTTCCAGGGACAAAAGGAGCTGCGACAGCGCAACTGGCAACCGCTCCCGCTGCCCGCGCGCGAGCTGGACGCCATCGTGCTCACGCATGCGCATATCGACCACACGGGTGGGCTGCCGCGCGTGATTCGCGAGGGCTACGACGGCCCCATCTACAGCACGCCCGGCACCCGGGATTTGACGGCCCTGCTGCTGCCGGACTCGGCGTACCTGCACGAGGAGGAGGCGCGCTACGCCAACAAGGAGGGCTACTCCAAGCACCACCCCGCCCTGCCCCTCTACACGGTGCCGGACGCCGAGCGCTCGGTGGGGATGATCGAGACCTTCGGCTACGAGCGGCCGAAGGAGATCCTCCCCGGCATCACCCTGACCTTCTATCGTGCGGGCCACATCCTCGGCTCGGCCGTCTGTGTGTTCGATTTGAAGAGCACGCGTCAGCGCGTGGTCTTCAGTGGAGACCTGGGTCGCTATCAGGCGCCCATCTTGAGGGACCCGCAGAGCGTGGACTCGGCGACGACGCTGGTGGTCGAGAGCACATATGGGGACCGGCAGCACCGCGAGCAGAAGCCGATGGAGGCGCTGCGAGACGCGGTGAAGGGTGCGTTCGACCGTGGGGGCGTGGTGGTGATTCCCGCATTCGCGGTGGGGCGTACGCAGGAGCTGCTCTTCCACCTGCGCAACCTGGAGGAGGCGAAGCAGATCCCGGTGGTGGACGTGTTCGTGGACTCGCCGATGGCGTGTGACGCGACGCCCGTGTACCTGGCGCACCCGGAGGAGCACGACCTGGTGATGAAGTCGCTGGTGGAGCGTGGGGCATCACCGCTGGCGACGCAGAAGACGCGCTTCGTCACGTCGGCGCAGGAGAGCAAGCGGCTGAACATGCACGAAGGGCCGGCCATCATCATCTCCGCGTCCGGCATGGCGACAGGAGGCCGCGTGCTGCACCACCTGAAGCACCGGTTGCCGGACCCGCGCAACACGGTGTTGTTCGTGGGCTACCAGTCCGTGGGCTCGCGTGGGCGCAAGTTGCTGGATGGGGAGAAGGAGTGCCGCATCCACGGGCAGGTGGTGCCGGTGGGCGCGGAGATTCGGACGGTGAGCGGGTTCTCCGCGCACGCGGACTGGACGGAGACGATGCGCTGGATGGAGGGCTTCGATTCGCCGCCGCGACAGACGCTGCTGGTGCACGGCGAGCCGGACGCGCTGGAGGGGCTCCGGCGGCGGGTGCAGTCGAAGGGATGGAAGGCGTACGTGCCGGGCTACCTGGAGAAGGTCGAGCTGGAGCTGGCGGCCTGACGGTCAGGGCTTCGGCGTGCGGGTCCCCGAATGGAAGGAGCACTGGACGACGAAGTCCGGTGCGTTCGGGGACTCGGGAGAGACGTGTTCGAGGAACGCGGTCCGCTCGTCTCCGGTCCACAGGTTCACGAAGTCGCCCATCCACCACTGGGAGAGGGAGCGCGCGGCGCGCGCCACGGAGTCTCGTGACACGGTGGTGAGGGAGCGCTGGGCGTCCATCAGGTCACGCACCAGTCGGGCTGGGAGCAGCCAGCACTCGGCGCGAGGGATGGGCGGGACGAGGAAGAGGCAGTAGGCCGAGTCGGTGCGTGACAGCAGACCATCGACCATTTCACGGCCGAGCTTGAAGTGCGGCAGCCACTGGCCTTCGCCACGTTGCTCCAGCTTCACGACCTGGACGAGCACCGCGCGCTCCGTGTCCACGAAGCCGTCGACCTCGGCGCTCATGATGAACGCGATTTCGGTCCCCGCGGTGCGTGAGTCCGGCACCCGGTCCGACGAGCCTCGCTTGGCTCGGCCACGCCGCGAGCGTGCAGTGGGTTCTTCGTCGGGGAGACGCACTTCGGAGGCGGAGGTCTCCGTGGGCGCGACCAGCGGAGGCAGCGGCTCCGTGACAGCCGCGTCGTTGGAAGACGAGGGCGCAGAAGGCGAGGCTTCGTTGCGTGAGCCACCGTCAACAAGGCTGGCGGCCGCCGGCGCGGGGATGACACCGGAGGGTTCGCTCTCGACGGCGAGGTCAGCCACCTGGATGGGCGCGTCGACACGAGAAGCGTTGTCGCTCGCGGCATCCGCAGCCGGTGCGAAGGAGCCGAGGAGTGAGGCGCCGTCTGCCTCCTGCGGATGGGCGTCAACGTGAGAGGGGTCCTCGGACGCCACACGATGCGCATCCGGTTCGCCCACCGCCTCTGCGTCCGCGCGAGTCACACTCGGCACGGACAGGTCCCCGTCTATCGGCCCGGTCGATTCATCGGATTCGGCAACCGCCGCCGTCGCATCCAGCCCTTCGACAGCCAATCCGTCAGTGGGCGCCTCGCTCACCTCCGCGAGCGCCGTTTCATCGGAAGCATCCACCCGCGACAGTGCCTCCGCATCCAACAAGCGCGAGACCTCGTCCTCCATCGGCAGCGAGTCGTCCCCGATTCCCTCGCCTTCATCCTCGGCAATCACGGACTCGACCACGGGGGCCATGGAGGTCGACATGTCCAGCACGCCCACCTCGGTGGACACGGGCACTGCCACCGCCCTCCCCCGCCCTCGCCTCGATGGCTTCGGCGCCTCGACCACCCGCTCCGCCACGCGCCGCACCGTCAGCTCGAAATCGAGCGGCGGCGGCTGGCCCTGGGCCAGCAACGAGAACAGGTCCGCCTTCACGCGGCCCAGCTCTCCACTCAGCGCCTCCAGCAGCGAGTCCACCAACTCCACCGTGTCCTCGCGGAACCGCTCCGGATAGCGCGCCGAGAAGTCCGCCTCCACGCGAGACACCGCGCCGAACAGCAGCTCCTCCAGGTCACGATCCCTCAGCCACGTCCGCCCACTCAACGGCACCGCACGCGTCACATGCAGATGCCTCAACGCATCCGTGAGCGACGCCGGCCCCACCGCACCCGTGGGCGGCGGAGCCTTCGCCCCATCCTTCCCCGTGGCTCCCTGAAACCAGCGCTGCAATGTCCGAACGCGCAGCCGCACCCGCGACGACGGATGGTCCTTGAGCCGCCGCACCTGTCGCCGGTCCGTCTCCGTCCGCGTCAGCGACAGCACCACGAGCTCCGCCTCGGATGACGCCGCGTCCGGCGCGCACCACAGGAAGAACTCGATGGCCGCCTTCCGAGGCATGGGCTTGCGAGCAATCCGCTCCGCCACCTCGTCCCGCCACGCCGCCAGCTCATCCAACCCGGGCCGATTCTCCGAGCCCAGCTTCGGCCACAAATCCGCGCACTCCTCCGCCAGCCAGCACAGGTGCGCGAAGCCCGTGGCCATCGGCTCCAGCTTCGCCCGCATCCGCTTGCGTCGCTCGAACGCGTCCGACAAGCCCTTGCGCACCGACGCGCGGAACAGCCGCTCCTCCAGCCACACCTGCGTCAGCACCAGCCCCGGCTCGCCCTTTCGCAGGTTCGCCTGACAGTGGTCCAACACGAAACGCACGGGCCCCAGGTCCGTCAGCGTGTCGAAGTCACTGCCCACCAACGCGCCCAGCGCCCCGCGCAGCCCGTCCACCGGCGGCGCATCGAAGCGCGCCAGCAGCTCGCACAGGTTCTCCACCACCGCCGGAGACCCGCCCACCTCCAACGTGCGCGCCAGCAACACGCCCGCGCGAGCACACCACTCCGGCTCCTTGCGTCCGTTCGGGTAGCACGCCAGGAAGCCCCGCATCGCCCCGCGTCCATCCGGAGATGTCGCCAGCGCGAACAGCCGCTCGGCCAGCACCTCCGAGGCCTCCTGCCACGGAATCCGCGAGGCCCGCGTGCGGATGTACTCCGCCAGCTTGTCGCGCCCGGCCTCCGCCGTCGCCGGCAGCAGCAGGCGCAGCTGCTCCAGCATCCCGATGGCCTTGTTGCCCGAGGCCATCACCCGCTTGACGTCCACCTCCACCGAGTCGAGGAAGCGCAGGGCCCGTCCGTCATACGTACACGGCACGTTCCCCACCAGCGACAGCAGCGAGTCCGGGTGACGCTTCAGATACCGCGTCAGCACCGTCGACAGCGCGGCCTCGCTCTCACGAAGCACCCGCGCCGCGACCTCCGGCTCACCCGTGCCCCGGAGGAGCTCCAGCATCGCGCCCTGCCGCGACAACAACCGCTCCAACAAGCCCGCCGGCGGCGCCTCATAGGGCCACAGAAGCTCACTGCACGAGCCCACCAGGAACAACAGCTCCCCGAGCCCTCGCTCCCCACGGGCCAGCCGCTCCCAGGCGGCGAGCTGCGCCAGCGTCCGCTCCTCCAGCGACGCCCCGCGCACCCAATCGGCGAAGGACGTGTTCCAGCGCGCGGACGCCTCCACCGCCTCCGTGGTGGGAGTGCTCGCGACTTCCTCATAGAGCGGCCGGAGCGACTCCGGCCACGCGGCTTCACCGGACGGGTGCATGCGCGCTCACGGTTCTCATGAAGTCGAACCCTCGACGAGGGAAGGCGCCCCGACCGACGGCGCCACGGTGATGACCACGGACTTCGAGGCCGGCGTGCGGCTCTTCTCCGCGAAGCTGTCCACCGGCACCAGCACGTTGGTCTCCGGGAAGTACGTCGCCGCGCACCGCCGGGGGATGTTGTACGGCACCACCACGAACCGCCGCGCCACCCGCGTCTCTCCCCGGAAGTGGCTCGTCAGGTCCACCACCTGGCCCTCGGCGAGCCCGCGCTCCTGGATGTCCTTGGGATGCATCAACACCACGCGCCGACCCCCCTTGATGCCGCGGTAGCGGTCATCCAATCCATACACCGTGGTGTTGAACTGGTCATGCGTTCGCAGCGTCATCATCATCAACTGCCCGGGCTCCAACTCCTCGCCCGGAATGGTGTGCACCGTGAAGTGCGCCTTCCCACTCGCCGTGGTGAAGCGCCCTTCCCGAGGCCCGTTCGGCAGGTAGAACCCGCCCGGCTCCTGGACGCGCCGATTGAAGTCCCCGAAGCCCGGGATGACCCGGGCAATCAAGTCCCGCACCCGCGAGTAGTCCTCCACCAGCGACATCCACGGCACCTTCGAGCGCGAGCCCAGCACCGCCGTGGCCAGCCGCGCGACGAGCATCGGCTCGCTGAGCAGATGCTCGGAGGCCGGAGCCACCGCGCCGCGCGTGGCGTGCACCACGCCCATCGAGTTCTCCACCGTGACGAACTGAGGCCCACCCGCCTGCACGTCCCGCTCCGTGCGCCCCAGGCACGGGAGGATGAGGGCCCGCCGCCCGTGGACCAGGTGCGCGCGGTTGAGCTTGGTGGACACATGCACCGTGAGCCGCGTGCGCCGCAGGGCCCGCGCGGTGAACTCCGTGTCCGGCGTGGCCGACAGGAAGTTGCCCCCGAGCGCGAAGAACACCCGGACCTGTCCCTCGTGCATGCCGTGGAGCGTGTCCACCACGTCCTTGCCATGGTGCCGGGGAGGCTCGAAGTCGAGCTCCCGCGCGAGCGCGTCCAGGAACTCGGGCTTCGGCCGCTCCCAGATGCCCATGGTCCGGTCGCCCTGCACGTTGCTGTGCCCGCGCACCGGACACAGGCCCGCGCCCGGCTTGCCGATGCTGCCGCGCAGGAGCGCCAGGTTGACGATCTCCTGGATGTTCGCCACCGCGTTGCGGTGCTGCGTCAGGCCCATGGCCCAGCAGAAGATGATGCGCTCGGAGCGGGCCAATAGCTCCGCGGCCGCCTGAATCCGCGCGCGCGGCACCCCGCTGCGCGCCACCACGGCATCCCAGCTCACCGCGCTCACGTTGCGCGCGTACGCGTCGAACCCGAGCGTCTTGTCCTCGATGAACCCGCGCGCCACCACCGTGCCGGGCCGCTCGGCCTCCATCTCCAGCAGCGCCTTGCCCAACCCCTGCAACAGCGCCACGTCCCCGTTGATGCGCACCTGGAGGAACTGGCTGTTGAGCGCCGTTCCCGGGCCCAACAACTGGAACACCTCCTGCGGATGTCGGAAGCGATTGAGCCCCGCCTCGGGCAGCGGGTTGATGCTGACGATTTCGCAGCCCCGGCGCGCGGCGGCCTGGAGCGTGGAGAGCATGCGCGGGTGGTTGGTGCCCGGGTTCTGTCCGATGACGAAGACCGCCTGCGCCTGCTCGAAGTCCTCCAGCGTGACGGTGCCCTTGCCGATGCCAATCGTCTCGCCGAGCCCCGTGCCGCTGGACTCGTGACACATGTTCGAGCAGTCCGGCAGGTTGTTCGTCCCGAACTGCCGCACGAACAACTGGTACAGGAACGCCGCTTCGTTGCTCGTGCGCCCGGAGGTGTAGAAGCACGCCGCGTCGGGCGACTCCAGCGCGTTGAGCTCCTCGGCCACGAGCGCGAAGGCCTCATCCCAGGAGATGGGCGTGTAGTGCGTGGCGTCCTCGCGCAGCACCATCGGGTGCGTCAGTCGCCCCTGCTTGCCCAGCCAGTGGTCCGACTGCGCGCACAGCTCCGCGACGCTCCACTGCCGGAAGAAGTCGGGCGTCACGCGCTCCTTCGTGCCCTCCTCCGCCACCGCCTTCGCGCCGTTCTCGCAGAACTCCGCCACCGAGCGATGGCCCGGGTCCGGCCACGCGCAGCCCGGACAGTCGAAGCCGTCCTTCTGATTCACCTTGTGCAGGAGGAATGTGCCGCGCACCGGGCCCATCTCGCCCCACGCGTGCTTCATCGAGGAGACGATGGCGGGCACGCCACCCGCGACGGTGGGAGGGAGACTGACCAGGGGAGGCCTCGGCTCGTCGGGCGGCTGGACCGGAGGCAGGGGCCGGGCCAGCGCCGCGCCCTGGTCGCTCCGGGTGTCCTCGTCGTCCCGCTGTGTCTCGGCCATGCCCGCCCTCTCCTGGTGCCATCCGGACGACCGTCCGCTCGTGGCGCGCGCGAGTCTACCGCTCCCGGGCCTCGCGGTAACGCCTGCTCGAAGCCCGTCGGGCCCTCGCTCCCCGCCCGGCCCACGCCCGGACGACCGACGAGGCGAAGCGGCGTTGCCGGGAACGCTCGCGGTCAAAACCCTCTGGAGGACAGGACCCCACGCGCGAGCCGGAATCCAAGGAGGCG
This sequence comes from Myxococcus fulvus, assembly GCF_900111765.1. The sequence continues at coordinate 318,678 of NZ_FOIB01000005.1, forward strand.
GATGACATGAGTGGAAGGCGCCATGATGACCCCGACCGACGGGGCAAGGAGCGACACGGTCGCGGAGAGCACGAAGGCAGACGCCACCCGCGAAGCGAGCACGAGGGCCCCCCTGCCTGGCGCGCCGGGGACCCGGGCCACCACCTGGGCCCGCCCCGTCACGAGCACCATGAGCACCACGCTCGGCCGGGCCGCGACTCCCACCGCTCGGACTGGGACGCCCGGCGCGACTTCGAGCACCCCTCCCGGGACCTCGACCGCGACCGCGACTACCGCACGCTCCGAGGCGACCGGGACTCGCTCGACTATGAAATCGACCGGGACTTCGGCGACGCGGCCAGGGCGCTGGACCGGGCCCACGAGTACGGCCGGGACTTCGACCGCGACCGGGAGCTGGACCGCCGCGCCCGGCACTTCGACCCGGAGCGGATTGCCCGACGACCGGGCTACAGCCCGAGCGGCACCTTCCGCGCGCTCGACGAGGACGCGCCCCGACGACACGGCCCGCCCGACGACCGAGGCGGCGCGCACCGGGGCCCCTGGAGAGACGCTCCGTCGGACTCGCTCCGTCGCGGGGACGTGGGCCCGGGCCACTCACGCCACGGTCGACGCGGCGCGGACGCCTGGGATGAGCCCGAGGCGTGGATGGACGAACTCAGGGAGCTGCGCCCTCGCGAGCGGCCCGCGGAGGCGGATGTGCGACTGGGCGGCACGCAGCCCTCGGGCCACGGACCGGGCGTGGAGAACATGGCGCCGCCCCAGGTGGGGTTCTCCACCAGCGCGACGCGCGCGGATGACCACGACCTGGGCCATGGTGGCTACGCCGGAGGCCCCAGCCGCACCCGCGCGCCCCGAGGACGCGGGCCTCGTGGCTACCAACGGGGCGACGACCGCATCCGCGCGGACATCTGCGACCGGCTGATGCAGGAGTGGATGGACGCCTCGGACGTGGGGGTGCAGGTGCTGGACGGCGTGGTGACGCTCGCCGGGAGCGTGCGCAGCCGCGACGAGAAGCGCGCCATCGAGGACGTCACCGAGTCGGTGCTCGGCGTGAAGGAGGTCCTCAACCACCTGCGCCTCCACCGCAGCGGCGGCGTGGCGCACCCACCCTCCTCCCAGGCCCCGCTCCAGGTCCCGGACGACGACGGTTCGCTGCACTCCTGAGGGGGCTTCGGCCCCGCGCGTCATGGACGGAGCGTGCCCGTCCCCACCTCGGGGACGGGGCGCCCGACGCCTCCAGCGGACACTGCGCGCGAAGGCCCTCACGGTGCTCCCCCCGCGCTCCACGGGTTCGGGTAGTGTGCCGGGCCTTTCCGTCAGCCATTCCTCAGGAGCCCGTTCATGTCCCGCGTCATCCGCGCCCCCCGTGGTGCCACCCTCTCGTGCAAGGGTTGGGTCCAGGAGGCCGCGCTCCGGATGTTGATGAACAACCTCGACCCGGAGGTCGCTGAGAACCCCGCGGACCTCGTCGTCTACGGCGGCACCGGCAAGGCCGCTCGCGACTGGCCCTCCTTCGACCGCATCGTCTCGAGCCTCCAGAGCCTCGCCGACGACGAGACGCTGCTCGTCCAGTCCGGCAAGCCCGTGGGCGTCTTCCGCACGCACCCCGACGCGCCGCGCGTGCTCATCGCCAACTCCAACCTCGTGGGCCGCTGGGCCAACTGGGAGCACTTCCACGAGCTGGAGAAGAAGGGCCTGATGATGTACGGCCAGATGACGGCCGGCTCGTGGATCTACATCGGCACCCAGGGCATCCTCCAGGGCACCTACGAGACGTTCGCCGCCGCCGGCCGCTTCCACTTCGGCACCGACGACCTCTCCGGCCGCCTCATCCTCTCCGGCGGTCTGGGTGGCATGGGCGGCGCGCAGCCGCTCGCGGCCACCATGAACAACGCCGTGTTCCTGGGCGTGGAGATCGACCCGTGGCGCGCCCAGCGCCGCGTGGAGACCCGCTACCTGGACGTCGTCGCCAAGGACCTCGACGAGGCGCTCGCGATGGTGAAGGAGGCTCAAGCCAGGCGCGTGGGCCGCTCCATCGGCGTCATCGGCAACGCGGCCTCGGTGTTCCGCGAGCTGTACCGTCGCGGCATCAAGCCGGACCTCGTCACGGACCAGACGAGCGCGCATGACCCGCTCAACGGCTACATCCCCACGGACCTGTCACTGGAGGCCGCGGCCGAGCTGCGCAAGAGAGACCCCGAGGGCTACGTACGCCGCGCGCGCGAGTCGATGATCGAGCACGTGGAGGCGATGAACGACTTCCAGGCCGCCGGCTGCCACGTCTTCGACTACGGCAACAACCTGCGCGGCCAGGCGCAGCTGGGCGGCATGGAGAACGCGTTCGAGTTCCCCGGCTTCGTGCCCGCGTACATCCGCCCGCTGTTCTGCGAGGGCATGGGCCCGTTCCGCTGGGTGGCGCTGTCCGGAGACCCCGAGGACATCCGCGTCACGGACCGCGTGGTGCGCGAGCTGTTCCCGCAGAAGGCCTCGCTGCAGCGCTGGCTGAACATGGCGCAGGAGCGCGTGGCGTTCCAGGGCCTGCCCGCGCGCATCTGCTGGCTGGGCTACGGCGAGCGCGCCAAGGCGGGCCTCGCGTTCAACGAGCTGGTGCGCACGGGCCAGGTGAAGGCGCCCATCGTCATCGGACGAGATCACCTGGACTGCGGCTCGGTGGCGTCGCCCAACCGCGAGACGGAGGCGATGAAGGACGGCACGGACGCGGTGGCGGACTGGCCCATCCTCAACGCGCTGGTGAACGCGGTGAATGGCGCGTCGTGGGTGTCCTTCCACCACGGCGGCGGCGTGGGCATGGGCTACTCGCTGCACGCCGGCCAGGTCATCGTCGCGGACGGGACGGCCGAGGCCGCGCGCCGCATCGAGCGCGTGCTCACCAGCGACCCCGGCATGGGCGTGCTGCGCCACGCGGACGCGGGCTACCCCGAGGCCATCGAGGTGGCCAAGGAGCGGGGCGTGAAGATTCCGGGCATCACCGTGTAGCCTTGTGCCTCGCCATGGCCCCCCCCGCGCGCCCGAGCCTCACGCTGTTCTTGGCCCTTGCTCTCGGAGCGCTCGCGGGGTGTGCGCCCTCCGCCGTCGGCCCCATGGTGATGCGCCTGGGGCCCGGCTCGGCCCAGCAGCGCATGCTCCAGGCGGGCATCCGCACCGGCCCCCGGCTCAGCGCGCCCATCGCGGGGACGGTGCCCTCCGTCGGCACCGATGACCGCTTCCGCGGCGACGACGCGAGCTTCTCCACCCAGCAGTGGGGGCTCGCCTTCGACGCCGCGATGACGTGGCCGCTCACCGAGCGGCTGCACCTGCACACGGGCCTGCAGGGCGAGATGTTCCTGCCGCTGCCCGTGCCCGGCTACGGCGTCTACGCGGGCATGTCCTATTACATCGGCTCGGAGAGCCTGGGGTTCGCGCCCTCGCTCGCGGTGCGCGGGGCGTCCGACTTCGGCATCTCCTCGAGCAAGGGCGGACCGGGCAGCATGGCGGGCGCGGAGGCGACGTGTGCCCTGACCTTCTCTCCGGAGTCCGGGGTGTCGGTGGGCCTGGTCCCCTTCGTCGCGGTGCACACGCTGTCGTCGCACGGCGTGAGCAACGGCTCGCTGTACTACGGCGGGGTCGTCGCCGCGCGCTTCACGTGGGGATGGCTGGACACCCTGGAGCTGTCGGGTGGCTTCGGCCGGGCGAAGGTCGGAGACAGCACGAGCTGGAACGTTCCCATCGTGGGTGTGCGTGGAGGTCGTTGACGTCATGGAAGCGCTCGACTTGCTGGTCCGAAACACGTCCGAGGTCCTCACCCTGGAGGGCACGCACCGCGAGCCCGCGGAGGCCGCGCTCACCTCGCGTCCCCACGCCTGCGTGGGCATCCGCGCCGGTCGCATCGCCTATGTGGGCGCGGAGGCGGAGCTGCCACAGGGCAGCGTGGGCGCAAGCACGGAGGTGCTCGACGCGAAGGGCGGCTTCGTGGGCCCCGCCTTCGTGGACCCGCACACGCACCTGGTCTTCGCCGGCGAGCGCTCCGCCGAGTTCGACCTGCGCAACCAGGGCGCGACGTACCTGGAAATCGCCAAGGCCGGCGGCGGCATCGTCAGCACCGTGCGCGCCACGCGCGCGGCCAGCGAGGAGGAGCTGGTGCGGCTGGCACTGCCCCGCGTGCAGCGGCTGCTCGCGCAGGGCGTGACGGTGGCGGAGGTGAAGAGCGGCTACGGGCTCGACGTGGAGACGGAGCTGAAGATGCTGCGCGTGGTGCGCAGGCTCAACACGATGACGCCCGTGGAGCTGGTGCCCACGCTCCTGTGCGCGCACGCCATCCCCGCGGAGTACCGCGAGCGCCGCGAGGACTACGTCCGCCTCTGCATCGACGAAATCCTCCCCGCCGTCGCCAACGAGAGCCTGGCGCGCTTCTGCGACGTCTTCGTCGAGGACAGCGCCTTCACCGTCGACGAGGCCCGCCGCATCCTCACCGCCGGCCGCGAGCTGGGAATGCAGCCGCGCCTCCACGCCGACCAGCTCACCGCCTTCGGCGCCGCCGAGCTCGCCGCCGAGCTGGGCGCCGCCACCGCCGACCACCTGGAGCAAGTCACCGACGCCGGCCTGCGCGCGCTCGCCGCCGCCAACGTCACCGCGGTGCTCGTGCCCACCTCCACCCTCTTCCTGCGCATGCGCCCATACGCGCCGGGACGTCGCATCCGTGACGCGGGCCTCAATGTCGCTTTGGGCACCAACGTCAACCCGGGCTCCGCCATGAGTGAAAACACGGCGTTGGCGCTGGGGCTCGCGTGTCTGGAGAACGGACTCAGCGCCGCGGAGGCGTATTGGGCTGCGACACGTGGTGCCGCGTTGTCATTGGGACTGCAACGACAGGGGCGGTTGGCCGTGGGTGATGCAGGCGACCTGGTGTTGTTCAGTTGTGCGTCTTTCCGTCATCTGCCCTACCATTTAGGAATAGGGCACGCGCGCACGGTGGTGAAGGCCGGGCGTGTCGTCGTCCAGCAGGAGCTGAATTCCTGCGGGTGAAGCGACGTCGACTGGTGACACGTGCGTCGCACGGGAGTGCAGGAGAACTTCCCGTCGGGGCCGGCCGTTATAAGTACCAACTGCAGCCATGTGCCGACTTTTTGGATTCAGATCGTCAGTCCCTTCCGCGGTCCACCCCTCGCTGGTGACGCAGAAGAACTCGCTCCTCATCCAGTCACGCGAGCACAAGGATGGATGGGGAATCGCCGCCTACGGCGCCGAAGCGGCTCCTGTCGTGGCCCACGGTGTGGGACCCGCGCACAGTGACCCCGACTTCGAGCGTGTCAGCAGCCGTGTGTCCTCACACACGGTGGTGGCGCACATCCGTCTGGCGTCGGTGGGCGCGGTGGAGCTGCGCAACTCCCACCCCTTCCACCACGGCCGCTGGACGTTCGTCCACAACGGGACGTTGAGGGAATTCGCCCGGCACCGGGCCGCGGTGGAGGAGCTCATCTGCCCGACGCTGCGCGTGGGCATCCAGGGCACCACGGACAGCGAGCGGTGCTTCTACCTCTTCCTCACCCGCCTGGCGGCCAGGCATCCCATCGTCGGCTCGGTCCCTGTCGAGGGCGTCGCGCGGGCGCTCGCGGAGACGATGGGACTGGTGGCGGCCATCACGGATGACTCGCAGGCGCAGCAGCGCTCCGCGATGAACTTCCTCGTCACCAATGGCGAGGTGATGGTGGCCTCGCGGCGCAACCGGACGCTCTTCGTTTCCGTGGGCGGAGCGCGGTGCGAGCTGGGCGGCCTGCCCGTCGCGGGCACGCGACTGGAGCAGCTCATCGTCTCCAGCGAGGCGCTGTGCGGCGGGCCGAACTGGGCGCCCGTCCAGGAGGAGGACGTCATCGGCGTGGACGCCGGGCTCGTCTTCCACCGCTGGCGTGTGCCGGAGCTCGCGGGCGACGTCGTCCCGCCGCCCACGCCCGGCCCCAGCCAGCACGCCGCCTGACATCAGGGCAGCCAGGCTGTCAGCAGCGTTGAGGCCCGGGCTCCGAAGGCCTGGGCCTCCAGGGTGCGCGAGTCCTCTCCCGCGTGGGCCAGCGTGAGTCGCAGGTGCTCGCGAGGCGCGGCCTCCGGCACCCGGTCCAACCACTCCACCAGCACCGCGCCCTCGCCGCCCACCAGGTCCATGAAGCCGGTGGCGTAGAGGTCGTCGTAGCCCGTCAGGCGGTACAGGTCCGCGTGGTACAGCGGGATGCGGCCGGAGTACGGGTAGACAATCGCGAAGGTGGGGCTGGCCACCTCGGAGCGGGGCACGCGCGCGCCCTCGGCCACGCCGCGCACCAGGTGCGTCTTGCCCGCGCCCAAATCGCCAATCAGCCCCACGAAGTCCCCCGGCTCGAGCAGCTCGCCCAGCCGCACTCCGAGCCGATGGGTCTCCTCGGGCGAGGCCAGCGTCACGCGCCGCTCCACCGTGTTGGACTCGCTCATCGCGTTACCTCGTTCGACAGCACCGTGTCGCTCATCGCTCCCACCGCAGCCACACCTCGCAGAGCCCCTGCTCGATGAGGTCCCCCGCCACCAGGCCCAGCTGCCCGCGTCGCGCCGCCGCCAGGTCTCCGGCGAGGCCATGCGTGTACACCGCGGTCCAGATGGCGTCGGGAAGCGGGAAGGCCTGCGCCAGCAGCGCGCCGCACACGCCGGACAACACGTCCCCCGAGCCGCCCGTGGCCATGCCCGGGTTGCCCGTGGTGTTGATGAACACGCGGCCATCCGCGTGCGCGGTGAGCGTACGGTCGCCCTTGAGCACCACCGTCACGTTGAGTCCGGCTGCGAGTCGACCCACCATGTCCAGTCGCTTGGACTGGACCTCCTTGGTCGGTCGGCCTGTGAGTCGCGCCATCTCGCCCGGGTGAGGTGTGAGCACGACGGGCCCCTTGGCGCGGCGGAGCACGGAGGGGTCCTCCGCCACCGCGTTGAGCGCGTCCGCGTCCAGCACCGCAGGCAGCTCCACGCGCGAGAGCAGCTCGCCGATGAGCCGGCCCGTCTCGGGGCCCCGGGGGATGCCCGGGCCCATCACGAGCGCGTCCTTGCCCTCGGCCGCCGCGAGCAGCGCGTCCAGGTCCCCCAGGCCCAGCGGACCCGAGCCCTCCAGGGGGATGCCCATGATTTCAGCGGAGTGCGACTGCACGGACTCCAGCGCGTCGCTTCGCGTGGCCACCGTGACGAGGCCCGCGCCGGAGCGCAGCGCCGCCTTCGCGACCAGCGCCGCGGCGCCCGTCTTCCCCCGGCTGCCGGCGACCACCAGCACGTGCCCGTAGGTGCCCTTGTGTGTGTCCGCCTTGCGCGCGGGCAGCGTGCGGCGCGCGTCGGACTCCTCCACCACGAAGAGCTCGGCGCCAGGGATGTCTCGGGACGACGCGCCCCCCATGCCGATGTCCACGCGGTGCACGCGCCCACACAGCGAGGCCCCGGGCTCCAGGACCTGACCCGGCTTGAGGAAGCCGAAGGCCACCGTCGCGTCCGCCTCCACGCACGGAGAGAAAGGCTCGCCCGTGTCACTCTGCAGCCCGGACGGCACATCCGCGGCCACCACCTTCGCGCCCGCGCGGCGCCACCGATGGATGGCGGAGATGGCCTCCGCGAACGCACCGGCCGGAGCCCGGCTCAGCCCCGTGCCGAACAGCGCGTCCACCACCACGTCACCTGTCGCGGGAGGCTCCACGGACTCCAGCGCGAGCGCCGCGCCACCAAAGCCCCGCAGCGCCTCCAGGTTGCGCTTCGACTCGGTCGTCAGCTTCGCGGTGTCGCCCACGAGCGTCACCGAGACTCGCGCGCCCCCCTCGAGGAGGAAGCGCGCCGCGACCAGCCCGTCGCCACCATTGTTGCCCGGGCCGCACACCACCACGAAGCGCCCATGGGGCCCCGCGAGCGCGCGCGCCACGTCCGCGAGCCCCCGCCCCGCGTTCTCCATCAGCAGCGCGGAGGGCATGCCGTGGCGCTGCTCGGCGGCCTGTTCGGCCTGACGCATCTGGGCGGCGGTGAGGACGCGCAGCATGGCTTCACTCCCCTTTCGACTGCAGCACCACCGTGGCGGCGGCCACGTCGGCGTCGTGGGTCAACGCGAGGAAGGCCTCCAGCCCCCGGGCCTCCATCACCTCGAGCGCCACGCCGGACAGGCCGAAGTACGGCGCGCCGCCGTCGCGACGCACCTCCATGTCCTTCCAGCGGATGCCCGGCGGCGCGCCCAGGGCCTTCACCAGCGCCTCCTTGGCCGCGAAGCGCGCGGCGTAGGCGCTGGCCGCGTCGTGACGCTGGCCGCACAGGGCGCGCTCGTGTTCCGTGTAGACGCGGTTCAGGAACGGCTCCGCGCGAGGCCCGTCCAGGATGCGCTGGATGCGGGAGATGGAGCAGATGTCCAGACCCAGGCCCCGGATACCCATGGCGCGCTATCCCGGGTTGCGCATCAGGTCGAGCATCTCCCGGACCGCCCGGTCGAAGCCCACCAGCACCGCGCGCGCGACGATGGCGTGTCCGATGTTCAGCTCGTCGATCTCCGCGATGCGCGCGATGGCGTGCACGTTGTCGTAGTTGAGCCCGTGGCCCGCGGCCACGCCCAGGCCCAGCTTGGTGCCCGCCTTCGCCGCGTCGACGATGCGCGCCAGCTCCCGCGCGCGCTCCTTCTCGTTGCGCGCCTCGCAGTAGCGGCCCGTGTGCAATTCAATCCGGTCCGCGTTCACCTTGTGCGACGCGCGCACCTGGTCCAGGTCCGGGTCGATGAACAGCGAGACGGTGATTTCGCCGTCCTTGAGGTTCTTGATGATTTTCGCGACGTGCTCGCGCTGGCCGGCGACCTCGAGCCCACCCTCGGTGGTGAGCTCCTCGCGGCGCTCGGGCACCAGCGTCACCACGTCCGGCTTGTGCTCGTAGGCGATCTTCACCATCTCCGTGGTGGCCGCCATCTCCAGATTCAGCAGCGTCTGCGTCGTCTCACGCAGGATGCGCAGGTCGCGGTCCTGGATGTGGCGGCGGTCCTCGCGCAGGTGGATGGTGATCTGCTGCGCGCCGGCCAGCTCCGCCAGCGCGGCCGCCGTCACCGGATCCGGATACGTGGTGCGCCGCGCCTGCCGCAGCGTCGCCACATGGTCCACGTTGACACCCAGTCGCTGTCCCATCGACCGCACCTCGCTTGACGCGCGGTGCCGGGATTGTCGGGGGCCCCGGCACGCGCTGGCCCCTCTAATCGCGGCCAGCGTCCGGAAGTCAACCGCCGTGAGCGGCGACTAGCGGTTGAGCGCCTTCGCCAGGGCGTCCGCGATGTCCTTCGCGTAGGCCTCGTTGCGAGCGGCGTCCTCGCCCTCCACCAGCACGCGCGCCTTGGGCTCGGTGCCGGAGAAGCGCACCAGCACGCGGCCGGAGTTGCCGAGCTTCTGCTCCACCGACTTGATGATCTTCATCACCTCCGGCAGCTCGCCCAGCTCCTTCTTCTGCTTCACCACCACGTTGACAAGCGTCTGGGGCACCGGCTCGAAGATGGAGGCCAGCTCGCTCAGGGGCTTGCCCGCGCGGCACATCACCGCGAGCAGTTGGAGCGCCGCCAGCGTGCCGTCACCCGTCGTGGTGTGGTCGAGGAAGATGAGGTGGCCGCTCTGCTCGCCGCCCAGGTTGTAGCCGTTCTTGCGCATCTCCTCGACGACGTACCTGTCGCCGACGCGCGTACGAGCCACCTTCACGCCCCAGCGCGCCACCGCGCGCTCCAGGCCGACGTTGCTCATCACCGTGGAGACCAGCACCTTCTTCTTGAGCTGCTTGCGCGCCACCAGCTCGCCGGTGCAGATGGCCATGATGGCGTCGCCATCCACGACCTTGCCCTTCTCGTCCACGACGATGAGCCGGTCGGCGTCACCGTCCAGCGCGATGCCCAGGTGGGCGCCGTGCTTGAGCACCGTGCGCGCCAGGTTCTCCGGGTACAGCGCGCCGCACTTGTGGTTGATGTTCTTGCCGTCCGGAGAGACGCCCAGCGTGATGACCTTCGCGCCCAGCTCCTCCAGCACCGCGGGCGCCGTCTTGTAGGCCGCGCCGTTGGCGCAGTCGACGACGATGGTCAGCCCCTCGAGCGTCAGCTCGCGCGGGAAGGTCGCCTTGAGGAACACGATGTAGCGGCCCCGCGCGTCCTCCATGCGGAACGCGCGGCCAATCTTCGTCGCCGTGGGACGGATGGAGTCGATGGCGCCCGTGGACAGCAGCTCTTCGATCTTGCCTTCCGTCTCATCCGGCAGCTTGAAGCCGTCGCGCCAGAAGAACTTGATGCCGTTGTCCTCGTACGGATTGTGGGACGCGGAGATGACCGCGCCCGCGTCCGCGCGCATGGACGTGGTGATGTTGGAGATGCCCGGCGTCGGCAGCGGCCCGACGAGCTCCACGTCGACGCCCATGGACGTCAGGCCCGCGGCCAGCGCCTGCTCGAGCATGTAGCCCGACAGTCGCGTGTCCTTGCCCACGATGACGCGGTGGCGGTGCGGTCCATTGCGGATGAGGTACGCGAGCGCCCGCCCGAGCTGCATCGCGACTTCCGCTGTCATCGGGTAGACGTTCGCCTTTCCGCGAACCCCGTCCGTGCCGAACAGCTTCTGCGATGCGCGCTCCTCCTTGGGAGGCATGTTCATCCTGTACGCCATGGTTTCCGCTCCACCTTTCCCACGCCGGGCCTTCGCCGGTCGCTCGACGTCGGGGCTTATACCCCGCCCACCGCCGGGGCTCGAAGGTAGGGCCCCGATGCTCCCCCGGCAACGGCCCGGGCTTGCAGGCTGTATCACCGTTGAAGGTCAGTGCGAAAACGATACCAGTCTCATCCCCACGCCTACACGCGGCCCCACCGCCACCGTGTGGCGCACGGGCCACGCCGGCTCAGCGTCCGAGCAGGGCGCCTCCGTCGCGCGCCATGCGAATCGCATCCGCCACCACGAGCGCGTCGCGAGCCTCCGCCACGTCGTGGACCCGGACGACGTCCGCGCCCCCCAGCACCGCCATCGCCGCCACGGAACCCAGCGTCGCCGACAGACGCTCGCCCGCCGGCTTGCCACCCGTCAGGGCGCCGAGGAATCCCTTGCGGCTGGTGCCCACCAGCAGGGGCAGCCCGAGTACGCGCAGCTCCTCCAGCCGTCGCAGCAGGTAGAGGTTGTGGTCGAACGTCTTGCCGAAGCCGATGCCCGGGTCCAGCAGGATGCGCTCGCGCGGCACCCCCGCGGCCGCCGCCATGGCCGAGGAGTCCTCCAGGAACGTCAGCACCTCGTCCATCAGGTCCTCGTAGGCAGGCGCCTGCTGCATGGTGCTGGGGGTCCCCTGGATGTGCATCAGACAACAGGCGGCGCCGAACTCCGCCACCACGCGGGGCAGCTCCAGGTCCGTGCGGAAGCCAGTGACGTCGTTGATGAGGTGCGCGCCCGCCTGGAGCGCCTCGCGCGCCACGGCCGACTTGGTGGTGTCCACCGAGAGGGGCACGGCGGTGCGGGCTCGCAGGCCCTCGATGACCGGCAGCACCCGGGCGACCTCTTCCTCGGCGGAGACGGCCCGTGAGCCGGGACGCGTGGACTCGCCGCCGACGTCCAACAGGTCCGCGCCCGCCTCCGCCAGCGCGAGCCCGTGGGCGATGGCCGCGTCGACGTCCTGGTAGCGCCCCCCATCGGAGAAGCTGTCCGGCGTCACGTTGACCACGCCCATGACGTAGGTGCGCGAGCCCCACTCGAAGGTGCGCTCGCCGAGCACCAGCGGCGTCGGCGCCACGTGTGTCCCCAGGGCGCGCTCCAGCGCGCCCGCCAGCGCGATGAGCTCGCCCCCCTCGGCGCGGGCGAGCGCGATGAGCCGCTCCAGTTGCTCACGTCGTCCAGACAACAGGCCCGCCCCGGCGCGGGTGCGCACGTCGCCCGAGACCCAGGAAGGAAACTCCTCCCGACCCGGCGCGTTCGAGCGCTCTGGCAGGCCGTGGAGGAACTGGCCGACCTCCTTCGAGACGCCGGTGAGGAGCCACTGCCCATGCGGCAGCTTCTCCAGGAGGTACTCGCGCGCGGGCGTGGGCAACCCCATGCGACGGAAGGCCAACGTCAGGTCCTCCGGATGGTCGACGCTGATGGGGCGGGCGCGAATCATGGGCGAGGGCTCCTGCACGAAGCGGAACGGGCCTGCGCATGGCGACGAAGGCCCCTGGTCACCCTACCCTCTCCGCGCACACGCGAGCGGCACCGAATGCGCGGCACGAGCCTCGACGCCCCAAGGCCCCGCGCCGCCCGCGAGGGCGCGGGCGCCAACATCCCCGCAAACGAAAAGGCCCTCCCCGGGGTGGGAAGGGCCTTTGTTCAGCGCCGCGTGGCGGCGGCCGGAACTACGCCTTGTTCGGCTCCATCTTCGGCAGGCCCTCGAGCGCGTCGAGGATCTTCCGCTTGTCCTTCTTCTCCGTCGCCTTCGGCGGAGCATTCACCCGCGGGGGCGGACGCTCACGGGTGAGCTGGCCACCCTGCAGGAGGATGTTCACGTCCTCGGCGTCGAGCGTCTCGTACTCCACCAGGGCGTCGGAGACGCGCTTGAGCGCCTCCAGGTTCTCCGTGAGGAGGTTGCGGCCCCGCTCGTAGCAGCCGACGACGATGCTGCGGACCTCGGAGTCGATCTGCCGCGCCGTGTCCTCGGAGTAGTCCTTGGACGAGTTGAAGTCGCGGCCCAGGAACACCTCACCATCGCTCTTGCCGAACGCCAGGGGCCCCAGCTTCTCGCTCATGCCCCAGCGGCACACCATGGCGCGCGCCGTCTCCGTCGCCCGCTCGATGTCGTTCGCCGCGCCGCTGCTCATCTCGTTGAAGAGCAGCTCCTCGGCGATGCGGCCACCCATGGCCATGGAGATCTGGTCCAGCATCTGCTTCTTGTAGCCGTTGACCTTGTCCTCGGTCGGCAGGCTCCACGTCACGCCGAGCGCCTGTCCGCGCGGGATGATGGTGACCTTGTGGAGGGGGTCGCACCCCGGCAGCAGCTTGGCGAGCAGCGCGTGCCCCGCCTCGTGCACCGCGGTGTTCTTCTTCTCCTTCTCGGTCATGATCATCGAGCGCCGCTCGGGGCCCATGAAGACCTTGTCCTTGGCGGCCTCGAAGTCGCTCAGGTCCACGCGCTCCTTGTTCTGCCGCGCGGCCATCAGCGCCGACTCGTTCACCAGGTTCTCCAGGTCCGCGCCCGTCATGCCCGGCGTACCGCGAGCGATGACCTCCAGGTCCACCTCCGGCGCCAGCGGCACGCGGCGGGTGTGCACCTTCAGCACGCCCAGGCGGCCCTTCAGGTCCGGCCGCGGCACCACGATGCGGCGGTCGAAGCGACCCGGGCGCTGCAGCGCGGGGTCCAACACGTCCGGACGGTTCGTCGCGGCGATGAGGATGACGCCGTCGTTGGACTCGAAGCCGTCCATCTCCACGAGCAGCTGGTTGAGCGTCTGCTCCCGCTCGTCGTGACCGCCGCCCAGACCGGCGCCACGGTGACGACCCACGGCGTCGATTTCGTCGATGAAGATGATGCAGGGGGCGTTCTTCTTGCCCTGCTCGAACAAGTCACGGACGCGGCTGGCGCCGACGCCCACGAACATCTCCACGAAGTCCGAGCCGGAGATGGAGAAGAACGGCACGCCCGCTTCGCCGGCCACCGCGCGGGCAAGCAGCGTCTTGCCCGTGCCCGGAGGCCCCATCATCAGCACGCCCTTGGGGATGCGGCCGCCGAGCTTGGTGAACTTCTTGGGGTCCTTGAGGAAGGCGACGATCTCCTCGAGCTCTTCCTTGCACTCGTCCACGCCGGCCACGTCCGCGAACGTGACCTTGTTGTGGCTCTCGCTGAGCAGCTTGGCCTTCGACTTCCCGAAGGTCATCGCCTTGCCACTGCCGCCCTGCAGCTGACGCATGAAGAAGATGAAGAAGAGGAACAGGAAGACGACGGGCATCCACTGCCCGAGGATGGTCAGCCAGAGGCTGTTCTGCTCCTCCCGCTCGTACTTGACGTCCACTCCGTTGTTGCGGAGCTGGTTGAGCATCGCCGCATCCGGCGCGGGACCCGTGGTGCGGAACCGCTCGCTCGTGTCCACGAACTTGCCGGAGTAGGTGTTGCCCTTGACCGCCACTTCCTTGACCTTCTTCTCCTCCACCTTCGACAGAAGCTGGGTGAAGGAGGGCTCCTGGACCTGGTCGTTGCCCTGGGAGAAGAAGTTGTAGAAGGCGACGAAGAGGACGATCAGGATGACCCAGAGCCCGATGGTCTTGTAGGTCGAACGCACGTGTCAGCTGCCCTTTCGGTACTCGGCGGGTGAGGGCCGTGCCGGGAGAAACCCAGCCTTTTCAATCATTTGCCCGACACCAGGCGAGCTCCCAGTCGTCGGACCGTATCAGCAACAGCAAAAAGCCCTCAACTATTTAGGGGGCACGGCCAACCCCCGACAACACTCATTCCACTCTATAACGAAGGGTCCTGGTGATTGCTCGGACCCACGGGTGCGGCCCACAGGTAGTGTCCGGAAACCTCCGCCCGTGACGGAGGTGTCCACAGCCCTGGGAGCCACACCACGGTGCCCTCGGCGTCCAGCACCACCGGCCGCGAATCCCTCGACTCCGCGGGCACCCGAAGATCCACCAACACATCCTGCAACCGGCGTTGTTTCTCGCCCGCGCGCACCCGGTCTCCGGGCCTGCGTGTCCGCACGGTCAGCGGCCAGAGGACATCCCGCGCCAGCGCCAGCCCGTGCATGCCCGGAGGCGGCTCGCGCGACTCCACGCTGAAGCGCCACCCCGTGCCCTCCAGCACGCCGCAAGCCCCCTCCCCCGTCAGCACCATGGCCCGCACCGGAGGCGCCTCCACCTCCGACGACGCCACGCAGCGCACCCGGCCACCTGTCGCCCGGAGCCGCAACGCGCGCCCCACCGTCGCCGAGCCGCCCTGCGCCACCGCCCGCAGCGCGCGCTCCACCATCGCCGCGTCCGCCACCACGTCGTGCGCGGCCAGCAGCCTGGCGAGCACCCTGCGCCGCAAGGGCACCTCCAGCGCGCGCACCGCCACCGCGTCCAGCGCGCCATCGGGAAGCCGCACCCGCTCCCACGCCGCGTCCGCCAGGTCGCTCAGCAGCGCGTCGTCCTCGGCCGCCAGCCGCGCGTACGACGCGAGCCTCGCGTCCACCTGGAAGCCCGCCGCGCTCGACAGGGCCGGCAGCACGTCGTGGCGCACCCGGACCCGCAGGAAGGCGGGGTCGTCGTTCATCTCATCTGTCACATAGCCGACGCCCTGCTCCTTCAAGGAGGCCACCAGCTCCGCCCGCGTCAGCGACAGCACCGGCCGCACCAGCGCGCCCCGCGCCTCGTGGATGCCCACCGCGCCCCGCGTCGACGTGCCCCGCGCCAGCCGCATCAGCAGCGTCTCCGCCTGGTCGCTCGCCGAGTGGGCCGTCGCCACCGCGGACAGGCCCCGCTCTCGCCGCACCGCCTCCAGGGCCTCGTAGCGCGCCTGCCGTGCGCGGGCCTCGAGTCCGGGGCCGCGAGCCAGGGTCAGCGTCCGCACGTGACAGGGCACGCCCAGCTGCTCGCAGAGCGAGCCCACGGCGCGGGCCTCCGCTCGGGATTCGGGACGCACGCCATGGTCCACCGTGCAGACCTCCACTCGCAGCCGCAGCCGCTCTCGCACGCTCGCCGTGCCGACGAGCAGGGCCACCGAATCCGCGCCTCCGGACACGGCGCACAACACGGACCGGCCCTCCAGTCCGAGGCGCGCATACGTGTCCATCAGTGTCCTCTTCAGCAACTGCGTCGCGGGTCCAGTGGGAGACATCTGCGGGGGCGGAATGGATTGTCGGGTAACAGGGTTACAGAGGCGCGCGGTTGAAGGCAGGGGGGTCGGTTCTTATGATCGTCACACCGGATGGGCGCGGTCGCGGAAGCAGAAATATGCGCGACACCGGGCGTTGTTGAGGGGACGGTCGACTTTTCAAGGTGTTGGACCTAGGGGTCCCCCCCCTCCCCCTCTGGGTCCACGGGACCGCTGGGAGATCCACTCCCGGCGGTCTCTCTTTCCGAAACGCCCCGGTCCTCCCATCGTGAGGCCCGGGGCGTTTCCTTTTTCGCGCCCGGCTGGATACGTCAGGCGGCACTGAACATGTCCGAGCAGGGAGCCGACGGGCGCGGAATGAGTCGTCCTAAACCGTTGACCCTCTTGGGCGTCTGTCGGATAACGGCACCGGTGTGTTCAGGTCGTCACCTCGAATCCGCCCCGGAGACTCAAGTATGGCAGGCACCGACAAGCGCAAGCAGTCGCTGTACTTCCCCGAGGAGATGCTGAAGGAGATTCAGGAAGAAGCGAACCGACAGGACCGCTCTCTTTCCTGGGTTGTCCAGCAGGCGTGGAAGATCGCCCGCGAGCGCATCAAGTCGTTCCCCGCCGTCAACGACGTGACTGGCGACGAGCGCCAGGACCCGCGCGAGGAGTAGCGCAGGCATGGCCACCACCGACCATCGCAAGCAAAGCCTCTACTTCCCCGAGGACATGCTGGAGGAGATCCAGCGTGAGGCCACGCGGCAGGACCGCTCCCTGTCGTGGATCGTCCAGCAGGCGTGGAAGGTGGCGCGTGCCGAGATTCGGAGGATGCCGTCGGTCAACGACGTGCTGAGCGCGCCTGCCCGTCCCGCCGCCGTCGCGGCGAGCCCGGCGGCGACACCCGCGGCCACCGCCACGCTGACGGCGGCCGCTCCGAACCCGGACGAGCCGAAGTCCTGAAGGTCCCCGCGAACGGCCCCCGGCACTCAACCTCCGGCGGGCCGCGCGGGTCGTGCGCAGTTCGAGAACGTGATTCGCGGCTTCTCGGTGAGCGACTGCTCGGGTGAGGGGTGCATCTCCCGCAGGTACGCCGAGGTGATGTTCGCGTCCGTTCCTCCCAGCTTCCGCGCCTGCACCGGGAAGCGGTCCGGGTTCTGCCCCGCGTTGCCGAACGCCTCCCCGTAGCCGTCACCGCCGCCGAGCAGGAAGCTGGGCATGGCCACGCGGTAGCGGATGCTCGCGTCGTCGCGCGGCGGCAGGGGCACGCTTTGCCCGTTCACCGTCAGCGCCTCCACGCGCTGGCCCCGCGGGTTCGCGCAGTTGACGTGCATGGTGGTGCCCTCGGACAGGTGCAGGAACGCGCCGGAGGGTGACGCGATGAGCTCCCCTTCCCGATAGAGGCTGCCCACGCTGTTCTCCATCATCTTCACGAGCTCCGTCTCGGTGAGGTCCACGGACACCACGAGGTTCTCGAAGAGGATGACCTCGTGCAGCACGCCGTCGGTGAGCGGGCCCTTGCGCAGCGCCTGGCGCGTGAAGCACAGGCCCTCCGCGCGCAGGGAGCCGCCGTTGATGACGCCCAGCACCGCGGGCCGGGCCGAGCCGTCCTCCGCGTGACGGAACGCGTCCGCCGCGGCCTGCGCCAGCGCGTTGTTGTCGTGCCAGACGAAGGGCTTGTCGAGCAGCACGTCCTGGCCCAGGTAGCCGACGACGGCGTCGGGGTCCGCGACGAGCGGCTGGCAGGAGTCGTTGTAGGAGATGCACCCGGCCAGGGGCGAGGCCAGGGCGCACGCGAGCGCTGCGACGAGGGACTTGGGCAGTGGCATCAGAAGTGAGCCCTCACGGTGAGGTAGCCGGACATGCCCTCGCGCGGGAGGTTCCCGGTGACGCGGTCGGGCCGCGGCACGTCGTCGCGAAGGTCGTGGTCGAAGACGTTGTGCGCCACCAGCGACACCTCCCAGATGTCCAGGATGGGCTCGGTGCGAATCTGCGCGGTGACCAGGCTGTAGGCGGGAATCTTGTAGCGGCGCACCAGCTCCAGCACGGAGCGACTGTTGTTGCGGCGCTCGGCGCCGGTGCGCACCACCACGTCGAAGTTCACCCACGCGCCGATGGGCATGGACACGCCCGCGTTGAAGCGCGCCTGCGGCGTGTCGGTGAGCAGCCGCGACTGCGACGGCAGCTCCATGTCCTGCGCGCGGGAGATGCTCGCGTTGAACCAGGCGTTGGCGCGCTTGGAGGCCTCCAGGCGGGCCTCGCCCTCGATGCCGTACACGCGCACGCCCAGCTCGCGGTTGCGCAGCGGGACGATGTTGCCGGACGTGTCCACCGGGACGATGGGCGACGAGAAGAGCTCCAGGTACGCGTTGGCGCGCAGCCGCACGCGGGCCTCGCCCGCGGACTGGATGAGGTCCGCGCCCAGCTCGAAGGTGTCCACGATGGCGGGCTGCAGGCTCGGGTTGCCCTCGAAGCGGCCCTGGTTGTAGTCGGTGTCGGGGATGCGCTCGACCAGCTCCTGCAGCGTGGGCGCGCGGAAGGCGCGGCCGTACAGGGCCTTGAGCACCAACGCGTCCGTGGCGGAGAACACCAGGCCCACGCGCGGGTTGACGCGCGCCACGAAGCTGGTGCCGGTGATGTCGCCGCTCGTCCCCACGGTGGGCAGCTGCGTGGCGTCCACGCGCACGCCGAAGGTGAGCGTCAGGGGCGCGACGACGGTCCACTGGTCCTGCGCGAAGACGCCCACCGTCAACCGGCGGGACGCCGCGCCACCGGCCAGCTCCAGCAGGTCCGCCAGGCCCTCGGGCGTGGTGAAGCCACCCGGGCGCACGCGCGCGTCCAGCGTGTAGTTCGTCTCGTAGGTGTAGTCGCCCAGCGACTGCTGCTCCACCACCGCGCCCACGGACAGGCGGTTGTTGGACGACAGGACGATGTCCGCGTCCACGCCGCCGGTGAGCGAGCGCACCGAAATCTGCGTCTGCTCCCTCAGGCCGTTGTCGAAGAGCTGGTTCGAGTCCGGACCGGTGCGGAAGTTGCGAGGCGTGATCTGGAAGAGGCGGTCCGTGGTCTGTTGGTCGAAGCCGGCGCGGGCGCGCAGCAGGACCGAGGAGCCGATGTTCTTCTCCCAGTGGACGTCCGCCATGAGCACGTTCCACTTCAGCTCGGAGTCCTCGGCCACGACGTCGAACAGGCCCAAGAGCGCGGTGCGGTTCTCGGAAAGGTAGCGCACGGAGGCGGCCAGCCGCCCGGCGTCGCCCATGGAGTACGTCGCGCCGCCTCCCACGTTGAGCAGGAAGCGGTCATCGCTCGTCCTGCCGGCCGGGTCCTCCACCGAGCGCAGCCCCTGGGAGGTGGACTCGTCGTCCAGGCCGTCGTGCTCGATGATGTTCGCATCACCGGACTGGTTCCACACGTCCACGTCCGCGAACAGGCGAAGGTCTCCGAAGGTGTGCCCCGCGGAGGCGTGCCCGTTGACGGTGACGGCCAGCCGGTCGTCCTTCTCCGGGAAGCCGCCGGCTGACACGGCCGTGCGGACTCCGTCCGAGGTGTCCGTGACGATGTTGACCACGCCCAGGAACGCGCCCGCGCCGTACAGCGCGGAGCCCGGGCCACGGATGACCTCGATGCGCTCCAGGTTCTCCACCGGCAGGTTCATCAGCGCCTTGCCGTCGAAGAAGTTGTTGAGCCGGTGGCCGTTGAGCAGGAACAGCACCTCCGCGTCGTTGCGCAGGCCGCGCACCGCAGTGCGGTGGAAGCCCTGCACGTCGCGGCTCACGGTGAGGCCGGGCACCACGTCCAAAACGTCCGCGACCGTGCGCGCGCCGAGCACGCTAATCTGCTCGCGGTTGAAGGATGCGCCGATGGCCGGCACCTTGCGGACCTTCTCCTCGTGACGCGTGGCCAGCGCCAGCGTGTCCTCGGCGCTGTAGAGGGCCAGGTCGTCCTCCAGCTCCGTGCGCTGCGGGGCCGCGGGCTCGCCCCGCGAGGAGCCCGTGTCACGGGACGTGTCGCGCGTGGGCGACTCCCGGGTGACGCTCGGCTCGCGCGAGGTCACCGCATCCCGAGAGGGCGACTCGCGCGACGGCTGCGATTCGCGCGAGGACACCGCATCGCGAGAGGGCGACTCGCGCGACGGCTGCGATTCGCGCGTGGGCGCGTCTCGCGACGTCGACGCGGTGTCGCGAGACGCACGCGAGGAGTCACGCGACGTCGCGGAGGTCCCCTTCGGCGGCGGCGTGGACGACCCGCGCGAGTCCCGGGAGCTCTTGGGCGTGGGCGGTGGAACCCCCTCATTCAGGTCCGCGGTGAGCGCGGCCATCGAGTCGTCATCTTCGGACGAGGAGGACGGACGCGGACGCTCGCTGGTGGACGGAGGCTTGGAGGTCGGGCGCTCGTCGACGGCGGCCAGCGGCGGCGGCTCGGACGCGCCGGGCTTGCGCGCGGACGCGGGCGCCTCTCCAGCCACGAGCACGCGGGCGGGCCGCGAGGCCGACTGGAAGATGGCGATGCGCTCTCCGTCGGCGGTGAGGCCCTCGACGTAGTACTCGATGCCCGGAGGCACCATGTGCTCGGGAGGAATGACGGCGCGATACAGGTCGCCGTACTGGCGCTCCATCGGCACGCGGGCGAACGGCTCTCCCGGGCCCCGGTAGCGCACCTGCATCTCCAGGATGCGTGCGCCCTCCACGAGGGTGCCGTCGAGCCGCAGCGGCACGTTGGCCTCCGCGCGTGCCGGAGCGGAGTGGAGAAGAGAAGGCTCCTCGGCACGGACAGGCACCGCCAGGAAGAGCACGAGGCTGAGGAGGGTCGCGCGAGCGAGTGTGTTCTTCAAGCTGACGCTGATGGTCCATTGAGGCCCTCCCCGAGTCAAGGAAGGGGGGCCTGAGGATGAGAGCGCAGCCGATTTTTTGCCGGGTCTCCGAGGCCGTGCGAGGGATCGCCGCACTCCATGCGCGACTCGCTCGCCCTGCACCTTGCCCTCTTCCGTCGACAGCGGGCACAAATCGCCCGCGTGGTGGACGGGCAGACAGATGCCTTCCGCTCCTACGAGGCCCGCTATCGGCGGCGCACCGCCAGCTATCGGCGCGTCCTGCCGCTGAGCGACGTCCATCAGCGCGTGCGCGCCTCGGACGTGGTGTACGTGGGCGACTACCACACGCTCCCCCTGGCCCAGCAGACGTACCTGGAGCTCGCGGAGCGCGCCCTGTCCTCCGGCCGCCGCGTCGTGCTCGCTCTCGAGTGCATCGAGGGTCGTCACCAGGCCTCCATCGATGCGTGGGGCTCGGGGCGCCTGTCGGAGCGCTCCCTCTTCGCACGCCTGGGTACTGGCACGGAGGGTGCGGGCTTCGGCCCGGGAAGCGCGCCGCGAGGCCTGCTCGCCTTCGCCCGGAAGCACCACCTGGAGGTCCTCGGAATCGACCGGCGGGCCCAGGGTGAGCGCTCGCTCGCGCTGCGGGATGCCTACGCCGCCGAGCGCATCGCCCGCGCCGCCCGCGCCGAGGACCGTCCGTTGATCCTCGTCCTGGTGGGCCAGTACCACATCGCGCCGTGCCACCTGCCCGCGCAGGTGGAGCGGGCCCTGGGTGAGACCCAGCGTCGGGGCCTGGTCGTCTACCAGAACGCGGAAGGCGTCTGGTGGAAGCTGGCCCGCGACGGACAGATGGGCTCGGCCGAGGCCGTGGAGCTGGCCGACGACACCCTGTGCCTGCTCAACGCCTCCCCTGTCGTCTGTCAGCAGAGCTTCCTGGATTACCTGGAAGCCGAGGCGGGAGATGCGCCGTTGATGGACCGGGGCGCGTCGGAGCGCTTCCGGGAGATGGCGGCGCTCATCGGTCGACTGGCGGGTGTGCCGGTGGGGCGCGCGCTGGAGTCGGTGGAAGTCACCACGGTGGCGGACGGCGACGTGCTGGCGCGCATCCAGCGTCGGGGGCGCTTCACTCAGACGGAGCTGTCGCAGCTTCGTCGGCACATCCTGTCGCGGGAGAGCAGCTACATCCCGCGCGCGCGCACGGCGTACCTGGCTTCGTTGTCGCTGAACCACGCGGCGGAGGAGGCCGCGCACTTCGTGCGGCACTGCGCGGTGGGCAGCGCGATGGAGGAGCCTCGCACGGCGTCGGAGGCGTTCTACGCGCGGTGCATGGAGGAGGCGCTGGGCTTCTTCGGCTCGCGGCTCGTCAATCCCCGGCGCACGTGCCTGAACCTGGCGGACTGGGTGCGGCGCTTCGGCGAGACACGAGGCGTGGACCGACAGGTCTCCGCGTTCGTGCTCGCCCATGCGGCCGCCGAGCTGGAGGCGCCCGAGGAGGCGGTGAAGCTGCTGCCCCTGCGCAAGGACCGGCTGTTCCATGGCGTCAGCCACGGACTGGGGTACCTGCTCGGCGACAAGCTCTACCGCGCCTTCGACGCGGGAGAGGTGGACAAGACCGAGGTCCGCGCCCTCTTCCGCGACCCGTTCGTGGACGCGCGCGCCGCATACTTCACGTGGGCGGAGCGCCTGCGAGACTGAGGCGCACGGCGCCGCACCACTCCGGACGCACCGCTCAAATCTTCGCGGGCGTGGAGGCCTTCATCGCGGCCTTCACCTTCTCGTGGAACGCGCGGAAGCGCTCGCGGCCCTGCTGCCGCTGCTCCTCGGTGATCTTGCCACCGGAGGCCTCGCGCAGCGCCTTGCGCTCCTCCTGGAGCTGCTTCGCCTCGGCCTTGAACTGGTCCGCCTGCGCCTGGGTGAGCCGCCCATCCACCACCGCGCGGTCCAACCGGTGCTCCATCCGGGCCAGCTTCCGCTCGCCGTTCATGCCCCGCTTGCCATGACGGCCGTGCCGCTCTTCGCACGGCGCCGCCTTGTCCTCCGCCGCGGGCGCCACGCTCTGCGCGAACACCGGGGTGGCCAGCAACAGCGACGCCGTGACGAAGGACCGCATGAAGAAATTCTGACGCATGGTGAGACGCTCCATTGGTTCGAGGAGCACGAGTCCAGCCCTGCTCGCGCCCTGTTGCCTTGGAGAACCCCACGCGAAAGCGAAGGTTAAATCCCGCCCCGGCGCCACACCGGAGCGGGCCTGCCCGCCTGGTGGGCTACTGCTCCGCCACGCAGTCGTTGAGGGGGAACGACAGGTCGTGCCGAGGCGTCTGCCCCGGGTCCTGGTTCACGACGGTGACCTCCAACAACTGGTCCGACGTCTCGATGGGATTGGCGAACACCAGCGACTGCCGCGTGATCTTCGCCGAAGCCATGAACGCCTTCGTCGTCGAGCCGTTGGCGTCACGACGCCAGCAATTCGCGATGCGCGGGTCCGACGCCGCGAAGTTGCACGACGTGTACTGCCCCACCACCTCGCGCTTCAGCCGGATGCAGCGGCAGTCCCACGGGTCGTACTCGAGCGTCGCCACCACGCCCTCGAACCCCGTCGCCGTCTCCTTCAACTCGAAGTAGCTCCCGTCCTGCGTCGTCTCGCAGTACAGCCGCACGTCGCCCACCGCTCGGTCCTTCTTCTCTTCCAGCACCGCGCCCTCCCGCGACGTCACCGGCGAGGCCGACGGCTCACACCCCACGCCCAGCAGCGCGAGGCTCACGACACAGAACGAGGAGAGATACCTGGGGGTACGCATATGCGCTCCTTGCGGGACGTCCTGGGGCATCCAGGACAGCCCGCATGGGAGTCCCCTCGGACTCCACGACGCAATGCGCTTCCCCCGTTCCTGGGACGAACGGTTACGGGGGCGGAGGCTTCACGGCGCGCGTGGCGATGAAGCCATCGATGTACTCGGAGAGCTTGTCGCCCGGGCCGAAGCCGTCCTCGAAGAAGCCGGTGAGGACGAAGCCCGCGCGGAGCTGCCCCCCAATCTGGTCCTCCAGGGAGTGACCCACGCTGAGCGGCTCGTGCTTGTCGGTGTACCGACGCCGCTCGGCGTCCGTGAGGCTGGTGAAGTCCGAGTACGGCATCTTGTACTTGAGCTGCATCACGCCCTGGTCTTGGAGGTCCGGGTCGAGCAGGAAGATGAGCGGGTTGCAGAAGCCCGTCAGCAGCGTGCCGCCGGGCCGCAGCACGCGGAACGCCTCGCGCCAGACCGGCTGGATGTCGTCCACGAAGCCGTTGGAGCACGGGTGGAAGATGAGGTCGAAGCTGCCGTCCTCGAAGACGGACAAGTCCCGCATGTCCCCCTCCTCCAGGCGCAGCGTCAGCCCCTCGCGCTCGGCCACCAGCCGGTCCTGCCCCAGCTGCGCCGGGGAGTTGTCGAGCACCGACACCTTCGCGCCCGCCGCCGCGAGGATGGGCGCCTGCTGTCCACCGGAGCCCGCCAGACACAACACGCGCTGGCCGGCGACCTCGCCGAACCACTCGCGAGGGACAATCTTCGTCGGAGTGAGCAGGATGCCCCACTCCCCCTTGCGCGCCGCCGCGATGACCTCCGGCCCCACCGGCACCGTCCACCGGTTGCCCAGGGACACCTGGCGATTCCAGGCGTCGCGGTTGTGCTTCCGTACGTCGATGGCCTCAGTCGTCATGTAGCACCCGTCCTTCCATGCCTCCGGCGATGGTGACGACCTCACCCGTCACGTGGCCGGAGACGAAATCCGACGCGAGCATCACCACCGCGCGCGCCACGTCCTCGGGCTGGCCCACCTTGCGCAACGGCATGGTGCGTGTCACCCGCTTCACGAACCCCTCGGCCTTCAGCTTGTCGCGGTTGCGGTCCACTTCCGTCCAACCAGGGCACACCACGTTGACGCGGGCACCCGGGGCGATGCGGCCCAGCTCGTTCTTCAGGCTGCGAAGGAAGCCGCTCGCCAGCGCGCCCTTGGCCGCCCCGTAGTCGGCGTGTCCCGCCTCGCCGAACAGGCCCGCGGTGGAGCTGACGATGACGATGTTGCCCACGCCCGTCGTCTTCACGTGGCGCAGGAAGGCGCGGCAGCACAGGAAGACACTGTCCAGATTCTCCGCCAGCGTGCGGCGCCAGCGCTCCAACGACATCTCCCACACCGGCACGTCCGGCGCCGGATACACGCCCGCGTTGCACACGAGCACGTCCAGTCGTCCCAGGGCCGCCACCGACGCGGGCACCAGCGCGTCCACCTGGGCCTCCACCGTCAGGTCCGCGCCCACCGCCGCGCCGCCCACCTGCCCCGCAAGCTCGCGCGCCTTGGCCTCGCGGGAGTGGTAGTGCACCACCACCTTCGCGCCCTCGGCGGCGAAGGCCTGGACGATGGCCGTGCCGATACCACCCGCGCCGCCCGTCACCAGGACGCCCTGCCCCTTCAGCTCCGTGTCCATGCGTATGACTCCTCGGAAGTGAGTGGGCCCCTCACGCGCCGGAGTCCGGGCGGACGAGCGGCGTCCGGCGAACGCCGACGCGAAGGGGCCCAGGTTGCTGACATGTTCTGGAAAGAAAACCGCCGACACACTTGAGTGCGTCGGCGGCGGGGTTCAGCTCAATCGCAGCAGCTTGCGAGCCTGCTCGGGAGTCGCGGGCTCCCGGCCGTGGGCCCGGGCCCTTCTGGCGGCCTCGGCCACCAACTCCCAGTTGCCCTTCGCGAGCACGCCCTTGGACACGTAGATGTTGTCCTCCAGGCCCACGCGCGCGTTGCCGCCCCGCTTCGCGGCCTCGTCCACGAACGCGAGCTGGAAGCGGCCCACGCCCGCCACCGTCCAGGTGCTGCCCTCCGGCAGCGAGGCGATCATGAAGTCCAGCACCTCCGGCCGCGCCTGCAGCGTGCCCGGCACCCCGAGCACGAAGTCGAAGTGCGCGGGCAGGTCCACCAGGCCTTCCTTGGCCAGGTAGCGGGCCTCGTCAATCATGCCCACGTCGAAGCACTCCAGCTCCGGCCGCAGCCCGAGCGCGCGGATGCGCCTGGCGATGTCGCGCACCAACGGGCGGGGATTCCAGAAGACCTCCTCGCCGAAGTTGACGGTGCCCGTGGTGAGCGTGGCCATGTCCGGCCGGTCCTCGCCCGTCAGCGTCAGCGGCCCGCAGCGCTGGTCCACCGTCATGCCCACCGCGCCACCGGTGGACGTCTGGATGAGCACGTCGGTGCGCTTGCGGATGGCGCGGATGGCGGCCCGGAACAGCTCCGCGTCCTGGGACGGCTTGCCGTCGGGCGTGCGCACGTGCAGGTGCACCATGGCGGCGCCGGCCTCGCGGCAGCGCACGGCGTCTTCGGCAATCTCCTCGGCGGTGATGGGCAGGTGCGGCGTCTGCTCGCGCGTCGTCTCCGCGCCCACCATCGCCGCGGTGATGACCATGGGAGTGCTCATCGCTGACCTCGCTGCTTGTCCTTGGGAACCACGCAGGTGCCCGAAGCACGGCACACGACGATGGGCTCCGGCAACAGGTCCGCCGCCGAGTCATTCACATCCGGACGCGGGCGGATGACCTTGCGCGCCTCGAAGCGCATCTTGCGCGACGTGTTGCCCGCGCTGACGATCTCGCCCTCCGCCTCGATGAAGTCCCCCGCGTACACCGGCGCCAGGAACTCCACCGCGTCGTACGCGCGGAACAGGCCCTCGTCGCCGTCAGCCCGGATGCACAGCTCCGTGGCCACGTCGCCGAACAGCCCGAGCATCCGCGCGCCGTCCACCAGGTTGCCGCCGTAGTGCGCGTCATGGCTGCTCATGCGCAGGCGGATGATGGCCTTGGTTCCCGTGCTCACGTGGGCTCTCCCTGGTAGTGCATGTCCTGGGGCTCCTTGCCCATCTTCTTCAGGAGCGCGTGGACGATGTAGTTGGCCACGTCGGAGGGCTTGGTGCCCGGACCGAAGCCCGCGTCGAAGCCCAGCTCCAGCGCCAGCTTGTGGTCCACGCGCGGACCGCCCAGGAGCAACTGCACCTTGCCGTGGATGCCCGCCGCCTTGGCCGCGTCGATGAACTGGCGCGAGTTGTCCTTGTGCACGTCGCGCTGGGTGACGACCTGGCTCACCAGGATGGCGTCGGCGTTCTTCGCCATGGCCCGCTTGATGAGGTCCTCGTTGGGCACCTGGCTGCCCAGGTTGAACGCCTCGAACCCGGGGTAGCGCTCCAGGCCGTAGTCGCCCGCGTAGCCCTTCATGTTCAGGATGGCGTCGATGCCCACCGTGTGCGTGTCCGTGCCGGTGCACGCGCCGAACACAACGATGCGCCGGGCGACCTTCTCCTTGATGAAGGCGTTGAGGTCGTCGAAGGACATCTTCTTCACGATGACTTCGGGCACGTCGATTTCGGCGTAGTCCAGCGTGACGCCCGAGCGGGCGTACACGATGAAGAACGTGTAGCTGTCCGCGGCGCGCTCGGCGGCGGCCACCTTCACGTCGGTGAACCCCATCTTGCGCGTGAAGACGGCGGCGGCCTCCTTGGCCTTCTCCGACAGGGGCACCGGCAGCGTGAACGACAGCTGCACCACGCCGTCGTCCCGCCGGTCTCCGTAAGGGCGGATGATCTGCTTGCTCGGCTTCACCATCGCGTCATTTCCCCCGCGCCCGCTGGAACTTCACGCTCCCGGCCACCTTCTCCGCCAGGGGCGCGAAGCGCTCCTTCTTGCCCTGCTCCAGGTGGAAGACCACGGACCACGTCGTGCGGCCGTCACAGCCCACGTACGTCCAGGTGTCCACCAGGGCCCCGTTCGTCGACGCGTCCGTGTCCAGTCGCCGCGCCGCCGGCTGCCCGCCGACCTTGAGCTTCTCCCAGCCCGTGCCGCCGCTGCCGGTGACGATCTTGTCCACGCAGACCTGGGCCTTCATGCCCGCCGTCTGCACCGCGCCCACGTCCACCAGGAAGTACGCGTCCCCGCTGGGCGCCGTGAACTTCGCCGTCCCGTCCTCGTTCGAGCGCGTCCACGCGGCCGGCACCTGCACGGCCACGTTCTTCACCTGGAACTGCGTCAGCGCGTCCGCCGAGCCACCAGCCGCCATCACCACCGTCAGGATGGTACCGACAATCATTGTGCCTCCAGGATTTCCAGGAACGGGTTGAAGTAATCGGGGGCCTTCTCCAGCACGCCGTCCAGACCCTTGCCGCCGGTCTCCTCGCGCTTGACGTCGCCGAAGTGCCCCTTGCCGATGGCGGCCACCATGCCCTCGTCCCGGCACTCCTGGAGCAGCTTCATCGCCTGGGCGAACACCTCGCGCGCCCGGTTGGCGATCTTCCCGTCCTCGCGGACGGTGAACTCCTCGTCGATGCCCCGCGCCGCGCGGTGGATGTAGTTGGCGGACTTGAGCGCCACGTAGCGGTCCGCGAGCAGCGGCGTGTGCATGGCCTCGGTCATCATGCCGAGCAGCTGGATGCCCTGCCGCGTCCAGATGGCCACCAGGTTCGCCATCACGTCGTACGCGTGGCTGAAGAAGATGTCCGTCTCCTTGTGCTTGGTGGGCGGCATGTACTTGAGCGGCGCGTCCGGGAAGCAGCGGCGCACCAGCATCGCCTGGGACAGCTCCAAGAGGAGCGTGTCGTCGCGGTACGGGTCGATCTCGTACGAGTGGCCGATGCCCAGCTGCCAGTCCTTGAGGCCCGCGCGCTTGGCGAAGCACTCGTTGATGAACTGGCTGGCGATGACGGTGTGGGCCGCGTCGTACGCGTCCGCCGTGGTGATGTAGTTGTCCTCGCCGGTGTTGATGATGATGCCGGCCAGGGCGCAGATGCGGCGGCTGAAGTACTGGTCGATGAACGTGCGCCGCATGTTGATGTCACGGAAGAGGATTCCGTACATCGCGTCGTTGAGCAGCATGTCCAGCTTCTCGTAGGCCGCGCAGAAGGCGATCTCCGACATGCACAGGCCGGACGAGTAGTTGGTGAGCTGGATGTAGCGCTTGAGCTTGCGGCTCTCGTCGTCCAGGGCCTCGCGCATGATGCGGAAGTTCTCCTGGGTGGCGTAGGTGCCGCCGTAGCCCTCCGTCGTCGCGCCGTGAGGCACGTAGTCGAGCAGCGACTGCGCGGTGGAGCGGATGACGGCGATGACGTCCGCGCCCGCCTGGGCCGCGGCCCGGGCCTGGTCCACGTCGTCGTAGATGTTGCCCGTGGCGACGATGACGTACTTGTGCGGCGCCGGCGACATGGGGAACTGCTTGCGCAGGTCCTCGCGCGCGGTGATTCGCGCCTTCATGTCCTCGAAGGCGGAGCGGGCCTCCGAGCGGACCTCGTCGCGCAGGTTCTGCTCGACGTCGGGCGACAGGGGGCCCAGCTTGTCGGTGGGCAGCGCCGTCAGCCGCTCCACGGCCTCCAGCGGGCTCTTGGCGCCCAGGTGGAGCGCGCGGCCATACCAATAGGCGGCGCCCCGGTTGAGCACCCCCGCGGCCTTGAGCTTGTCGACCATCAGGTTGGCGAGCGGCACCCCTCGCGCGCCTGCTCCGGAGATTCCGAAGAAGCGCAACACGGTGCGCTCGATGGATACAGTGGTGTTACGGCGGATGAGGTCGAAGATCGGATTGACGATCTCCTCCGCCAGAGTGCGCGCATGCGCAATCTGCGCGTCGTCGATGAACGGGCCTGGCATGGGCGCACCTTACCCGCCCGAACGCCTACAGGAAGCGCCGAAGCATACCGGAATGGCGCTGCCGCACCGCATTATCGGTTGGACAACCCCGACACCGAAAAAGCAGGGTCCACCCCACCGAAGGGACGGTGTCACCACCGAAATGCCGGTGAATTTGGCCTTCCAACGAACTTCAAGCGCTCGAAATTATTGGATTCCAAGAGACGGCACGGCGCGTGCTCTGGAGCGGCTCCGCCTCATCCCCCGAGAGGAGTTTTCGCATGAAGACGCGTTCGCTGCTGCTGTCCGCCGTACTGCTGAGTGGTCCCGCGCTCGCGGCCAACCCGCCGCCGCTCACCACGGACACGGGTGCCACCGTGGGCACCAACCAGAGCTCCAAGACGGCGGGTCCGCGCGGCGGAATCCTGCTGGAGGACTTCCACCTCATCGAGAAGCTGGCGCGGTTCGACCGCGAGCGCATCCCCGAGCGCGTGGTGCATGCGCGTGGCGCGGGCGCGTACGGCGTCTTCGAGAGCTACGGCAACTTCTCCCACCTGACGCGTGCGTCGCTCTTCGCCAACAAGGGGAAGAAGACGCCGATGTTCGTGCGCTTCTCCACCGTCATCCATCCGTCCGGCTCGCCGGAGACGCTGAGGGACCCGCGCGGCTTCGCGCTCAAGTTCTACACGGATGACGGCAACTGGGACCTGGTGGGCAACAACCTGCCGGTCTTCTTCATCCGCGACGCCATCAAGTTCCCGGACATGGTGCACTCGCTCAAGCCGTCGCCCGTCACCAACAAGCAGGACCCGAACCGCTTCTTCGACTTCTTCTCCCACCTCCCCGAGTCCACGCACATGCTGACGCAGGTGTACTCGGACATCGGAATCCCGGCGAACTACCGGCAGATGAACGGGCACGGCGTGCACGCGTTCAAGTTCGTCAACGCCAAGGGCGAGTTCAAGTACGTGAAGTTCAACTGGGCCTCGCAGCAGGGCGTCAAGAGCCTCACCAACGAGGAGGCCGCCAGGGTCGCCGGTGAGGACCACCAGAACGCCACCACGGACCTGTACACCTCCATCGGCGCGGGTAAGTTCCCCTCGTGGGAGCTGTCCGCGCAGGTGCTGGACCCGAAGGACCTGGACAGCTTCGCGTTCAACCCGTTGGACCCGACGAAGGTCTGGCCCGAGGACAGGGCGCCCTCCGTCAAGCTGGGCAAGTTCACGCTCAACAAGCTGCCGGACAACTTCTTCGAGGAGACCGAGCAGGCGGCGTTCTCCCCCGGCGTGCAGCCCTCCGGCATCGAGCCGTCCGAGGACCGCCTGCTGCAGGGCCGGCTCTTCTCCTACGCGGACACGCAGCGCTACCGCGTGGGCGCCAACTACCAGTCGCTGCCCGTCAACCGCGCGCGCGCCTCGGTGAACAACAACAACCAGGCCGGCGCCATGAACGTGGCGAACACGAAGTCGGACGTGAACTACGAGCCGAGCATCGCCCGCGAGTCGCAGGAGGCCCCCCAGCACCTGTTCTCGCGGCTGCCCCTGTCCGGCACCTCGCAGCAGCAGCCCATCGAGAAGACGGACAACTTCTCGCAGGCGGGCGCGTTCTACGCGGCGTTGGATCCGGCGGCCCGTGAGCGCCTGGTGAAGAACCTGGCCGCGGACCTGGGCCAGGTGCGTGATGCCCGCGTGAAGGCGCGCATGGTGGGCCACTTCTTCGTCGCCAACGAGGAGTACGGCACCAAGCTCGCCAAGGCGGTGAACGTGAAGGTGGATGACGCTCGCGCCGCCGTGGCGCCGCTGGCCACCCGCTGAAGCGCTCCTGCTGAGTGAAGCCTCGGGGCCCGTGCATGAGCACCGGCGCGGGCCCCTCCCCTCTCGTCCGCATGGAGGATGAACATGTTCCGCAAGTTGCTCCTCGGAGCCCTCGGCCTGCTGGTGCTGGTGTGCGTGGTGGTGATGGGCGCGTGGTACTCGCTGAAGGCGGCGCCCATGCCCCAGGGACGTCTGCTCGCCGCGAGCGAGGCGGAGCGCTACCTGCTCGCCGCCGCGCGTGTCGGTGACACGGAGGTCGTCTCCGGGCTGGTGAAGGCGGGCGCGTCCGCCGAGGCGCGAGACGAGCGAGGCTTCACGCCGCTCATCCTCGCCGCGTACCACGGCCATCTGGACACCGTGCGCGTGTTGCTCGCGGCCGGTGTGGATGCGTGCGCAGGAGACAAGCGCGGCAACACCGCGCTGATGGGTGCGGCCTTCAAGGGCCACGCGGACATCGTCGCGCTGCTCAACGCGCAGCCGTGCGCCGTGGACCAGGCGAACAGCCTCGGCCAGACGGCGCTGATGTTCGCCTCGCTCTTCGGTCGGCAGGAGGTGGTGGACGCGCTCCGACAGAAGGGCGCATCCGAGGAGGTCAAGGATGCCAGCGGACGCAGCGCCGCCGACTGGGCCCGGACGCAGAGCGCGCCCCAGGCCCCCGTGGCGCCCGCCCCTCCTGCGGCAGAGGAGGACACCTCCGCCGCGAGATAGCTCCGCGCGCCGCCCCTCGTCGGGCCGAAGCGACGCTGGCTGGAGGCCCCCTGTGGTGCGCGGGGAGCCGCTCGGTCCGCGAGGGCCCGAGGCGCCGCGCGCCGCTCAGACGTAGCGCGTGGCGAAGAGCTGGAGCAGCGCGGGCTCGGTGCGCAGCAGGGCCAGGGTGAGCGAGGCGTGGCCGGGCACGTAGCCGTTGCCCACCAGCATGGTGACGTCCTTGCCCACGCCCTCCGCGCCGAGCGCGGCCGTGGTGAAGCTGGTGGCCATGGAGAAGAAGATGGCCGTGCCGCCGTCCTTCACCGAGAGGATGGTGGCCATCTCCGTGTTGCCCACGCTGGCGCAGTTCACCACCAGGTCACAGAGCTGACCGCCGGTGGCCTGGCTCACCGCCTCCATCACGTCCACGCCCTGCGTCGCGTCCACCTTCAGCGCGACGTCACACAGGCCGATGGCCGTCAGCGCGTCCAGCGCCGGCTGCGACACGTCCATCGCGATGAGCTTGCCCCGGCTCTCCAGGTTGCGCCGCGCCTGCGCCAGACACAGCGCGCCGCTCTTGCCCGCGCCCAGCACCGCCACCGTCATGCCCGGCCGCACGTAGCGCGCCACCAGCGCGGGCGCGCCACACACGTCGAGCGCCGCCAGCGCCAGCGTATCCGGGAGGTCCGACGGCAGCTTCGCGAAGATGCCCGTGGCGAAGAGCAGCGCGTGGCCTCGGATGTCCAGGCGGTCGATGTCCACGTGGACCGCCTTCACCTCCTCGATGACCAGCGGCGTCAGCGTCAGGCTCACCAGCGTGGCGATGCGGTCGCCCACCTGGAGCTGCCCTCGCGCGGGGTGCTTCGCGCCAATCTCCTTCACCCGGCCAATCAACATGCCGCCCGAGCCCGTCACCGGGTTCTGCATCTTCCCGCGCTCCAGGACGATCTCCTGGATGCGTGCGCCGATGCGCGCCGGGTCTCCGCCCACCTCGCCCTTGATCTGCTTGAAGGACGCCGCGTCGATGTTGAGGCTCTCCACGTCGATGAGCACCTCCGAATCACGGCACGGCAGCGAGGGGTCCAGCTTGCGCGCGCGTTGGGGCAGCACGCCCTTCTCGCCGACGACGCGGGACAGCCCGTAGAGGTCGTTGCTCATGTTCCCATCTCCCTGAAGGTCCATCCGCGCCCGCAGCCGAGCGGCCTGTCGCGCGGGAGTCCTGCGTCTATCCGCTCCGCCGGGGGGATGGCCAGCGTCACGTCGCGCGGCGTTCACTCCCGAAAGCCCCCCGTGTCACCGGGAAGGCCTTGCTGGAACGATGCGCCGCGCGAGCCCGGGTCGAGGGCTACTCCTGGGAGAGCCGGGGCAACAACACCGAGAGCGAGCGCTCGAAGCGATAGGACACGCCGGAGTGGCCGTCCTCGAACTCCTCGTGCACCAGGTCCACGCCCGCGTTCTTGAGGTCGTCCGCCAGCATGCGCGTGCCCCAGCGCAGGTTGAACTCGTCGCGCGTTCCGCAGTCGATGAAGATGCCCTTCAGCTTGCGGAAGGCATCCAGGAACTTGGGCACGAAGCGCACCGGGTCGTGCACCAGCCACCGGTTCCACACGTCCAGCTTCAGCCGGCCCGTCTGCGCGTCGAAGGGCAGCTCCAGGTTGAGCGGCTCGCCCTTCTTCGGCGAGTACGCCGCCGCCATCGCCAGCGTGTTCACCACCGGGAAGTCGTCACCGCGCATCTTCGTCTCGCGCACGCGCTGACGGAACTCGCCCTGCCAGGACTCGATGCCGCCCGACTTCAGGAGCGAGCTGGCCGCCTTCGGGAGGTCCGGCAGGTAGCAGTACTCGAAATAGGCGTCCGCCGAGTGCGCGCCCAGGAGCGAGAAGAGCTCCGGGTGGTAGCGCCCCATCACCAGCGCGCCGTAGCCGCCCGAGCTGTGCCCCAGCACCGCGCGCGACGCCGCCTTGGGCAGCGTGCGGAAGGTGCGGTCCACGAAGCCGACGATGTCCTTGGCCAGGTAGTCGCGGTACCGGCCGATGGCGTCGCTGTTGATCCACTGGCTGCCGCCGAGCGACGTCCAGGCGTCGGGGAACACGCCCACCACGGGAGGCACCGCGCCGGACTCGATGAGCGCGTCCAGCCGCTCGGGCACGGACGGCGCGAAGCCCGAGGCGTTGGTCCACGTGCCCCCGCTGTTGCCGAACGCGTGCAGGAAGTACACGGCCGGGTAGCGCCGGTCCGACTCGGCGTACCCCGGAGGCAGGTACACGGTGAGCTTGCGCCGGGCCGGGTCGCCCAGCGGGTTGGACTCCAGCGCGGGCGACTGCACCTCGCGCGTCTCCAGCAATCCCTTCATCCGAGTCTCCCCCTTCGCGGCCGCGCTACGCGCGCGAGCCCGGGTTCTTGCCGAATATCTTCATCACGGCTTGCAGGTCCTCCCACGCCTTGCGCTTCTCCGCGGGATTGCGGAGCAGGTACGCGGGGTGGAAGGTGGGCATGAGCTGAACGCCCTCGTAGACGCGCCAGGCCCCGCGCATGCGGGTGATGGGCGTTGAATCTCGAAGCAGCGTCTGCGCCGCGAACTTGCCCAGCGCCACCACCACCTTCGGCTGGAGGGCCGCGAGCTGCGCGCGCAGGAAGGGCTCGCACGCGGCGATTTCGTCCGGCTCCGGGTTCCGGTTGCCCGGGGGCCGGCACTTCACCACGTTGCAGATGTAGACGTCGTCGCGACGGAAGCCCATCGCCTCGATCATCTTCGTGAGCAGGTCACCCGCGGCGCCCACGAACGGGAAGCCCTGCAGGTCCTCGTTCTCGCCCGGGCCCTCGCCCACGAAGACGAGCTCCGCGCGGGGGTTGCCCGAGCCGAAGACGATGTTCTTGCGCCCCGTGCACAGCTTGCAGCGCTGGCAGTCGCCCAGCTCCCGGCGCACCTGGTCCAGCGTCGGCCGCTCGCCGTCGACCACGCCGGGCAGCGCTCCGCTGCCCGTGGGGGACGACCTCGGCACGTCCAGGAGCATCCCGTTCGAGGCGGGCGCGGCCGCTCGCGCCGGCGCAGGCGTCGTGGGGGTCGGGCCCGGCGCGCGGGGCGCGGACTCCGGAGCAGAGGCCAGTGGACGGCTGGGCAGCGAAGGAGTCGCGTGGATAGGAGCGCTCGTGGGAGCGGTGCCCACGGGCCGCTCGAAGCGCGAGGTGCCCGGGGCGCTCGGGCCTGGCGCCGCATCCATCGGACGCGAGGGCGGCGCGGAGGGGGCGGGCCTGCGCTCGGCCGGTGCGGGCTCGGTCGCTGGCCCCGGACGGGCGAACCGGGAGCGCAAGGAGGGCGTCAGGCGCTGGAGCTCGGCCGCCGCCTTGGCGTCGATCATCAGCAGGCGCCCGCCACCGTCCTCCTGCCAGAGCAGGTGACGGCGCACATCCTCCAGCACGGCGCTCAGTTCCTGCGTGGCTTCGGGCGAATCGTCGTTCACGATGACCGATCGGTATCGGAGGGCAGGCCCGGGCGCAAGGAAGCGGACGACTCTCGCTCGGGAGCACTCCTTGACGGGGTTGACCGGACCTCCCTCACAGCGTCAAGTTCCCCACCACACCGCGTCACGGCCGGCTTGTCGCACCTGCGCCGTTGGCCTCCGGAGCCAAAGGCCCACCGTTCGATTCATCGCACACCCGGGTCGACTCACGCGCCGGCCCCGGGTGGGTCCACGCGAGGGAGGACTACCTTCCTCCCCATGAATCCATGGAACCCGGACTACCGGCAGGACACGGAGGCCCTCTTCCGCGCGGCCCCCTTCGTCGCCGACCTTGGAATCGAGCCCGTCTCCATCCTCCCGGGCGAGGTGGAGGCATGCCTGTTGGTGCAGCGGCTTCACACCATCGCCGGAGGCCAGGAGAAGCGCGTCTCCAAGGCCACCGTCACGCTCGCCGTCGTCGAGCCCCGGACGCCCTGAGGCTCACACGCTGGAAGCAGCGCGCTGCACCAACAGGAGCTCGAGGATGCTCCGGGCCACGGCGTCCTTGGTGCCCTGGAGCTCCCGCGGCGCGCCGGTCCGGGTCAACACCGTCACCCGGTTCGTGTCCGTGCCGAAGCCCGCGCCGGGCGCCGTCACGTCGTTGGCGACGATGGCGTCCAGTGCCTTGCGCTCCAGCTTCTCACGCGCGTGCTCCACCACCCGCTCCGTCTCCGCCGCGAACCCCACCAGCACCGGCCGCCGCGCCTGCCCCGCCACCTTCCGCGAGGCCTCGGCCAGCACGTCCGGCGTGCGCACCAGCTTCAGCGTCTCCGGCCCCGCAATCGAGCCCTTCTTCACCTTCTGCGGTGCGCGCGTCTCCGGCCGCCAGTCACTCACGGCCGCCGTGGCGATGAATGCGTCGGACTCGGCGACGCGGCTCAACACCTCGCGCGCCATCTCCTCCGCGGAGACGACGTCCACCACCTCCAGCCCCGTGCGGTCCACCGCGCCCACCGGCCCCAGCACCACCGTCACCGAGGCCCCCAGCGCACGTGCCGCATGCGCCAGCGCCAGCCCCATCTTCCCCGTGGAGGGATTGGAGATGAACCGCACCGGGTCCAGGAACTCACGCGTGGGCCCCGCCGTCAGCAGCACCCGCTTGCCCGCGAGCGGCCCCGGCGCGAAGCGCGCGGCGACTCCCGCCACGATGGCCGGCACGTCCGCCAGTCGCCCCTCGCCCACGTCACCACAGGCCAGGAGCCCCGCCCCCGGCCCCACGAAGCTGAAGCGCGCGTGCGCCGCCAGCGCCGCCACGTTCTCCTGCGTCTGGGCGTTGTCCCACATGGCGACGTTCATCGCCGGAGCGAGCACCACGGGCCCTCGGAAGGCCAGGAGCGAGGTCGTCACGGCGTCGTTCGCCATGCCCGCGCGCACCCGCGCCAGCAGGTCCGCCGTGGCCGGCGCCACCACGAACGCCTCCGCCCACCGCGCCAGGTCCAGGTGGCCGAAGTTCCCCTCCTGCGAGGGGTCGAAGTAGTCGGTGAGCACGGGATGCCCGCTGAGCGCCTGGAAGGTCAGCGGGGTGACGAACTGCCGAGCGGCCTCCGTCATGGCCACGCGCACCTCGGCGCCCGCGCGCCCCAATTCGCGCACGAGCTCACAGGCCTTGTACGCGGCGATACCACCGGCCACACCCACCACGATGCGACGGCCCTTCAACGCGGTCACGTCCATGCGGCTTCCTAATGCGCCCGCATGCCGGCTCGCAACCCGAGCCGCACGAGCAGGCCCGGCGCCTCAACGTCCCAGCGTCACCTCGCCCCTGGAGGGCACGTCCACCACCCGCACCTCGGGGCCTCCCGGCGTCTCCACATGGAACGCCCCCCACACCAGCGTGTAGCGCCCGGGCGGCAGGCCGGTGATGACGACCTGCTCGGAGCGTGGCTGGTAGATGAGGTGCGCCCAGCGTGAGCGCATCAACTCCTGCGCGGGCGGGTTGCTCGTCACCGGGACGTCCCCCGCCACCACCCACAGCGCCTTGCCGCGCTCGGGCTTGAGCTGCACGGTGAGCGACGCACTGCCCGGCGCGGGCCCCAGGTCGAGGTGCATCTGCGCGCCTCCCACCTGGACCACCAGGGCGGGCTCGCCCGCGAAGTCGCGTCCCGTGCCCAGCATGAACCGGTAGCTGCCGGGCGCCACATCGACCGAGTAGGCCCCATCCGGTCCGGTGACGATGTTGAGCGGCTCGCCCCGGTCTCCATTCACCGCCTCGATGCCGATGCCCGCGGCGGGCTGGCCTCCCGGCAGGAACACGCGACCACTCAACCGCGTCGCCTGCTTCAGCGTCAGCTCCAGCGCGGCGCGACTCCCACGCTCCACCGCCTGCGTTCCGGTCAACCGGCCCTTGCGCGCGGACACGGTGTAGCGGGCCACGTACGGCGGACTCGCCAGGGTGAAGGTGCCGTCCGGGCCCGACATCACGGACTCGTCGCATACCTCACAGGACACCACGGCGTCCGCCACGGGCCCGCCGCTCGCGTCCCGCACCCTCCCGCTGATGCTCGGCAGCTTCTCCAGCACCAGGTCTCCCAGCTCGGGAGACACGGGACGGTCCACCATCAGCGGCTCGTAGCCGGAGGCATCCACCGCGACGATGACGCGGTCTCCCGCCGTGGGCAGGGGCAGCTCGAAGCGACCATCGGGGCTGTCCACCTGATGCTCATCCATGCGGAAGCGGCGCACCGGCGCGCCGTCATTGCCCACCACGCGGCCGCGGAACACATCGCGCTTCTTGAGCACCACCTTCACGGGAGGCCCACCCGCCTTGCCCTCGGCGCGCTCCGTCTGGTCGTAACCGGAGTGCTTCACCTCCAGGCGATAGCCCCGGTCGGGCCGCAGCGAGCGGAACTCGAAGTGGCCGCGCGCGTCGCTCACCACGGGCTCCGCGCCGCGAGGCACCACCGACAACGCGGCCCCCGCCACCGGCGCCCCTTGCGTGTCCACCACGTCGCCCGTGAGCGGCGCGCCGGGCTTCAGCTCGGCCTCCAGCTTCAGCGTCTGCCCCTCCGTCACCGTCACCTGCTTGCGCTCGGAGGGCTGGAAGTCCGGATGCGAGGCCACCATCGAGTACGTCCCCTCCGGCATCCCGCGCATCGGCACGACACCGTCGGGCCCCGAGGAGCGGTCGCTGCGGAAGATGCCCTCCTGGTCCACCCAGAGCACCACGTCCGCGCCCTCCACGCGTCGGCCTCCGGAGGACACCGTCACCTCCACGGAGGCATGCGGCTCCAGCGGCAGCTCGACGTCCTTCGCGGGCGCCGTCACCTTCACCTGTCCACCACCCCACTCGGAGTGGTGCGCGTGCAGTTCATACAGGCCCGGCGTGGGCACCGACGCGGAGAAGTACCCGTCCCCATCTGCCAGCACCGTCTCGCCCGTGGGCTGCACCAGCACGGACACGCGCGGCGCGGGACGGCCGTACACGTCCATCACCCGTCCGGTGATGAGCGTCGCGCGCTCCAGCTCCAGCTCCAGCGACGTCTCGCCCTTGCCCACGCGCGCGGGGAGCTGCGCCTCGCGGAAGCCCTCCGCCTTGCCCTCCAGCACGTATTCGCCGACGGCGAGCGGCCCCAGCTCCACCAGCGCGCCCGTGCTCGCGCGCTCCCGACGGACGATGTCTCCGCGAGCGGTGCGCAAGAGCAACTCCGGCGACGGCACGGGCTCGCCCGCCTCGTCCACCACCGTGACGAGCAGCTTGCCGGCCTCCTCGAGCTCCAGCGTCACCTGCGTGACGCGCGCCTCGAGCGTCAGCGTGCGCGGAATCGAGCCCAGTCCCGGCGCCTCCGCCGTCACCACCAGCTCATCCGGATACAGGCCGGTGAAGCGGACGACCTCGCCCTCCGTGCGCAGGTCGCGCGACAGGTGGTCGCCGCGCACTCGCACCGTCGCGGCGGCGGGCTGGCCATCGCGTGTCACGCGGACCTCCAGCGTCCTCGACGGCGTCAGCTGCAGCCGCACGGGCTGGGAGCCCGCCTCCACCTGGGACTCCACGGCGGGCAGATAGCCCTCCGCCATGGCCAGCACGTAGAACGGGCCCTCGCCCAGACCTTCCAGCGAGAAGGCGCCATCCGCCCCGGACCGCGCCTCGAAGGGCAGCGGCACCCGTCGCGACACGGCGTACACGCGCGCCTCGCGCAAGGGCTGCCCGGACTCGTCCACCACCTGGCCGAGGATGGAGCGCAGCGGCGGCAGGAACAGCTCCACCGGGTCACCCGGCGCGGCGCGGTCCCTCAGCGCGACACCCAAGCCTGGAGCGCGGGCCCACACGGAGAAGGACACGCCGACCAGGTGCTCGAAACGGAAGCGTCCCTCGGCGTCCGTCCGCGCCGTGGCCCGGGGACTGAGGAAGCCGCGCTGTTGTTCGAAGAAGGCCAGCGTGTGCAGCGTCGACTCGCGCGCCGGACAGGACAGGAGCGCCTGGTCGCACTCGTCACAGCGCACGTCCACCAGGGTGCGCTCCGCGCTGGCCGAGAGGAACACCTCCGCGTCCGGCACGGGCCGTCCCGACGAATCCAGGACACGGCCGGTGAGCGCCAGGCCCTCCTGGCTCCCGGAGGTGACCTCCACGGCGGAGAACTCGGGGAGGGACTTGGACGTCGAGCCCAGGGACGCGGACGCGCGGGAGTCGCGAGGCGCTCGGTCCGAGCGAGACCAGAGCCAGGCGGCCCCAGCCACCACGAGGGCGGACAGAATCCCTATGAGAATCCAGTTGCGCATGCGCTCGTGACGAGGACCTTAGCCCGCGGCGGGGCCGGCAACGGCCGATTCCCACCGGAAATTCCGGACCCAGTCCTCTCCCCGACGCTCCCTACCCCACGTCGTCCCCATCGCAGTGGGGCAACACCGTCACGCAGCCATCACTGCTTCGTGTCGTCCACTGCTAGCAATCACCCGACGTGACACGAAGCTCGGCGGCAGCGGAGTCCAGGCTCGCCTGCATT
Organism: Myxococcus fulvus; assembly: GCF_900111765.1. The sequence goes on from NZ_FOIB01000005.1 coordinate 358,830, forward strand.
GCGTTCATGCCCGCCTGCATTGCGTTCATGCCCATCTGCGTCGCGTTCAAGCCCACCTGCGTCGCATTCATGCAGGCCTGCGTCGCGTCCAGGTTCGCCCGGACCGCACGCATGTGCGTCAGCACGGCCTCCGAACCCGAGAGCACGACACGCGTGTGTCGCCGCGTGGACCGGAGTTCTCCACGCAGCGCCTTCACCTCGCCCATCAACCGCGCCGCCACATCGTTGTATGCAGACCTCGCCACGTGTGTCCTCACTCCTCGGCGAAGGGCTGGATGGCCTGCGCCACCGCGAGCTCCTGGCGAGCCTCGCTCAGCTCGGAGTTCGTCGCGCGCAGCCGATCGCTCAGCACCTGCACGAAGCTCCAGAGCATCTTCACCGCGAGGATGGACTCGCGCTTCATCAGCCCCATCAAATCAGGCCGGGAGATGACCATGGTGCGCGTGGGCTCCGTCGCCCTCACCGTCGCCGAGCGCGGCGCGTTGTCGATGAGCCCCATCTCCCCGAAGTGGCCGCCCGAGCGCAGCTCGGCGATCTCCACCCCGTTCTTCTCGATGGCCACCCGGCCCCGGATGACCACGAACAGCTCCTCGCCCGGCTGCCCCTCCACCACGATTTCACGCCCCGCCGGATACGTGCGCGTCGTCGCGATGGACAGCACCGCCGTCTGCTCCTTGTACGTGAGGTGACGGAACAGCGGAATCTTGCGCAGCGCCTCCATGCGCGACTGCGCCTCGGTCGACTCCTCGCTCGCCAGCGCCGCGCTGTCCCCGGCGATCTTCACCACCACCGCGGTGATGTTGTCCTTGCCGCCCCGCTCGTTCGCGATGTCGATGAGCCGCTTGGGCAGATCCCCCGGCGCCAGCCCCGACACCAGCGGCAACAGCTCCTCATCCTCGACGTAGCCATGCAGACCGTCCGAGCACAGGACGAACATGTCCCCGGGCACCAGGTCCACGATGAGCGTGTCGACCTGGACGGACTCCTGGATGCCCACCGCGCGCGTAATCACGTTGCGGTACTGCGAGGTGGCCGCCTGCTCCTTGGTGATGGTGCCGGCCTTCAGCTGCGCGGCGACCAGCGTGTGGTCCTCCGTCAGCCGGTGACACTGGCCGTGCCTCACCAGGTAGACGCGGCTGTCACCCACATGACCGATGACGGCCTTGTTGCCCCCCACCGCGAGGCACACGAACGTCGTCCCCATGCCCCGCTTCGTCGAGTCCGACATCGCCGTGCGGTAGATGTCCGCGCACGCGCGCTGCACCGCCACCTCCACCAGCGCCGCCGCCGCCGAGCGGCTGTCCGCCGTGGGGTTGTTGCCCAGGTCCTTGAGCAGGTGCCGGTTCGCGGTGATGTGCTGCTTGACGACCTCGGTGGCTCGATTGCTGGCGACCTCACCGGCCGCGTGCCCGCCCATGCCATCGGCGACGACGTACAGTCCGAGCGACACGTCCACCAGCATCGCGTCTTCGTTGTGCTGCCGCTTGCGGCCGACGTCGGTCAGTCCGAAGGCTTCTGTGGTCAAGGCCACCGCGAACACTCCCGTGTGTGACTGTAGGCGACTTCGTACGTTACGCAGGCCGCTTGAGACGTGGCAAGGCTCAGGGAGCCATCCGTACGGAGAGCATCCGGACAAAACCGCTTGCCGTGTAGAACGCGAGTTCCACCTGTCCAAAGCGCAACCGCGCGCCATCTTCCAGCAGAACGGGCTTGCGCGGGGTGAGCCGGACGCCCCCCATCCACGAGCCGTTCTTGGAGCCGGCGTCCGTCAGCAGGAAGCCCGCCTGGGCCTCGTCCCGGGCGAACCAGGCGTGGAAGCGCGACACGCTGCCGTCATCCAGCACCACGTCATTGTTGCCCGTGCGCCCCACCGTGATTCCCCGGCCGAAGGCGTTGCTGCGGGCCTTCACCACCGGGAAGACCACCGACTCGCTCGCCCCCAGCGTCGGCGGCCCCGCGTTCGTCACCGTCTTGAGGCGGTACTCCTCCTGGTCCACCGGGCTCTCGTCGGCGGGCGAGGGGGAGAAGAGGAGCAGCCCGGGCGGCAATTGCCGCTCGAGGTCGCCCCGGTTGCGCAGGTACCGCGAGACATGGGCGCTCAGAAGCTCGGGCATAAGGGCGGCGCGGGAAGGGGGGAGGTTCCCGCGCACCCCACTCTACGCGGACTTCAGCGCCAATCCATGAACAACCCGACCATCGGGCCACCCACGAAACCCCGGCCCAAGTAGCGACGCTTGAGGCCGAAGGGCTCGCCGTAGCCCACCGCGACGCCGGCGGCCACCTTGTCGAACTGGTAGCCAATCTGGATGCGGCCCTCGACGATGCCGGCCACGTTCTTGTCCGGGAGCGGGCCGCCGTCGAACTTGGCGCCATAGAAGACCGGGCCGCCCGTCACCTGGAACCCCCAGTGCGCGGCGTTGGGCAGCTGGTTACGGTAGCCGAAGCCCACCTGCGCGGTGTGCTCGTAGTAGGCGCCCAGGTTCGTCTCGGGCTTGCCCGCCTTGGGCGTGGGCATGCGCGCCCCCCACCCCAGGCCACCCTCCACCAGGAAGACGAAGGCGTCCTTGCGGTCCTGAAAGAAGGTCAGCTCCCACTGCACCTTCAGCCGGGGCGTCAGCAGCGCATCGTTGTACGAGGTCCCCAGGACGACGCCCCGCGGGAGCCAGAAGGGCGTGGGCGAGGTGTGCACGCGACGAGGAGCACTCGTCGTCGTCTGCGCCTGCGCCGTGGAGACCAGACCCAGCGTGAAAACCAGCAAAAAGAGGAGCTTGCGGTGCATAGAATCCATCTTTGCGCCACGGAGCGGAGCGCTTGTCAACGAAGTGTTCGTTTGGCTATGACGCGTTCGTTACCTGCGGACGGGCCCGGAGCCAGGTCGTACCTGGAGCCACCTGCCGTGGGGCACAAGGAGCGGGACACCGCATGCCAGTCGTGACAGTCCGGGCCAGCAGCAAGCAGAGCTCGGGTAGGTTCGACACCCTCGTCCGCAAGGCCACGGAGAAGGCTTCCGACCTGCTCGAGCAGAGTGATCGCGTCCTCGTCGTCTACGAGAAGGGTTGCGCGAGCATCTACTACGAGGGCGACGGCGTGCGTCCCCTCCCCTCGCCCCGGGCGTCCTGAGGGATGTCCAGGCTCCGGCCCGGATAACGGGCCGTCGAGCTGGAACGTCGAGCCCGCCGGGTGTGTCCTGAGAGGACCGGTTCAACGGACCTCTCCCCTTTACAAGGAACCCGCGTGCGCTCGCTCCTGGTCGTCCTCGCCCTGACCCTCACCGCCTGTTCCACCCACCGAGCCCACGAGCGCGTCTTGTTCGCTGATGGCCTGACGGCGGGTGGCGCGCCGGGGGCCGCCGTGCCGCTGGAGCGTCGCTCCATCATCCATCGGGCCTCCCTGACGCTGGAGCGGGACGAGCCCGAGACGGGGCCGGCGCAGGCCGTCCAGCTCGCGAAGACGCACGGGGGTTACCCCGAGCAGGTGACGACCCACTCCGCGGTGGTGCGCATCCCCGCCGAGCGGCTGGACGCCTTCCTGGCCGCGGTGCCCGCGCTGGGTGAGGTGGAGCACAAGAACGTCTCCGCCAGCGACGTGACGGACGTGCACCGGGACATGAAGGTGCGCATGGAGAACCTGACGCGCATCCGGGAGCGCTATCTGGAGCTGCTCCAGCGCGCCGTCAGCGTCGAGGACACCCTCAAGGTGGAGAAGGAGCTGGAGCGAATCACGGTGGAGTACGAGACGCTCAAGGCGCGCCTGGAGGGGCTCGAGGGCGAGGTCGCCCTGTCCACCGTGAACCTCGACTTCAAGCGCCCCGTGCGCCCCGGCCCCGTGGGCTGGGTGTTCTATGGGTTGGGCAAGGGCTTGAAGTGGCTGTTCGTCTGGGACTGAGGGCGCGTCACTCCTCGCCCAGCTTCCGGTAAAGCGTGCGGCGGTTGATGCCGAGGATGCGCGCGGCGGCGGCCTTGTTGCCGTTCTGCGCATCCACGATTCGCCGCACGTAGGCCCGCTCGACGTCCTCCAGGGGCAGCTCCTCGCCACGGGCCCGGGTGAACAGCGCCTGCATTCCGCCGCTGTCGCCCGGCAGGTCGAAGTCCTCGGGCACGAGCGTGTCGTGGTCCGCCAGCGCCACCGCGCGCTCCAGCAGGTTCGCCAGCTCCCGCACGTTGCCCGGCCACGCGTGCGCCACCAGCCTGCGCATCGCCGCCGCGGACACCCCGAGCACCTCGCGAGCCTGCGCGCCCCCGAGCCTCCCCAGGAAGAAGTCCACCAGCGGGACGATGTCCTCGCGCCGCTCGCGCAGCGGGGGCACCTCCAGGCGGATGACGTTGAGCCGATAGTAGAGGTCGGGCCGGAACCGCCCATCGCGCAGCAGCTCCTCCAGCGGCCGGTTCGTCGCGGCCACCACCCGCGCGCGCACCGTCACCTCCGCGCTGGCCCCCAGCGGCCGCACCTTCCCCGTCTCCAACGCCTGGAGGAGCTTGGCCTGCACCTCCAGCGACAGCTCCCCCACCTCGTCCAGGAACAGCGTCCCCGCGCCCACGGCCACGAAGACGCCCGCCCGGTCCTCGCGCGCGTCCGTGAACGCCCCACGCCTGGCGCCGAACAGCTCGCTCTCCGCGAGCCCCGGTGGCAGCGCCGCGCAGTTGAGCTGGAGGAAGGGCTCCGCGCGCCGGGCACTCGACTCGTGCACCAGCCGCGCGAGCGCGCTCTTGCCCGTGCCCGTCTCCCCCGTGAGCAACACCGTCGAGTCCGTGCGCGCCGCCCTCCGCGCCATCTCCAGCACCTTGCGCATCGCGGGGCTGCGCGCCACCAGTCCCCCCGGCGCGTCCGTGGGCACCGCCGCGCGCAGTCGCACAATCTCCCTGCGAAGCTGTCGCTCGCGGAACGCACGGTCGATGGAGAGCACCAGCGCGTCGATGTTGAAGGGCTTCGTCACGAAGTCACAGGCCCCCGCCTTCACCGCCGCCACCGCGAGCTCGATGCTGCCGAACGCCGTGATGAGCAACACGAGCTGCCCCGGCCTTCGCGCGAGCACCGCCTCCAGGAACTCCGTCCCCCGCATCCGAGGCATCTCCACGTCGGAGATGACCAGGTCGAACGCCTCCTCCACGCAGCGGGCCAGCGCCTCCTCGGGAGACGTCATCCCCACCGTCACGTAGCCGCGCTCCGTGAGGCTCTCGCAGAGGAAGTCCACCACCGCCGCGTCGTCATCCAGGACGAGAATCCGCTGTCCGCGCGCGCTCATACCGCCTCCTCCTTCGTGTCCTCGTCCTCGACCGCTGGGAGCTGGACGATGAACCGACTGCCCTCGCCCGCGCGGGACGTCACCGAGACGGCGCCTCCGTGGTCCGCGACGATGGACTTCACCACCACGAGCCCCAACCCCGTGCCGCCCAGCTCCGTCCAGGTGCTGAAGAAGGGCTCGAAGATTCGCGCCTGCTGCGCCTCGTCGATGCCCACGCCCGTGTCCTCGACGCACAGGCAGACACCTCGGCGCTCGGACAGCCCCGGTGCGCTCCGGAAGACGGACGGCGCCAGCGTCACCCGCACGCGACCTCCACGAGGCGTGGCGCGCAGCGCGTTGGTGAGCAGGTTGAGCGCCACCTGCTGCACGCCGTCCCCATCCGCGAGGACGCGGGGCAGCGGGGCCTCCACCTGGAACTCCAGCGTCACGTCCCGCTTGCGAGCGTCGTGCTCGAGCAGCTCCACCACCGCGCGCACGGGCAGGTGGACATCGAGCACCTCCCGACGCGGCGGCTTGCGGCGCGTGAGGTCCAGCAACTGGCGCACCGTGCGGGTGATGCGCTCGCACTGCTCCACGAGGATGCCCGCGTTGCGACGGACGTCGTCGGGCAGCTCCGTCCTCGACGCGAGCGCCTGCGCCCGTCCCCCGAGGATGAGCAGCGGCGAGCCAATCTCATGCGCCAGTCCCGCCGACAGCTGTCCGAGCGTGACGAGCTTGTCCACGCGGCGCAGCCCCGCCTCCATCGAGATGCGCGCCTCCGTCTCGACATTGAGCCGACCCCGCGCCTCGCCCAGCTCCTTCACCATCGCGTTGAAGGCATGCACCATCTCGCCCACCTCGTCCTCGCGCTCCACCACCACCGTGGCCGAGAAGTCACCGCCGCGCACCGCGCGCATCGCCCGCACCACGCGCTCCAACGGACGCTGGAGGTGGAGCCACAAGAGCAGCCACCCCACCAACGAGATGCCCGCGATGAGCGTGAGCACGGACAGCACCGTGGACCGACGCGTCCTCTCCAAATCCATGCGCAGCCCATCCAGCGGATTGACCACCGCGAGCGCGCCCACCGTCCCACCCTCGTCGCTGCGCAGCGGCACCACCACGGACAGGTGGGACAGGCCCTCCGGCCCCTCGAAGCGCGACGTCACCCCGTGCGCCTCCATCACCCGGAGCGCCTCCGCCTCGACGAGCGGCAACGTGCGCGAGCTCCCCAACGAGCGGGCGACCAGCCCCTTCTTCGCATCGAACACGAAGACGTCGACGGTGGGGTCCTTCACCTCCAGCGACTCGAGCATCTCCCGCACGTCCGCGCCCTGCCCGTCCCTCAGCGCGTTCTCCATGGCCACCTGGAGCGCCGTGGCCAACAGGCGCGAGGACTCCTCCGTGGCCGTGCGCAGCTCGTGCTCCTCCCGCTGGAGCTGCCGGTAGCCGTAGGAACCCAGGATGAGGGCGCTGGTCAGCGTCAACCAGAGCCCCAGTTTGGTGGCGATGCGCACGCCGCCCACTGTGGCGAAAGTGCACAGGTGATTCAATTCGCCTCGCTCCTACCTGCTCGCTGGCCGAGTTCACTCCCTGTGATTTCAATGAGTTGAGTCCGCGACAAAGTGGACCGGGACTTGCCTGGGTGCCCGGCCATGAAAAGGACCGTGCTCCTGGGCCTGCTGGCCCTCTCCTCCGCCTGCTCCAGCGCCGCCGCGACCACCGCCCCCCCGGAGCGGCCTCCTCCCAAGACGCTGAAGGAGGGGGTGGTGCAGCTCGCCGAGGCTTCCCAGGCCTTCGTCACCGTCACCCCCGTCCAGCCCGATGCCGGCGGGGCGAGGCTCCAGGCTCCCGCGCGCGTGGCGTTCCGGGACGGGGCCGTGTCCCGGCTCGGCGCGCCGCTGGCCGGCCGCGTGGTGGGCGTGCACGTGCGCACCGGCGACGTGGTGAAGCCCGGGGACCCGCTGGTGACGCTCGACTGCCCGGAGGCCGCGGCGGCGCGCACGGCGGTGGCCACCGCGACGGCGGCGCTGCGCGAGGCGGAGTCCAGCTTCGAGCGCGAGCGGCGCATGTTCGACCAGGGCGTGAGCACGGAGCGCGAGCGGCTGTCCGCCGAGACGCGCCTGGCCGAGGCCCGCGCGGAGCTGGCCCGCGCCCAGGCCTCCGTGGGCTTCGTGGGCACCGGAGGCGGCACCACCGTCGTGCTGCGCGCGCCGCTGGCAGGCACGGTGCTCGCGCGCACCGCGACGGAGGGAGTCTCCGTGCAGCCCGGAGGCGAACCGCTGGTGGAGGTGGGCGACGCCTCCGCGCTCTGGGTGGTGGCGGAGGTGTTCGAGCGGGATTTGCCGCAGGTGCGCGAGGGGACGCGGGCGCACGTCACCCTGCCCTCGCTGCACGAGCCGCTCACGGGCCAGGTCGTCTCGGTGGGCGCGGTCGTCACGAGCGGCTCGCGCACGGCGCCGGTGCGCATCGCGCTGGACAGCCCGTCCAAGGGGCTGCGCCCGGGGATGTTCGGCCGCGCGCGCATCGACGCGGCCGAGGCCAGCCTGACGCTCCCGGTGGAGGCGGTGCTGCTGCGCAACGGGAAGGACTCGGTGGTGTACGTGCGGCAGGACGCTCGCACGTTCGTGCGCAGGCCCGTCGTCGTCGCCACGCCCGTGGATGGGCGCGTGCAGGTCGTCTCGGGACTGTCCGCGGGTGAGCCTGTCGTCACCCGGGGCGCGCTGCTGCTCGACGGCGCCGCGGACCAGCTGCTCTAGCGGAGACCTCACCCCATGTTGCGACGACTCATCGAATTCTGCGTCCGCAGCCGCCTGCCGGTGTTGCTGCTGACCTTGGGCATCGGCCTGTTCGGCGTGAAGGCCTATCTGGACACGCCCGTCGAGGCGTTCCCCGACGTCACCAACCTCCAGGTCAACGTCATCGCGCAGATGCCCGGCCTCGCGCCCGAGGAGATCGAGCGCCAGGTGACGGTGCCGCTGGAGCGCGTGCTCAACGGCACCCCGGGCATGCTCCAGATGCGCAGCGAGAGCCTCTTCGGGCTGTCGCTCATCTTCCTCACCTTCGACGACGGCGTGGACCCATTCAAGGCGCGCACCATCGTCGGCGAGCGGCTGTCCAACGCGGACCTCTCCGACGAGGCCGACGTGCGGCTCGCGCCGGAGGCCACGCCCCTGGGCAAGGTGTACCAGTTCCGCGTGCTGAGCGACCGGCACACCCTCACCGAGACGCGCTCGGAGATGGAGTGGAGCATCGCGCGCCACCTGCGCCAGGTGCCCGGTGTCGCGGACGTGCTCAGCCTGGGCGGCTTCCTCAAGGAGTTCCACGTCCAGGTGGACCCGTCACGACTGCTCGCGCACGAGCTGACGCTGGCGGACGTCACCGAGGCGCTGGAGCGCTCCAACCGCAACGTGGGAGGAGGCTTCCTCCGACAGGGCGACCAGGAGCTGCTCATCCGGGGCGTGGGCTACCTCAAGGGCGCCAAGGACGTGCAGGACATCGTCCTCAAGAGCGAGGACGGCACGCCGGTGACGGTGGGTGACGTCGCGCGCGTGGTGGCCTCCCACACGCCGCGCCGGGGCACGGTGAGCCACGACCTGGACATGGACGTCACCGAGGGCGTCGTCCTGCTGCGCCGGGGAGAGAACCCCAGCACGGTGTTGGAGGGCGTGCACGCCAAGGTGAAGGAGCTCAACGAGCAGGTGCTGCCCAAGGGCATGCGCATCGAGCCGTTCTATGACCGCAACGTGCTCGTGGGCCAGACGCTGTCCACGGTGCACCACAACCTGCTGCACGGCGCGCTCCTGGTGGTCGCCGTGGCGTGGCTGTTCCTGCGCAGCATGCGCTGCTCGCTCATCGTCGCGTCCGTCATCCCGCTGGCACTGCTCACGGCCTTCATCGGCCTGCGCATGGTGGGGCTGCCCGCGAACCTCATCTCCATGGGCGCCATCGACTTCGGCATCCTCGTGGACGGCGCGGTGGTGCTGGTGGAGAACGTGCTGCACGAAGCGGGCGTGAAGCGGCCCCGGAAGCGGCGCGAGATGCTGGGGCTCATCCTGCACTCGGCGCTCGACGTGGCCCGGCCCACCTTCTTCGCCATGGCCATCATCATCGCCGCGCTCATCCCCGTCTTCACGCTGGAGCGCGTGGAGGGTCGCATCTTCCGCCCGCTGTCCCTGACCTACAGCTTCGCGCTCGTGGGGGCGCTCGTCTTCGCGCTCACGGTGGTGCCCGCGCTGTGCGCCCTGCTCTTGAGGCCCAAGGACGCCGAGGTGAAGGAGCCCAGGCTGCTCGTCACCCTGCGCGAGGCCTATGCGCGCGCGGTGATCTGGCTGATGCCGCGCCGCGCCCTGGTGTTCGGTTCCATGGCGGCGCTGGTGGTGCTCACCGGCGTGGTGGGCTCGCGCGTGGGCAGCGAGTTCCTGCCCGAGCTGGACGAGGGCGACATCAACGTCTTCGTGGAGATGCCCGCGAGCATCTCCCTGGCCAGGGGCGCGGACATCCTCCTGGAGGTGCGCAAGCGCCTCCTGGACTTCCCCGAGGTGAAGGAGGTGCTCGTCGAGCAGGGGCGCCCGGAGGACGGCACCGACAACGAGTCCGTCAACATGGGGAAGACCTTCGTGCGCTTCACGCCGACGGAGACGTGGCGGGACGGCTGGGACAAGGAGCGGCTGGTGCGCGAGATGCGCGCGTCGCTGCTGGAGATTCCCGGCGTGAGCTTCAACTTCTCGCAGCCCATCAAGGACAGCGTGGAGGAGGCCATCAGCGGCGTGCGCGGGAAGGTGGTGCTCAAGGTCTTCGGCACGGACCTGGAGGCCATGCGCGGCACGCTGGAGAAGGCCGTCACCGCGCTGCAGGACGTGGAGGGCGTGGTCGACCTGGGGCTGTATCGCGACTCGAGCGTGCCGCAGCTCCAGGTGGTGCTGGACCGGCAGGCGCTCGCCCGGGTGGGCGTGGACGTGTCCACGGCGCAGGACCTGGTCGAGACGGCGCTGGGCGGCAAGGTGGTGACGGAGCTGTGGGAGCAGGAGCGCCCCGTGCCCGTGCGCGTGCTGCTGCCCGGCACCGAGAAGGAGGACGAGTCGCGCATCGGCGACATCCTCGTGCCCACCTCGGGCGGTGGACACGTGCCGCTGCGCGAGGTGGCGCGGCTGGAGAAGGCGCTGGGCCGCGCGAGCATCAACCGCGAGGCGAACAGCCGCACGCTGGCGCTGAAGTTCAACGTCGAGGGACGGGACATGGGCTCGACGATTCAGGAGGCCATGGCCACGGTGGAGCGTGAGGTGACGATTCCCGAGGGCATGTTCTTCAAGTGGGGCGGCGAGTTCGAGAACCAGGAGCGCGCGCTCGGACGGCTGGCGGTCATCGTGCCGCTGTCCTTCCTGGTGGTGTTCGCGCTCCTGTACGCGGCGCTGGGCTCCATGCGCAGCGCGGGCGCGGTGCTCGCGGGCGCACCCTTCGCCATGTGCGGCGGCGTGCTGGCGCTGGCGCTCACGGGAATTCCGCTGTCCGTCAGCGCGGCGGTGGGGTTCATCACCCTGCTGGGCCAGGTGTGCCTCGCGTCGCTGCTGGTGGTGAGCGCGGTGGATGACCGGCGGAAGCTGGGCGAAGCGCTGGAGACGGCGCTCCCGCGCGGCGCGGCGAGCCGGTTCCGCGCGGTGTTGATGACGGCGCTGCTCGCGATGCTGGGGTTGATGCCGGCGGCGCTCTCCAGCGGCGCGGGGAGCGAGACGCAGCGCCCGTTCGCCATCGTCATCATCGGCGGACTGGTGACGGCGGTGCTGGTGTCGCTGTTCGCGCTGCCCGCGTTCTACTCGGTCATCGTGGGGAACCGGAGCCCCACCGCCGCCTCGGAGGAAGAGGAGGAGGACGCGGGGGCCTCGGGCTTGACGCACGTGGTGCCGGCCGCCAGCCATGAAGCGGGCAAGGCCGAGGGGGTGGCGGCATGAGGCGCCTCGTGTCGATGTGGGGTTTGTGCTGGGCGCTGACGTCGGTGGGGGCCCGCGCGGAGGAGCCCGCCGCCGTCGTGCCACCCGAGGTCATCACCCTGCCCCAGGCCCTGGAGCTGTTGTCCAAGGACAGCCCGTGGATGGCGGCGGAGAAGGCCCGCGTGGACGTGGCGCGGACGGAGCGCATCGCGGCGGGCATCCTGCCCAACCCGTCGTTCAACTACGGCGGGCAGCGGCTGCTGCACGGGGCCAACACGGGCTCGTCGATGTCGCATCAGTTCACGGTGGAGCAGCCGCTGTTGCTCTTCGGGCAGCGCGGCGTTCGACGGGAGCTCGCCGAGCGGAGCGTGGCGGCGGAGAAGGCCCGGGTGACGGCGTCGCTCGCGGAGCGGGAGCTCTCCGTTCGCGAGGCCTTCGCGTCCCTGCTCTCCAGCCAGGAGGCGCTGCGGTTGCTCGAGGAGACCTCCGTGGACCTGGGGCGCGTGGAGAAGGTGGTGAAGGGTCGCGCCGCCGCGGGTGACTCCAGCCGGTACGACGTGGAGCGCATCGAGGTGGAGGGACGCACGTTGGAGGTCGAGGTCCTCAACGCGAAGGCCAGCGTCGACGACGCCGCGGGCCGGCTGGCGGCGCTCCTCGGTCGACCAGGCTGGAGCCCACGGGCCGCGGGGACGCTGGGAGCCACGGGGGCTCTTCCGGAGCTGGGCCGGCTGTGGGAGGCGAGCGTGCAACATCGGCCGTCGCTCGTGGCGGCGCGGCAGCGGCAATCCGTGGCTCGGGGTGGGCTCGCGGTGGCGAAGCGGGAGCGGATGCCGGTGCCCTCGCTCGAGGCGGGCGCGGTGGTGACGCGGCGGGAGGACAGCACGATGGGGTATCTCGGGCTGTCGCTGCCGATGCCGCTGTTCGACCGGAACCAGGGCGCCATCGCTCGTGCCTCGGCGGAGGTGGACGCGGAGACCCGGACGCTGGACGCGGAGGTCGCCGAAGCCCGGGCGGAGCTTTCCCGCGCGCACGCGGTGCTGGCGGGCAGGCATCGCGCCCTGGCCACGCTGGAGCGGGACGTGGTGGAGCGCCTGCCCACGTTGCGGCGCATGGCCGAGGACGCGTACCGCGAAGGACGCGGGAGCATCCTGGAGTTGCTCGACGCGTTCCGCTCGCTGAAGGACCTGCGGCTGCAGCACCTGGAGCAACGTGAGGCGGTGCAGCAAGCGGAGGCGGCCGTGCTCTTCGCCTCGGGGCTGGAGACGCTGACCCAGGCGCCTTGAGAGGAACCGTGCCCGCGAGCGCTCCGTCTCGCGGGCACGGGTGACTCAATCCCTGTCGGAGCGTGGAAGCTCCCGCTGGGACGCTCCAGCCGTGGCGGAACCAGGGTCGGCGAAGTACCGTGGTCCTCGACATGGACTGCAAACACGCCTCACTTCGACCCACGCCGGAGCAGGACGCCTCTTTCGCCGCGGAGGCGCTCTTCGCGGGCGAGCTCCCCCACGCGGCCTACCATGTGGGCTGCGCGCTGAGCTCGGACGTCACCCGCCCCGAATGGTTGGAGCTGCTGCGGCGCATCAAGCAGGACGCGGGCCCCGACCCGTTGCGAATCGTCCCCCTGCAGGGCCGGGTGTCCTTCGCCACCGTTGCGGTGCGCGCGTGGATGCTCCACGAGGAAGGTCAGGCCGCCCAGGCCGTCGATTTGCTCTCGCAGGGGGTCCACGCGAAGCGCGACACGGACTTCGTGCGCTGGGGCCTCCCCTGGCTGGAGGCCCAGGGTGTCGCCGAGCAGGCCCCCATCGAGCCCACCCTGAGCCTGCTGAGCGTCACCCTCACGAGGCTGGCGCCCACCGACCCGAGCGTCCCCCCTCGGGTGCTTCAGGTGCTGGAACGCCTCGCGACCCGGCATCCCACCCACTCGGCCGTGGCGTGGCTGCGCGGCACCCTGCTCCATCGTCTCGGTCGGCTGGATGAGGCGCTCGGCGTGGCCACCGAGGCCCATGCCACCATTCCGAACTGGCTCACGGCCATGCTCCTGGCCACCATCCACCGCGCACGAGGTGACGTGACGCTCGCGCTCGAGGCCTATCAGGCGGCGCTGCGCCACGACGCCACCCAGAACGCCACGCGGCTGGACATCGCGGACATGCTGCGTGAAGAGGAACGCTTCGACGAAGCGCTCAACTGGTATCAGGCGGCGCTGAGCCATGACCCGGCCAGCACCTGGGCGCAGGCCGCCATGGCCGCCCTCCAGTTCCGCGAGCACCCGCAGCGCGACGCCCTGGAGCGCCTGCTGTCGGTGGCGGACACGATGCCGGGCCCCTCGCGCGAGAGCCGGCTCGTGGCCTCCAGCACGCGTGAGCTCACGCCGTGGGTGGACTACCTGCCCCAGCGAATCGACGCGGGCATCCACGCCCTGCGGCAGATGAGCCTCCAGCCTCCCGCGGCGTCAGGGAACACACCGCCGAAGGTGAAGCTCTCCACCCAGTGGCTCGAAGCGCCCAGCGTCCAGTTGGCGTGGGAGCTCCATCGCGAGTGGCGCGGCTTTCCCTGCGTCGTCGACGTCGTCGTCCAGCAGGTGCAGCGGCCCGACCCGCGCCAGCCCATCGAGCCGGTGGAGTTCACGCTGTGGAGCTACACGGACACACGGCCGAGCCGCGCGGTCACGCCACCTCCCGAGGAGGTGGGCACGGCGCTCGCGGAGCTGGCCAGCGTGCCCTTCCAGCGCGAGGACTGGTGGCGTGAGGCGGCACGGACGTCCCGCGCGTTGAGCGCCCACGAGCCCGAGGCCATCGCCCGGGCCATGGTGCATCCACCGCCGCCGCGAGGAAGCCACTCCACCTGGGCGTGGCTGCAGCGCATCCAGCTGGCCAGTGCCTTCGTCATCGCGACCCGCGAGGAAGCCTGGCTCGACTCACGGCGACGCACGCTCCTGCTCGCCCTGGCGAAGGGCCCCATGGACTGGACGGTGGAGGCCGCGCTCGTGACGCTGGCCCACGTGGCACGCACGACGCCCGAGGCCCGCGCCGAGGTCCGCGCCCTCTTCCAGTCCCTGGACCAGCACACCCAGGACTACGCCAGCTACGAGTACGCCCTGCTCTGCGCCTGGCTCCAGTTGCCCGAGCTGTCCGACGTCGAGCGCGCGGGCCTGGAGGAGCGCCGCAGGCACATCGAGTCCCAGGTCTGACCCCTGCGTGCCAGACTGGCTCGCGGAGACAACCCGCGGGTCAGGTGGCGAAGCCCAAGGCGGTGTCGATGACCCATCGACACGTGTCCACATCGGCCGCGGTCGCCACCAGGGTATCGGCCTCACTCCCCCACTGCACCTTCAGCTTCTGCTGCCGCGCGGCCGCCTTCAGCGCGTCCTCGAGGTCCCCATTGTCATCGAAGTCCAGCTCGCATTCCCCCACCACGTCGTACTCCACGCGGTACTTGGGCGTGCCCCGCTTGGGCCGGGTGACGAGGATGGGAACGTCCCGGTGCATCTCCGCCAACGAGGGAGCCCCCTCACGGATGAACGTCACGGGAGGGTCGAACAGACAGCTCACTTCCCGATGGCCGACGGCCCAATCGATCCACCGTTGCCGGAACTCCGGGTACGCCCCGATGCGCAGTCGCTTCAGCTTCTGAAGCCCAGCCACCACCTCCGGCCCGAAGGGCACATGTGCCCCGATGGTCAGCTCGCTCAGCGTTCGCGCAGAGCCCGCCAGCCCTTCCTTGAGGTCACCGGCATCCGCGACACAGGTGACATAGGCCGTCTCGAAGCGCTGGGCCTTCAAATTCGCGAGTCCCATCAGCACGGGGACGTCCACCTGGAGATGTGAAATCTCCATGTGCTTCAGCGCCCGAGCGTTCCATGGCTGTTCCTCGTCCCAATCAAACCAGAGCTTCTCCGCTGAGACACTCCCCAGAAGAGCAGGGATCCACTCCGGATCGATCCAGCGGGCCTCCAGCTCCTCGAGGACCAGGGCGGGTTGCAACACTTTGCGTCCTTCAGAGCCGCATTTGTTGAACGCAAGCCTCGTCACGGGCGAGCCCCGCACCTTCTCGAGCCCGACGATGTTCTTGACCTCGCTCACCCGGATACGCGGGGGCGATTGCTGGACATACTCGCCGAGATCGACACGGTCCTTCTTGGAGATGAACTGCCACTCGGGCTGCTCGGGCACCTGAGGAGGGCGGGACTCAGAGGCCGTCGCCGCGGAGGCTCGCAGCTCCTTCAGGTGAGGTGGGGCGCGCTGCAGGAGTTCCTTGTCCGACAGCCTGGGATACACGATGCGCGCAAGCGCGAGATACTCCTCCAGCGTCGCGCCGTCGAACGCATGCCTTCCACCGCCTTGGCCATAGGTCGTCTCGTAATAGGCGCGGAGGACATGGGGTCGCACCCTTTCCAGCACGGCGGTCATTTGCACCCTTTCTTCCCATGGGCCCATTCATCACGAGAGAGCGTTGACAGCTCGCTGGCATTCGTCACGCCCGAGCGAGTCAGGTGGGTCCGTCCCGCTTGCATGAACCCTCGCTTCCGCGGATGCCTGGGGTCGACTCCTCGAATGT
The DNA here is from genome assembly GCF_900111765.1 of Myxococcus fulvus. The sequence continues at coordinate 374,532 of NZ_FOIB01000005.1, forward strand.
TGTTGCCTCGGACATTGCCGCCGTTCGTGCCCCGTCGGCCAATCGCCGTCGTCTTTCCGCCGGGGCCACCCGATTGGATGCCCAACTGCTCGATGCCCCGGACCGTGCTCCCGCCCGTCCCCCTGGGAGTGATGGGCTCCAAGCTATCCGAGCCTGGCACGAACCTCACATTCTTCTTCCCCACCGTCCCGGAGTGCCGACGCGCGACGCCTTCGGGCGTGTCGTTGTCACTCGCGCGGCCGTAGTAGTACGGGTCTCCATTCGCATCAACGAGGCGGTAATTCCAATCAAACGCCAGCGGGTCATCGAAGAGGACCGGATCCAGCGCGTATCCGTAGAGGGCCATGCCTCCCAGCACGCCCATTCGATCTGGAGAGAGATAGCGGCCATTCGCTGGCTCGAAGTACCGGCTGCGGTTGTACGACAGCCCCGTCTCTTCATCCCAGTACTGTCCCGGCCACCGGAAAGGACAGTCCGAGGGCGCGCCCACCTCGTAGGAGGGCTCTCCCCAGATGTCCAGGCGCATGCTCCAGACGCAGCGCCCCTCTTCATACATCTCCGTGGCCGTGCCGAGATGGTCGGTGGCGACGTCCCACCGGCGACCGTCCTTCTCCTTCGCGAAGGGAGCAAAAGATGCTGGCTCGAAGTACCACGTCGTCAAGCCGACATCGTCCGAGAGCTCGTGCACCAGGGTGTGGCCGTCCCAGATGAAGCGGACCTCTCGCTCCACCGTCTCACTCCCGTCTTCGCCTGGACGCACCAATGTCTTGCACGTGCGTCGAGCGAAGGCGTCATACTCGAAGCGCACATGGAGCCCGTCCGGACGCTCCACCTCGGAGAGCATGCCGGAGCCATTCCAGCGGTAGTGCCAGCGGCTGCCGCCCGCCTCCACCCTCTCCGTCAGGTTGCCATCCTCGTCATGGAAGTACCGGGCGCCCTCCGCCTCCTCGAGCCGGCCCCCGCTCGCATAGCGCCTGTCACTCCCGGACGGGGTCCGAAAGACATTGCCCACCGGGTCCATGGCACGATGGAGGGTGCCTCGGGGCGTCACCTGGGCGACGAGGCGTCCTTGAGCATCATGCACGTAGCCGGTGGGACCCCGCTGGCTATCGATGAGGGCGGCGATCTGATCCTCTCCGCGCCACTGGTAGGTGCGTGAGTCCAACGGCCGTTGGGGCGCGCCCGCGGTGTGGCGCGTGATGCGCCGTCCCACGAAGCGTCCCGCCACATCCCGCTGCCACTCCACGCGGACGCCTCCTGGCAACAGACGCGCCATCTCCAACCCGACGACGTCTCTCTCGAAGCACACCACGGAGGGCGTGGCGTCCAGCGAGGAGCCGCCGTAGTGCAGGGCAGCCACTTCACCCGAGCCTCCCCGCACCACGGACAAATGGCCGCCCAGGGTGGTCTCCATGAGGACGCGCTCGCCTTGGAGGTCGAAGCGGGAGCTGACGGCGTCCTCCCCTTGCACCTCGCGCACCACCCGGCCCAAGGCGTCCCGCTCGAAGCGGACGATGGACACCTCGTTCTTCGCCAGGAGCAGGGCCCCATCGGGCCGGTAGGTGAACTCCGCGGCAGTCCCATCCGAATGCTGCTGGGCGAGCAAGCGGCCCACGGCGTCATACGTGAACTGGGAGCTGCGGCCACTCGGCAGCACCCGCTTCGTCACCCTGCCCAGTTCGTCATGCTGGTAGGAACGCGTTCTGCCATCGAAGCCGGTTTCATCCTGAAGCTGCCCGCTGGCGTTGAAGGTGAACGTGTGGACCTCGCCAGCTTCGTTGATGATGCTCGTCAGCTGGCCCTCTGTGTCGTAGCCAAAGCGCAGCCGGGCATCCGCCTCTTCGCGCACCACGACCTTGTGGAAGTGCCCGTAGCGGTAACGGATGTGCCGGGTCGAGTCTCGTGACTCCAGCATGTTGCCCTGCGCGTCATAGGCCCACTCCCGTACCACCCCCGAGGGCAGCTCCACCTGGAGCAACTGTCCGAGGACGTCATACTTCAACCGGGTGAGCGCGCCTCGTGGGTCCTTCACCTGCACCACGCGGCCATGCCCGTCGTATTCGTACTCGGTCGTGGCGCCAGTCGGGGCTCGGTTCAGGATGACGTTCTTCTGAGCGTCATGCTCCAGCGTGGTGCGCCCCTCACCCGGAGCATCCGCCCAGACCAGGACCCCACCCCGCCATCCCCAACGCTCCCACTCACCGGTGGGCGTCACCAGCTCGGTGAGGTGCCCCTCCAGGTCGTAGGACCACTCCCAGGTGGACCCCACCACGTTCGTGGCCTGGACCGGGAGGTTCCGCGGGTCGTACTTGATCTGGACCGTCGCCCCATCGGCGGGCGTGACGCTCACGATGTTGCCCCGCTTGTCATACGCCATCGCGAGCGAGTGGCCGAGCGCGTCCGTCTCCCGCGCCAGCAAGCCACAGTCCTCGTCGTACTCGTGCCGCGTCACCGCGCCGTGCGGGTCCACGACCTTCACCACCATGCCCAGCGCGTCCAGCTCGTAGACGGAGACGGCCCCCAGGCTGTCCTCCACGATCGTCCTCCGGTTCTGGAGGTCGTAGGAGAGGACATGGTCGTAGATGCCACCGTCGCCCCAGGTGCGGACACAGCGGGCCATCGCCCCCAGTCCATCATATTGGAAGTAGAAGTTGAGCCCGGCGCGATCCCGCTCCTGGACCAGGAGGTGGCCCTGGTACTCGAACCGCCAGGAGTGCCCCGCCGCGTCCACCACGCTCACCAGGTCCCCGCTGTCGCTGTAGTCGTACGAGAGGTGGCGAGAGAAGCCCGTTCCCCGCGCGGAGGGAAGCTTCACCTCGCGCAGTTGTCCCCGCTCGTCGTGCGTGAAGCCGATCATCCGACCACCACAGTCCCGCACCCATTCGAGCTGTCCCTGGGCGTTGTACGTCAGCTGGATGGAGTGGTGCGCATCCCGGCTGCGGATGTTCAGCAACCTGGCGCGGCGCGTGTCTCCTCCTGGAACACGAGCAAACTCACGCACGACCCCATCCGCGGATTCCACCTCCCAGCGGAAGTGCCCCAGCGCCCGCAGCGTCAGCCGGTTGGTGGGATCTTCGATGGACTGCCCTCCCCGGATGACGCGCCCGGGAAGGCGGTCCGTGGGGAACTCTATCTCCCGCCCATCTTCGGCGAGCAGAACCACCTTGTCGGGCTCCAACCACACCTGTTGATTCAGGGAGTGGCTCCACCCATGCCCGAGTGGCCCGTGACGCCAGGACAAGGAGGAGGAGTAGACGCGCTCGAAGACCAGCGGCAGCGGCCCTGGCAGTTCGAAGTCGATGTTGTCCGTGAACACGCGCCCGGTGGCCACATCGACCGGGTGACCTGTCACGAAACACACCGCACGCTTGAGCCGATCACGAAACCGCTCGGGGGCAATCCTGTCGACGGCATCTCGCAGCGCGCCACTGACCCGCGCCCATCGCCCGCTATTGCGCTGGCCAGCCCTCAACGCCCGGAACAACCGTGCACCGCCACGCGCGGCGGCCCTCAGCAGCCGCATGGCCCCCAACATCACGAGGCGCATCGCGATGCCCTGGAGGTCCGGAACCGGTGGACGAATCGTCAATACGGGCCGGCCCTTGGGGATGGCCAACACCACGCTGGTGGGAAGCCGCACCGGGTCGCTGCAGCTCATGGCGATCTCGCCCAGCCGGACCCCCAGGCTTCCGGCGAGCTTGACATCATGACTGCCGAAAAACAGCTCCGCGTCGTTGCCTGGCAGTCCCTTTGCGAAGGCCACGCCTGGAACGGGCAGGTGGGGCATCGTCATCAGGTTGGTGACGTTCGTCCCGGCGTTGGTCACAGGCAAGGAGTTGACCATCACCAGACCGGGACCACCGCCCGTCGCCATTCCAATGGCGGCCCCGACGGCCAGCCCCACCGGGTCGAACACCCACCCGACGAAAGGCATGGGCACGGGGGTCGGCACCGGCGCTGGCATGGGCACCAGAACGATATGGATGTCGAGTCCGACGACTGGATCGAAGAAGGAGCTTTGGAGCATGGACGTCAGGCCTCCTGGACGAGGCGGACGGGTGGCGCCTCCAAGGTCACGGCTTGCGCTTCGAGTGACTCCGCCTGGACCTTGAGACCGTGTTTGCGGCAAAGGGCCGCGAGCTGACGAGCGACCTCTGGAGCGGAGGAGACCGGGCCCTCGGCCCGTGGAACCAGGTCCGCGGCATCGAGTGCCTTCCGCCAAGCGGCAGTGGCCTCCGCGACCTTTCCGCCCCCCGCGAGGACCTGGCCACACATCCGGTAGCCTTCAATGGCGAGGATGGGCTGGGAAGCAGCCAATCCCAGCCGGCCAGCTTCCGCATAGGCAAGGGCCGCATCCTCGGTGCGCTGAAGCACCAGGAGCGTGGATGCCGTGGAGAGCTGGGCCTGGACGGCCAGCTCCGCCAACTGATGCGCCTCGGCCCGCTTGCGTGCGTCACGGAAGACTCCCAATGCCTGGGAGGCCTGATTCGATTGAAGCACGTAGCCCCCCAGCACCAGCTCCAGGGTGACAGCCTCGCGGTTCAGCCCCGCGCCAAGACACAGGTCCCGAACCTCGCGCTGGATCTGGATGGCCTGGACGGCCTGGCCCTCCCGCATGCAATGAGCCGCGGAGAGTATCTTGAGGCGCAGCGTCTGCTGGAAGCCCGGCTCGAGCAGGGCTGGAGCCATCTTCAGCTCCCGAGCCAGTTCCTCGCGCCGGGTGTCGGACATGGGCGGCGAAGCATTCGCTCGAGGCGGGGGATGGACCCGTGGCCCCGCGGCCCCCACGACCTGCGCGCCCGAGGCTCCCTCGGGAGCAGCAGCCATGCCCGAAAGCAGCTGCGCCATGTCTTCACGCAGATGCTTCTCGTCGGGCCTGGCATCCACCTGAAAGGCCTCTTTCGCGAGCGCCATGGCCAGGGCTCCGCCGTGGGGCCCATCCGCCTCCACGACGATGAGGCGCGCCTTTCGCAATTCCTTGCGGGTCAGCAGGACCTTCAGCTCGGAGACCCACCGCTCGGCCTCCCGGACCTCCACGGGAGCCAGCACCAACACGACGCCATCGAAGGGAGGAGCGCGGAAGCGCCGCAACGCCTCGGAGAGCTCCAGACAGAAGAGCACCAGGCCCCGCTGTCCATTCACCTGGGGCCAGATCTCCGGCAGGGACAGGCCCTGCCCTTCCTTGGCCAACGCGGCGCGCAGCTCTTCGTAGTCCGAGCGCAGCTCCTCCGCGCGCCCTTCCCACTCGTCCACGCCATCCCAGGTTGGGGTCTCCAGGACGAAGAAGGGAGAGTGATTGCGTCCATGGTGCTCCCCTGCCGCGATGTGCTCCAGCACCGCGAGCCGCAACGAGGGCTCCGTGACGACGTGCAGAAGCCTCACCTCCGGAGCAATGATGAACTGCTGCACTGCCTTCACCACCCGCATCAGCGGTTGCGCCAGCGAGTCCATGTCAACCCTTCCGCGGCGCTAGTTGATCTTCACCACTGCACCGGAGATCTCGTGGACGCCTCCAGCCGAGGAGTTGATCTTGTTCCCCGAACTCTCCACTCCCGCGGGAGACAGCTTCACGTTGCTTCCATTCGAGCTCAAGCTGACCTCGGTCACACCTGATATCTCGATGATGCCGCTGCTCTTGAGCGAGATGCTCGCGTCACCGCATTGCAGGTTGAGTTCGCTCGGAGCCGACACATCGATCTTCCCTCCCTCGAGCTTCACGGACGCCCCAGCGCCATTGTGGATCTCGATCACCTTGCCGCTCCCCATGATGTCGATCTTGTCCTGGAGGGTGATGCTCACCTCCCCCTGGAGCGCCTTCACCTGCGCGTCGCCCTTCATCTCGTAGACGCCGGTGACGTGGTCCTTCCGGTAGCCGGTGACGGTGAGGTCGTCATTGCCGTTGATGGTCTCCTGGCGGTTGCCATTGACGGTGAGCTTCTCCTGCGTCTTCACCGTCGCCTCCCGCCCGCCATCCAAGGTCAGCGTCTCCTTCCCGGTGACCTTCTCCGTGCGGGTGGCCTTGATGGTGATGTCCTCGTCCTTGTCCACCGTCTCCGTCCGCTTGCCCTTGACGGTGGTCGTCTCGTCCTTGTCCACGGACTTGGTGCGAGTGCCCGTCACCGACATCGACTGATTGCCCCCCACCGTCTCCGACTGCGAGCCATCCACCGCGTTCGTCTGGTTCGCCTTCACCGACGTGGTGTGGTTGTGCAACACCACCTCGTTGAAGTCCTTCTGCGCGTGCAGGAAGAGCTCCTCGGCGTCCTTGGCATCCTCGAAGCGCAGCTCGTTGAACCCGTCGCTGTCCTTGGAGCTGGACGTGCGGATGGTGCTGCGCGTCTTGTGCTCGGGCAGCGCATACGGCGGCGTGTTCTTCCCGTTGTAGACACAGCCCACCACCAGCGGCCGGTCGGGGTCCCCCTCCAGGAAGTCCACCAGCACCTCCATGCCGATGCGAGGCAGGAAGACGAAGCCCCACCCCAGCCCCGCCCAGGCCTGCGCCACGCGCAGGAAGCAGGAGCTCTTCTCGTCCCGCTTCCCCTGCCGGTCCCAATGGAACTGCACCTTGATGCGGCCATGCTCGTCGGTGTGGATCTCCTCGCTGGCCGGCCCCACCACCGTCGCCGTCTGCAAGCCGGCCATCCTCGCGCGCGGACGCCGACGCTCGGGCCTGAAGGGCACATCCAGGGGGATGCACTCGAACGTGTTGCGATAGCGCTCACGCGGCTCGCCCGGCGCGAGCAACGACAGTGAATCCTGGGTCAGCTCCTCGGACGCGTCGCCGTGGTGCTCCACCCGGGTGAGCAGGTACCACTGGTCCAGCGCGGCGTGGCCATGTCCCGTCAGCTCGAACATGTAGCCGGGCGTGAAGCCCGTCACGTAGCCCTCTCCCACGCCCCGCTTGCCCTCGGCCTGGAAGGCCTGACGGCGCAGGAGCTCCTGCTTCTGGGCCGGCTCGTACTTGTATTTCTTCTCCTTCAGGTCGTACGGCCCCAGCAGCGGCGCGGGGTACTCGTAGGACTCTCGCTCCCGGCCCAGCTCATCCTTGCTCCGGGACTCGCGTGTCAGGTCGTAGTCGGGGTGCGTCCAGTTGAAGTCCCGCACCACCGTGCTGGTGGTGCGCAGCTGCTGCGAATAGTCGAAGTGGCGAAGACACTCATCCGAGGCGGTCGCCGCCTCCGGTCCCTTCACCGTGATGGGCGTCCCCATCACCGCCTGACACGCGGGCGACTGCTCGTTCTCCTCGATGAGGACCAGCTCCTCCTTCTCCCCCGAGTGGTCGAAGTAGAAGACGATGCCCTCCTCCTCCATGAGGCGCTGGACGAACTCCAGGTCCGACTCCCGGTACTGCACGCAGTACTCACGCGGCAGGTACTCGCGGTTGAGCTCCAACCGGAAGGGCCGCTCGAAGGGCCGCAGCGCCTGGAGGAGCACCTCCTCGAGAATCTCCGGGACGCTCTTCTCCTGGAAGATGCGCTGGTCCTTGCGCAACGACAGCGACCAGAGCGCGGGCACCACGTGCGCGCGTGCCAGCAGATGCCCCGCCTGGGAGCCCAGATGCTCCACCCGATGGACGATGCCGCACAGGCGGCGCGCGCCCGCCTCGTGGGCGATGAGCACCTCCGCGGACGAGCCGAGCAGACCGTCCACGTCCGCGTCCAGGTGCTCATTGGCCAGGTCCACCCCACAGGTGTAGACCTCGCTGAGCCCCTCTCGCGCGTGCAAGGCCACCACGCGCCAGCCAGCGCCGGGGGCGGCGCTGGACTGGAAGGAGAAGCGCACCTTGTCCAAGGGCGGCTGGCCACCGAGAGCCTGGACCAGCCCCGACAAGGCCTCCAACCCACCCACGGCGCCCAGGGCCCCCTGCGCCACGGCCGCGACCTGCTGGATTCGCTGGAGCTGTTGTGTCGCCTGTTGAACCCCTGGCAGCTGCCGCAGGGCATTCTCCAATGGCTTCACCGCCTGGACGGGTGGCTCACCAGCTCGAACCTGACGGGCAGCCGTCTCCGCTTCCCGGACTCCCTGCGCTGACTGTCCAACATGGCGCAGCACGTCGTCTGATGAATCCGACACGCGGCATCCCCCCATGGATTTCGAGAGCCTTCTGCATGGGCTGTCATATCGCAGCGGCCGCGGAGGAGAAAGCTGGCGCAAGCATTCGCATGTGATTCCCGCGTCCAGCTCACCCGCAAGGGATTGCACCGCGACCGCCGAAGGCCCCCCATGACGGCCGCCTCACGGTAGGAACAGCTCCGCCTCCCAGTGGACCATCCCGTTGTAGCCATACCCTCCCACCACCAGCACCTTGCCCAAGGGCAGCAACGTGGCCGTGGCGTTCTCGCGAGGCGTCAACACGCCGCTGGTGGGCGACCACTGCCCGGTGGCCGGGTCATACAGCTCGCAAGGCGAGAGGTAGAACCGGTCCTCGTGCCCCCCATGGCCCGCCGCGATGAGCACCTTTCCGGAGGGCAGGAGCGTGGCGGTATGCGCACCGCGCATCTCCACGAAGGACGGGGTCTCGGTCCACGTCCCGGTGACCTCGTCGTAGAGCTCCGCGGTCTTCAGCGAGCCCTGGCCCAGCTTCGCCATGTAGCCCCCGGCCACCAGCACCTTCCCCGTCGGCAGGAGCGTCGCCGTGTGGCTGCCGCGCCTGGACGCGAGGCTCTTCACGGGGGACCACCGCTCCGTCGACGGGTCGTAGACCTCCGCGCTCTGGAGCGGGTCCGCGATGCCCGGCTTGTCTGAATAGCCGCCCGTCACCAGCACCTTGCCCGAGGCAAGCAGGGTCGCGGTGTGGGCGCTGCGGGCCGTCGTCATCGTGCCGGTGGACGACCAGCGCCCCGTGGCGGGGTCATACAGCACCGACGTGGCGACGGGGCCCTCGTCCTCGTGACCTCCCGCGACCAGGACCTTGCCCGAGGACAGCCGGGTGGCCGTATGGAGGTCCCGTCCCTTTTCGAGCTGGCCTCCCGGGAGCCATTGCTCCGTGGCGGGGTCGAAGAGCTCCACTTCCGCCACGTGGCTGCTGTTGTTGTAGCCGCCGACCACCAGGACGCCACCCGACGCCAGCAAGGTCGCGGTGTGGCCATCACGCGCCACCCGCAGGGGCGGCACCGCGCGCCAGTCCCCCGACGCGGGCTCGTACAGCTCGACAGACGAGAGGTAGACGGTGGTCTCGTCCACCTTGTTGCTGCCGCCCGCCACCAGGACCCGTCCGCTCGCGAGCAGCGTGGCCGTATGGTTGCCTCGCGGCACGTACAGGTGCTTCGCGTTCGTCCACGTCTTCGTTCCCGGGTCGTAGACCTCGGCCGAGGCCAGCACACCTCCGGTCCCCACGCCCCCCACCAGCAGCACCCTCCCCTCGTCCAGCAGGATGGCCGTGTGGTCATGCCGGCCCGCCGCGAGCGGCCTCGTGGGTGACCAGGTCCCCGTCTGCGGGTCGAAGAGCTCCGTCGAGGCGAGCGCCTCGCCTCCGACACCGAGGCCGCCGGTGATCAACACCTGGCCGGAGCGCAGCAACGTCGCCGTGTGGCCATACCGAGGTGTCGTCAGCGGCGGACCCGGGGTCGCCACCCGCTTCTCCACGTCGACCAGCACCGTCGAACCCAGGGCTCCTCCGGAATGCCTCCCACCCGTCACCAGCACCCTCCCGGACTCGAGCAACGTCGCCGCGTGGTCGATGCGGCCCTCCCCCACCGCGTCCACCTGCGTCCAGGTCTCCGTCGCCGAATCAAAGACATCCGCGCTGGTCGGATACCCGCCGCCCTCCGTCCTGCCGCCCGTCACCAGCACCTTCTTCCCCGCACCCACCACGGTGGCCACGGGGCGGTCGCGGGCCACGGGAGCGCTGACGGTGGTGCTCCACTTCGGCACCGGGTCGATGCCATCCCCCGGGAAGTAGAGCTCCGAGGTGGTGACCACGGCGCTGTCATCGGAGCCCCCCGTCACCAGCACCTTGCCGCTGTCCAGGAGGGCCGCGGCGTGGCCCTGGCGCGCCGTCGCGGGACTCAGCGCGGCAGTCCACGTGAAGTCCTGGGTCACCAACTCCGCGCTCTTCAGCGCGCCGCTCGCGTCGCGGCCGCCCGTCACCAGCACCGTGCCCGAGAACAGCCGCACCGCCGTGTGTCCGACGCGCGCCGTGCCCATCCTCCCGGCCGAAGACCAGCTCTTGTCCCTGGGGGAATAGCCCTCCGAGACATCGAGCGCGGCGCCCGAGGACTCCCCTCCGGTCACCAGCACCACGCCGGAGTACAGGAGCGTCGCCGTGTGGCCCGAGCGCGCCGCCGTGAGGCTGCTCGTGCCGTCCATCCGTGGGCACTCCGGAATGCCGATGGCGAAGACCGTCACCTGCGTGGACGCCCCCAGCCTGCTGCTCGCGGTGAGCGTGACGGTCGCCCCGGAAGAAGCGATGCACTCCGGCGCGGTCCATTCGACCTCCGTCGTCGTGGCCGTGTCGCGAGCCTGGCCCAGGCTGCCCACGTTCGAGGACCAGGTGAACTGGAGCGGAGCGCCCGCCGGGTCCTTCGCGCCCGCCTGGAGCCGCAGCGTCCCCTTCTTCTCCACGTAGAGCACCGAGGCCGGCACCTGCTCGAAGGCGGGCGCGCATGCATCTGGATGACGCTGGCACCAGGTCTTCTCGCCCCCGTCGAAGTCGACACAGCCCGCGAGGAGCCCCAGTGCGCTGGAGAGCAGCGCGATGAGCCACGAGCACGTCTTCACGGCCACCTCCCGGAGACGAAGGCCGAGGTGCCATCCGTCCCCAACACCACTCCGGGTTCCCGAGGCCGCGACGCTCCACCCCAGAGATACAGCCCCGTGGCCACGCCCAGCCCCACCACGCCCGCGCCGGCGAGCACCGCGCTCACCGTCTGGAAGGTCCTTCCGCGCGAGGACGTGTCCTTCATCCCGGACATCGTCTCGGGTGCTCCGGACGCCTGGGTCAGCTTGGAGTGCTGCCCCCGCGCCATCAGCCACGTCACGCCCGAGCCGACCAGCAGCCCTCCCCCCACCGCGCCCGTCAGCCACACCCGCCGAGGTATCGAGGCCCCCGTGCTGGAATCCGAGACCTCCGCTGTCACCCCTTGCCCGCGCGGCGGCGCCGCCGCGTCCAGCTCACGCCTCACCTGTCCTCGCAGCAACTCGAAGCGCTCGGAGACCTTGGGCGAGACGGAGAGCGGGAGCTTCGCGTCCGGCTGGAGGAACAGGGCCGCCTTGAACGCCGCGTCGGACGAGGTCGCCTGCCCGAGGTCCGCCAGGATGACGCCCTCGTAGAGCGACAACAGCGCGTCGTCCGTCTGGCTCTTCGACAGTCGCTTGGCCCGGGAGATCTGCTCCAACGCCTGCTCGTACTCGAGGTCGTTGTAGAGACGGGTCGCGGCCAGCACATAGGGCCGCACCGTGCCCTGCTCCTGCGCCCTCGCCGGGAGCGCGCTCCCCAACACCAGGCTCATCACCACCACGACAAGAATGGGACGCGTCCGCACCGAGGTCTTCATGGGCTCCACGAGCAATCACTCCGTCGTGAAGCCCCAGCTGAAGACAGACACCGGCGCGCTGGCGACAGGGCCTCGCGAGACTGTCTCCCATCCAACAGAAACCCGGACTCCGGGCTTCCGTGTCTGGAGAAAGCTCGAACCGAGACGGAATGAGCGCCGCCTTGTTGGCACGTCCTCCGCGAGCAGGTGGACCCCGCGGAGGACGTTGGCCCCACCGTGGAGGACACGGTGGGGGTCGACTTCAGGGACGACAGTCGGACGCGTTGTTGTCGCTGGTGTCCTTGTTGTTGAGGACGAACGGGAACCCACACCCGGCCGGCGAGCCACACGATTCGCGGCCCGCGAGCGGGTTGCCACAACCGTCGCCGTCGCGGTCCTCGTACCAGATCAACCGCTGGAAGACGCCCGCGCGGGTGTCGTCGCAGTCATCCGGCTCGGTCGCCAGATAGGTGCCCTGCACCAGGACGTTGCCCGTCGTCGGGTCCACCAGGTTCGTCGGGTTGGTGCACCAGCGCAGCTTGAAGCCAGGGCCCGAGTGGCCGTCCCGGTCCGCGTCGCCATACCAGAGCCGCGTCCCGCCCGAAGAGGCCGGCAGGTCCGGGTCCACGTCGTTCTTGTCCCCGTCGCAGTCGTTGTCCACCTGGTCGGAGAAGGCCCCCGCCTCGCACAGCTCCGTCCGGCCCGGGTTCACGCTCGCGTTCGCGTCGTTGCAGTCGCTGGAGTCATCCACATACCCCGCCGGGCGGATGCACCGCTTCAGCGTGTCCGTCTTCACACCGTATCCATCCCCGTCCACGTCGCGGTACCAGGCGGTGCCGTTGACGGCGCCCTCCGTGTTCCCGTCGCAGTTGTTGTCCACCTGCGGGCCCGTCAACTCGCAGACCTCCGACTGGGCGGGGCTGATGCTGGCGCTGGTGTCATCGCAGTCCGTGCGGTTGTTGACGTAGCCGGGGCCAGGAGACGCGCACGACGCCACGGCGCTCACGCCGCCGTTGCCATAGCCATCTCCATCCGCGTCCGGGTACCAGGACCGGGTGGCGATGCCCTCGTCCACCGCGCCATCACAGTCGTTGTCCAAGGTGTCGCACAGCTCGGGCGCGCCGGGCTTCACCGTGGCGTTGCCGTCATGGCAGTCCACCTTGCTGTTCACGTAGCCCGGGGGCGCGGTGCACGCGAGGACGCGGAACGTCTCGTTGCTGGTGCCCACGCTGTCGCCATCCGCGTCGGGATACCAGGCGCTCAGCACGCCCTCGTCCACGGTGCCATCGCAGTTGTTGTCCCGACCGTCGCAGACCTCCGTCGCGCCCGGGCGGACCGCGGAGCGGGAGTCATCACAGTCCTGGTTGTTGGAGACATGGCCCGCCGCCGAGCAGGCGACGACGACGGCCAGCGGATTGCCGAAGCCGTCCCCATCCGCGTCACGGAAGAAGTTGGACTTCACCCCTTCGTCGGTGTCGAAGTTGCAGTTGTTGTCGAGACCGTCGCAGACCTCCGCGGCGCCGGGGAACATCCTCGGTCCGTTCGGTCCGGTGTCGTTGCAGTCGTCGCTGACGGCGGAGTAGCCATTGGGACGGGTGCACGCCAGGGTGGTCGCCGTCGGCACGCCGTGACCGTCGCCATCCACGTCGCGGTAGAAGGTGGTCTGCACGCCCTCGTCCACGGCGCCGTCGCAGTTGTTGTCCCGGAGGTCGCAGACCTCGCTGGCGCCCGGGTACGTGGTGTTGCGGGTGTCGTCGCAGTCCGTCCTGCTCGCCACATGCTGGGGCGGAGCCGCGCAGGCCTTCACCGCGGTCGCATCGCTCCGGCCGTGGCCGTCACCGTCGCTGTCCGGATACCAGGACGGCCAGTGGCCCTGGTCGTCGTCGATGGCCCCGTCGCAGTTGTTGTCCTTGAGGTCGCAGACCTCGGGCGCGCCCTGGTAGATGGAGGCGTCATTGTCCGTCGTGTAGTCGGGGTTCTCGGGCGGCGCGTCACACTCCTGTCGAACGTCGGGGCCGTAGACAATCCAGCCCGAGCTCTCCGGAGGCGCGCAGCGCAGTTGCACCGTGCTGAGATAGACGGCCCTGTCTCCATCCAGGTCCAGGACCCAGTCCTTGGGATTGAGCGGATTGGCGCCCGGGTCATCCCCCTTCAGCCCGTCACAGTTGTTGTCGATCTCCGACTCCGGCGTGGCCTCGCAGAGCTCATCGGCGCCGGGGAAGACGGTGCTGAGCGTGTCGTCGCAGTCGCCGTCGGTGAGCGCCCGTCGGCTGCCGGCCGCGGGCTCGCCACACACGCGCGAGGAGCCCGTGCTCGTTCCGAACCCGTCACTGTCATTGTCCACGAACCACGTGCGAGGACCGTGGCCGAGTACCAGATAGACGGCGCCCGCGTTGCTGCTGAACCCAGGCGCGCCGACGGCGAAATCGGCCGAGCCATCCGCGTCCACGTCGCCGAGCGCCACCAGGGACCTGCCCAGCTCGCTGGCCGCCGCGGGCCCCATGAGCCGACCGCCCGCCGACAGCGAGACGCTCCCCGTGAACCGCGTCGCCGCGCCGTAGACCCCATACACGGCGCCCGTGCTGGCGGTATGGCCGGGAGCGCCGATGAGGAGGTCCTTGAAGCCATCACCGTTCATGTCACCCGGCGCGAGGACCGCCGCGCCCGCGAGGTCTCCGGTGATGCCCGAGAAGCGGGGCTGCGCCGCCAGGGAGGACGAGGTCACGCCACTGCCGCCGTAGACGAGGTAGGCCTTGCCCGCGATGGCGCCCGTGGACGGAGCGCCGATGAGCAGGTCCTCCAATCCATCGCCATCCAGGTCTCCCGCGCTGGCCACCGCCGAGCCCACGAGCTCGTTCGCCACCGTTCCCGTCAGCACGACGTTCGCCGTCGCGAAGTTCTGCAACCCCGACACCGGACCGAAGAAGACGAAGACCGCACCGGCGTCCGCCACGGCGCCCACGTCATACCGGGGAGCGCCCACCACCAGGTCCTTGATTCCATCGCCGTTCACATCCACCACGGCCACGGACGTTCCTGCCTGGTAGTTCGTCTGGGTCAGGCCTCCCAGGACCTTGATGGGCGCGGCGGCGAGCTGCCCGCTCGAGGAGGTCGTCACCGCCCCGCTGAAGGCGTAGATGGCCCCCGTGTCCTGATAGGTCGCGGACGAGTCATAGAAAGGAGCCCCCACGATGACGTCGGGCTGACCATCCCCCGTGATGTCTCCAATCGCGAGCGAGGTGCCCGCCTGCTCCGCGGAGGTCGTCACGCCCCTCCACCGCTGGCTCGTCGTGGTGAGCGGCCGGTCTCCACCGAAGATGGTGCTGCCATCGACGGGATAGGCAATGCCTTGCGAGGTGCTGAACCCCGGGGCCCCCATGAGCAGGTCGTTCGCCGGGCCCGTGACGAAGTCTCCCACCGCGACCGCCGCCCCCAACCGATTCGCGGCCACCTCGCCTTCGTAGCGCGTCGAATAGAAGCGGATGTCCAGGAGGTGCGGCTGGGGAGACCCCAGGGGAACGACGTGGGTGTAGCCCTTCAGCGCCGTCGTGGCACCCGGCGCGCCGATGACGAGTTCGGGGACGCCGTCGCCATTCAGGTCACCCGCGGCGAGCGACGCGCCCGACCGGGAGCTGGCGGCGCCCGTGAAGCGTCTCGCGAGTGACGTGGGGAGCGCGGTCGCTGCGGAGGGGGTCCACTTGCAGAGGGGGTCCCCCGGCAACTCCTGCGCCTGGGTCGCGGAGTCCTGGGTCTCGCTCGTCTCCGGCTCGGAACACGCAGCCAGGGCGAGCCCCGACAGGAGCAATGCCAATCGTCTATTCACGGCCATGCCTTTGGTGGAAGGGCCCCGGGAAAGGGCAAGCGCCTTCTATACGCACACTGAAAGTATGAGCACGCAATTTCGCATTTCAATCAATCAGGGCCCATTTCGCTCAGTGGGACTGCACAACTACCATCCACGCCAACCCCTTCGTGCCCACACAGCCAGACCCGGACTCCCGGTCACAGGCCATGTCAGGCAAGACCCCAGGGGCGCCGTCGGCGTGTGTCAGGCTTGTCTCGGGCCTGTGATTCCAAGTCCAGACAAGGCTTTGCGAGTGTCTCCAGGAGGCCCTGAGGGGGTTCAGCTCTACCCCACCCCGGGCCCGCACCGTGCTACGAGGGCCCTATGTCGAAGACGCCGCCCCCCTCCCGCCCGCCTGTCGTCCTCGTGGGCGTCCAGTTCCCCACCGTGTCGGACACGGAGCACGCCGCGGACCTCGCTGAGCTGAAGCGACTGGTGCACACCCTGGGCTACGACGCCGTGGCGACGGTGAGCCAACGCCGGGGCGCGCTCGCCACCGGGACGGTGCTCGGCAAGGGGAAGCTCAAGGACCTGGCCGCGCTCACCGGAGGCCCGGGCGTCGTGTCGTCGGGCGCGCGCGACAGGACCAGCAAGGCCCGCGCGAAGTGGGAGGCCACCCAGGAGGAAGGCGCCGAGGAGGCCACCCCCGAGCCCACGGGCGAGGCCCCCGAGGAAGTGGACGCCCCCGTGGAGGAGGACGAGGACTTCGACGCGGAGGACGAGGAGGCGTCTGAGACCGGGCTGGACGCGAGCGGGCCACGTCCCACGATGGTGGTGGTGGACCACGAGCTGTCGCCCAGCCAGCTTCGCAACCTGGAGAAGGCCACCGGCGTCCCGGTGATGGACCGCACCGGCGTCATCGTCGACATCTTCCACCGGCACGCGCGCAGCCACGAGGCCCGCATGCAAGTGGAGATTGCCCGGCTCAGCTACCTGGCGCCCCGGCTCCGGGAGTCCTCGGGCGGGAGCGAGCGCCAGCAGGGGCGCGGCTCGGGAGACTCCGCGGTGGAGCTGGACCGGCGGAAGATCCGGGACCGGCTCGCGGAGCTGCGCGCGGGGCTCGCCGCCATCGAGAAGGAGCAGGACCAGCGTCGGTACGCCCGCCGCGAGCAGCTCCGGGTGGCCCTGGTCGGCTACACCAACGCGGGCAAGTCCTCCCTGATGCGCGCCCTCACCGGCAGCGAGGTCCTGGTCGCCGACCAGCTCTTCGCCACCCTGGACACCACCGTGCGCGCCCTGCATCCGGAGACGCGCCCCCGCGTGCTCGTGTCGGACACCGTGGGCTTCATCCAGAAGCTGCCGCATGATCTGGTCGCCTCGTTCCGCTCCACCCTGGACGAGGCGCTGGAGGCGTCGCTGCTTTTGTATGTGGTGGATGCCTCCGACCCGACCTGGCCCTCACAGCTGGAGGTCACCCGGACCGTGCTGCGTGAGATTGGCGCCGACGTGGTGCCGAGCAAGCTGCTGCTCAACAAGTGCGACCGGCTGGATGAGGCCGCGCGCGACGCCCTGCGCGCCGAATACCCGGACGCGGTGCTGCTGTCCGCCCACCGCCTCGAGGACGTCGCCGGCCTGCGTCTGGACATCCTCCGCTTCTTCGAGGCGTCCATGGTGGAGGCCCAGCTGAACATCCCCTACTCGAGCCAGGGACGCATCGGCGAGGTGTATGAGCACACCACCGTGCTGGCCGAGGAGTACGACGAGCACGGCCGGAAGCTGCGCGTGCGCGGCCTGCCCGCCGCGATTGCCCGGCTCACGCGCGCCTTTCCCGTCGAACAGACGGAGCAGGGCTGATTCCCTTCCAGGAAGTCATGACGCTCGGCCGTTGAGAAAACAGGGCAACGATTCAACAGACGGCCCTCCGCGGTCATCTGGCGGATGGTTGTCCGTGCATTCCTCTTGTTAGGAATCTCGGGTCTACCTTGAAACGGGGTTCCCAATGTCTCACTGGAGAAGTGTCGTCGCATTGGTCGCGGGGCTGTGGAGCACCACCTCGCTCGCGGAGGCGCCCGTCTTCCGCGCGGAGCAGGACCGCGCGGGACAGCTTCGCGACGAGCGCGGCCGTACGCTCTACGTCGTCGACCTGGAGGAGTCCGCGACGCACGCGTTCCTGGCGAAGTCGGAGCCCCCGGCCGACGGCTTCGACAGCCACCACGACGTGCCGACCCGGCACCTGGTCAATGACTTGCGTCTGGCGCACGCCGTCACGCCCACGAACCTCATCAGTCACGTCGGCAAGGGCTTCTCGGCCTATCTCACCGAGGAGCAGGTGGAGCGGCTGAGCAAGGACCCTCGCGTCAAGCGGCTGACCGAGGACGCGCCCGTGGACTTCAGCGCCGTGTGGACCAACACCGGGACGACGACCGTCACCCCCTGGGGCATCCAGGCCATCGGTGGGTCGCAGACGAGCAATGGCTCGCGCACCGTCTATGTGCTCGACACCGGCGTGGCGTCTCACACGAACCTCCCGTCCCTCGAGCAGCTCGTGGCCGTTCCCGGCAACTCCCCCACGGGCTGCTATCCGCACGCGACGCATGTGGCGGGAATCATCGGCGCCAGGCCCACGCCCAAGGGCGGAGTGGTGGGCGTCAACAAGGGGGCGCGCATCGTCTCGGTGGCCGTCGGACAGAACGAGCCGGGTGTCGAGACCTGCTCGTCCGGGGGGAACACCATCGGAATCGGGATGGGGCTGGACCTCGTCTACTCGCGCATCCTCGCCTCCGGCACGGTCGGCATCATCAACATCTCGATGAACGGCCCCGACTTCAAGGAGGGCAGGACGCTCGGCGACAAGCTGCGGGTCCTCGCGACACCGAACCCGTCCGTGGGATATCCCGGCGCGTTCATCGCCCAGTCCGCCGGGAACGACCACCGGGATGCGTGTCAGTATTCCTTCAACACGCCGAGCCCCAGCGACGGAATCATGGTCGTCGGTGCCATCGACAACAACGCGCAGCCCGTCCAGTTGTTGGCGGGGGTGGACGCCATCCGCAATCAGCCGCTCGCGGGCGATGGCGCGGGCTCGAACTACGGCCGGTGCGTGGAGACGTGGGCACCCGGCAACGTCATCCGCTCGACGTGGCCCGGGGGCTACACCGACCTGTCCGGTACGTCGATGGCGGCGCCACACGTCGCGGGCCTCGCCTCGTTCCTCGCGGAGTCACAAGGACTGACGACCCCCGCGCAGATAGAACAGGCGGTCCGGGCGCGCCACGTGACGAACTCCGGCTCCACCGCGACGGTGCCCAACCTGCAGTTGCAGACCGTCATCTCCGAGCCCACGGTGGCGCTCGGCAACAACGGCCTCGCCGTCCACTTCCAGCAGTACAACAGCGACCCGTTCATCCTGCGCTATGGCTCGAGCGGCGCTGCGCGCTGCTCCATCAAGACCTATCGGAACAACGTCCTCCAATCCCAGGCCCTCAACCTCTCACCCAACGGCACGGTGCCCACCGCTCCGCAGACGCCGGGCCAGTACCGGTGGGTGCTGGAGTGCGCGAACGCCGCCAACACGCGCCTGTCCGCAACCCAGATCACGGCGACCATCGTTCGGGGCATCACCAAGGTGGTCTGGGTCATCACGAGCACGAGCACGGGCAATGTCCCGCAGGAGTTCTCCGGAGCGAGCACCCGCATCAACACGAACCGGTTCCACTGGGCCCCCGGCACGATGGTGTCCCAGCGCTATGAGAGCGTGGGCGCCGACTCGTGTGTGGTGACGACCACGGGGCTCAGGAACTTCGGTTGGGACATGACGGAGCTGTGGTCCAGCGGCACCTATTCCCCGTCGCACGACTTCGGGACGCTCTCCCTGGGCAACCCCGCCACGCTGCCGGCGCCCGGGCCCTTCGACCTGATTCGCTGGCACGTCCAGTGTTCCAACGCCGAGGGCAGCACCCTGGGCGCCACGATCCACGGCTTCCAGGGTCTCTGAGGCGAGCACGCACACAGGACGCCGGGCTTCCCAGGGTGGAGGCCCGGCATCCCAGGCCGCGCATTACTTCACGCAGTTGCCCCAGCCGCGCTTGCCGTTCATGACGGACATCTCCCAGTAGCGCGTGCCCGAGTTGTAGTCGACGCTCACGCCATCGGTGAAGCTGTTGTCATCGAACTTCCCGCCCACGCCGGAGAGCGCGCACGCGACGCCGCCCGGGTTGTACGCCAGGTTCTGCGTGAAGCCGCCCGGGTCCCCGGCGATCCACAGCCAGCCGCCATGGTCCTCGGGCACGTTGACGCAGACGGCGCGGCCGCCGCCGGCGCCCGACAGGTTGCCCCCCAGGTACCAGTTGATGCCGTCATTCCACACGCGCACGTAGTCGGAGTTCGACGTGAAGCCGCCGGACGCCGTCACCTGCGTGAGGAAGCACCGCCGCGAAGCCGTCACGGCGCCGAGCAGCCTGGCCGCCTGGCCCTGGGCCCAGGACATCTCCGTCGTCCGACCGGCCGATGTGTAGATGCACTGCACGCCCACGCCCAGCGCCTTGCTGTTGTTGTGGCTCACGAAGAGGATGTAGTCGCCCGCGGACTGGAGCACGCCACCGGTGGCCCAGCGGCCCGCCACGGCGGGCTTCAGGTTGCCTTGCAACCCGGAGAGGAAGCACGTCCGGTTCGTCATGCTGCCGATGTTGGTGGACGTGTAGCCGTTGGCCGAGGTCCCCCACCAGTAGGCGTTCTCGACGCCGACGGCCTGGGTGGCCTCGCCCGTCTGTTCCGCGGGAACCTCCGCCACGGGCGCGGCGGCGCCTTCGGAGCCCAGGTCCTCCTGCTCCACGCCGCAGCCCACCGCGAAGGCCGCCAGAGGCATGGCCAGACACCAGCGCTTCATCACAGTCATTTGGTTCATCGTCCCAACCCTTTCCAGAGAGACTTCGGAACGCTCCTCGCGTGACGCCACGGGATGCGGCGCAGCGGGACAGAGCGGGTTGGCCCTTGAGCAATGGGGATGCCAGCAGGCGCTCCCTCGGAGCGCCTTCGTCTTCTGGCAAGCGTTGCCGTGAATGCGTGCGGCTGGGGCGGCAAGGCTCGCCGGGGCACGGCAAGGATTGCCAGCCGGCCCAGGCAGGTCTTCCGAACTCCCGGCCCGAGCTAGAAGCGCGTGAAATCAATCTGCAGGACGGGGGTGTCCGCTTCGATGTCGCGCTTGAACCGCCCCCACCGGTCGAGCGTGCTCTCGTCGAGCACGGCCGGGTCCCGATACTGGTGGAACAGCGCGTAGTTCATCGAGCGCTGGAGCGCGAGCAGGTCCGGCACGGCCGCGAGCCACTCGGCATCCATCCGTCGGTGCTCCCGATACCCTTCCAGGAACGGCCCCAGGAACGCGCTGACCGCCGCGTCGCGCGCATCCCGCTCCTCGCCTCGCGCGATGTAGAAGAGGAGCACCGCGATGTCCTTGACGAACCAGGCGTACTCGCTGTTGTCGAAGTCGAACGCGGTGATCTTCCCCTCGGCGAAGCAGAAGTTGTGCATGTGGAGATCGGCGTGGATCAGCCCGTAGCTCTCCGGCGTTCGCGGCAGTTGGTTCAGTCTCGCGATGATCGCCGCGGTGCGCTCGCGAACGAGCTTCTCCTCGGGGGGCGCGAACCGGTCGATGTCGACCACGTCGTACTCATGCCATTCCTGGCGCTTGAGCTTGGGGCTCGAGGGCACGTAGGTCTGGGCGCGGTTGTGGAGCCGCGCGAACAGCCGCCCCAGGTCGCGGAACAGGGGCGGCTTCCAGTAGCGCTCCTTGAGCGGAGGCGCGTCGTCGAAGACGATGCCGGGCGCGCGCTCGAATGCGGTGGCGACGAAGTAGCTGCCGGGCTCGCGGTCTTCGATGCGCTCCACGAACTGCCCCGAATCGGAGAGGACCGGCGAGGCGATGGGGATGCGCGCGGCGGCCAGGTAGCGAACGAACTCCACCTCCCCCAACGTGTAGTCGATGGTTCGCCGCGTGCTGTGCGAGATGCGCAGGATGAGGCTCTCGCCGTCGTCGTTCTCCGCCTCGTAGACGAAGTTCTCGAAGGCCGTCAGCTCGGTGAGCTGCTCGGGCGACAGGCCATACCGGCGCGCGGCCTCATCGCGAATCGGTTCATGGAAGCGGCGGACGAGCTCTGGATGCATCGAATCCTCTAGTCCTTCAACGTGAGGCTGCTCTCACCGTGGCTCAGCACGGTCGAGGCAGCGTGGCTGGTGACCGAGACGCCCAGGCCCCGCGCGAGGGTCTCCGCCATCGGGGGGCCATTGCGCGGCCGCGTGAACGCAGCCAGGTCCGCGCCGGTCAGCGGGTGATTCGCGCGCCGGAGCCGCTGGTTCAGCATCGCCTGCTCGCGCTCGACGACGCGCAGACACCGACGCTCGAGGGCGAACGCGCTGGCGGCGACGCCAGCGACCTCACCGCACAGGGGCTCCGCCACGGCCTTGTCTCCCGGCAGCCCGTGCGCGAAGAACTCTGCCAGCCTCCGCTGGCTCGTGGCCTGCTCGGTGGGGTCCAGAGCCGCCAGCTCGTCCAGCGAGGTGCCCTGAAGTGCGCCGGGGAAGGCCTCACCGAGGCGCGCGAACAACCAGCGGCTGAGCTTGATCTCCCGCTGGTAGGTCTCGACCAGGGGGAAGTCGTCGCGGAGCAGCGGGTAGCGCGCGACGTCGATGGGCGCCTCCACGAACTCCTGCAGCGCGGTGCGCGGGAGGTGTCCGGCGAACGCCGCCCGGAGCCGCTCGTGGAGCAGCCCCTGGCTCGCCCCGAGGAAGCGGACCACCGACTCGACGCGCTGCCCGAGCAGGCCGTAATCGAGCGCGGCGTCGAGATCTCCGAGGCGCGCCGCGATATCGGGCTGGACATCGATGGGGGCCGGGGTCGCGCCGGTCATCACCTGCATGTACTCGTTGATCAGCGCCGGCGGCCCGGCGCACACGCCGTGCGGACCATGGAAGACCGCGTGGCGCTCGGCGTAGTCCATGATGGTCTGCGCGGTGACGGGCTGCTCGGGGGCCTCGCGCACCAAATCATTGGTGACCAGGCGGACGCCGTCGATCAACCGGAACATGGCCGACAGCCCGCTGTCGAGCTCCCCGTTCCGCGCCGGGTCGACGCCCCGCACCAGCACGTACCCGACCGACGCGAGCGTGCAGACGACCTGCATGTGGAGCTCGCCCGCGGTGAGCACGCCCGGGGTCCGGGGCGGCATGCGCGCGAGGAAGGCCCGGCGGAACTGCTCGGTCAGCGAGAGCAGCTCCGGCCACTGCCGCGCCATGGCCTTCATCGCGGTCACGTTCATCGGGAGCTCGCTCTGGTAGCGGCTCCCCGCGTAGTGGCACTGCTTGCGCACGGTGGGCAGGTCGAGGAACAAGGTGCGCGGTGCGACGTTGTTCTCACCCACCTGCCGGCCATCCGCGTCCAGCGCCGGATGCGCCACGCGGTAGACCGGCACGACCACCTCGAGGTTCGACAGCTCGAAGGCCCGTCCGAACGCCTGTTCGGTCAGCACGGGGCAGCGATTGTCGTGGCCACCGAACGTGAGCGGCTCACGCCCGGCGGGCACATCCCCCAACCGCTCGGGATAGGACACCGCGGTGCGTCCGGTGGGTGCCTCCGAGACCCGCCTCAGCACCCGCTGCTCCATCAACATCTCGAGCAGGTCCCGGATCTTCTCCCAGGAGTGGGGCGCGCCATCAGACCACGCCATGGCGTCGGAGGCCTGGAACTGCTCGACCTGGAGCAGCTTCTCCCCCAGGGGCGCGATGTCCGGCTCGTCGAAGATGAGCTCCACCTCGCCATAGAAGAGGTGCAGGACCTTCTGGCCATCGCCTGCGTCGAGCCGGTCGTGCGTGAGCCTCTTTCGATTGGGAATGTAGAGCAACTCATCCGCTTGCAGTTGTGCCATGGCTTCTCACTCCCGATTCAGTGTGACGTCGCGCGACCAGGTGCCGCCGAGCGAACGATAGACCGCGACGCGATGGTTGAGCAGCAGCCGCTGTGCTTGAAGACTCGCGCGCTCCAGCCCGACCAGGTTCGTCAGGGCGGAGAGCACCGTCAGATAGTCCGAGCGCCCCTGCTCGAAGAGCCGCCTGGCCTCGTCCAGGAGCTGCTGCCCGAGCAGGACCTGCGCCCGCAGGGCGCGCAGGCTCGTCGCCCCGGTCTCCTCCTGGACCACGGCATCCTGCACCCGTCCGATCGCGGTGTTCAGCGCGAGCTGGTATTGGACGTGGCGACGGTGGAGCTGGATGGGCAGGCGCTTGTGCTCGGTGAATCGCCTTCCATCGAACAGGGCCCACGTCAGGTTCACCCCGACGACGGACTGGTGGAGGATCGGCTCCGAGAGACCGACCTTCGCGGCGCCCACGCTGCCCACCAGCTGGATTGTCGGCAGCCAGCTCGCCCGGTTCGCGTTGATGCGGTGCTCCACCTCGGCGACGCGCAGCTCCTGGAGCCGCATCTCCGGCGTGTTCGCGTTCAGGTCTCCTGGCGTTCCGAGCTTGGGCGGAGGCGGGAGGTCGGGGAGCTGTCGCTCGAGTGGAACGATGTCGTCCGTTGGGTCGGGGACCCGGCCCAGCAGCGCCTTCAGCTCCGAGTTCAAGAGCGCGTTGCGGGCGGAGATCAACGGCACCTGCGCTTCGAGGTTCAGCAGCAGCTGCTCCTGCTGCAGCACCGCGAGCCGGGGCGTGAGGTGCTGTTCGAACCGCGCTTGAATCAGCCGGAGCAGCTCTTTGTTGTAGTCGATCTGCCGCTGCGTGAGGTCCCGGAGCGCGCGGGCCTCGAGGATGTCGAACCAGAGCTGGGTGAGCCGCATCGCCATGTCCTGGACGCGGGCCTCGGTGAGCTGCCGCTGCTGCTCGGCGAAGTTCAATCCCGCGCTCCGCTGCGCGGCGAGGTTTCCGAACAGGTCGACCTGGTAGGTCAGGCCGACATCGGCGGTGGCGATGGTGTATTTGGCCTGGGTCGCCGGCGCGGGCGGGACGATGGTGACGACATGACTCAGCCCCGCCGGGTTGAGGATGCCGACCTGGAGCGGGTACCACCAGCCTTGCGGCACGTTGGGGTCGAGCTGGTTCTCGTAGATCAGATCCCGCACGTCGTGCAGGACCAGGCTGTTGCCGAAGCACTCCCGGATGGCCGCGTCGAGCGCCGGGTCGGCGAACGCCGACCACCAGACCTCGTCCTGGGGGACGTGCTCGGCGGGCCGCGCGGGCCCGCCCTCCTTCGACGGCCCCGGGCTCGGAACCTCGCCCTCGGGTGCGGTGGACGGTGCGGGCGGCCCGGTGCGCGGCTCGACGGCGGTCGAGTAGCTGCTCGGCGCCGGAGGCGGTGTGACGACGACGGGACGGACCAGCCCACAACCGGAGCAGGTCGTCGCGAGGAGAACGAGCGTGAGTCGAAGTCTCATGGGTGGCTGACGACCACGAGGGCTTTCGCGTGGTTGAGGACGCAGCGCTGCGCGACCCGCATGGTCTCGGGGTCGAGGGAGGCGAAGCTCTCATCGAGGATGACCAGCTCCACCCCCTGCAACAGCGTGCGCGCGATGTAGAGCCGGCTCTTCTCGCCGTGCGAGAGCTGCCAGCCGGTCTCGCCGATCATCTCATCGAGGCCGGCGGGCATCTTGGCGATCAGCTCGTCCAGCCCCAGCTCCTTGCACAGCGCGGCGGCCTTGGCCCGCAGCTCGGGCGAGGTCGGCCACTCGCGCCCGAGCAGCAGATTGTACGCGAAGCTGCCGGACAGGACGTGGTTCTCGTGGAACTGCGGCGCGGCGGTGATGCGCTTGCGCCAGCCCGAGGAGCCGAACGTCGCGCGATCCAGCGCGTGCAGCAGCATCACCCCGCCCTGCGGCGACCTCAGGCCCGTGAGCAGCGACACCAGCGTCGACTTGCCACCACCCGATGGGCCCTCCAGCAGGATGCGGTCGTCCCGCGCGATCTGGAACGAGCAGTTCTCGAGCACCGGCCGGGTGCGCGCGTCGTGCCGGAAGGTCAGGCCCCGCGCCTCGATGAGGGTCCCGCTGTCGGCGTCGGTGGGCTTGCCGCCCTCCAGTTCGAGCGGGACCTTCGATTCGAGCTCCGGGCGGCCCACCGCGAGCAACAGGTCGCGGATCTGCTCGAACGACACCGCCGCCTGGGAGACCTGCTGGAAGTAGACGGCGACCTCGTCGAAGGCCCGCAGCGCGAGCAGGATGCCGCCCACGGACACCGCCAGCGCGCTGGCATTGGCCGTACCGGTGCTGAACGCCGGCAGCAAGGTCAACAGCGCGAGCACCAACCAGCCGTCGCGCAGCAGCGCGGTCAGTTGCATGGTCCGGCGGTCCATGACCTTCGAGACCTCGGAGTAGGAGCTCAAGCGGACGTCTTCGCCATCATGCCAGCGCTCCAGGGGGAGCTGAGCCAGCCGCGTTCGATGGCCGAGCATGCGCTCGAGCAGGTCGTGGGTGATTTCGACGCGCGAGCTCGACCACGCCCGCTGGACGCCATAGTGCCGGCGCGCGAGGACGAACGCGACCACGACCCACAGGACGAGCACCACCGTCTGGGGCCACCCTCCCGCCCCGAGCACCAGGATGACGCCCGCCATGACCAGGTCGACGAGCGACAACACCGCGAGCAGGGCGCCGCCGACCGCGAGCTGCTCGACGACCTCAGCCTCGGCGACGCGGCCGAAGTGGCGGCCGATGCCGTCGAGCCGCACCTCGTCGGGGGTCAGCTTGAGGGTTCCCGCCAGGAGCTGCTGCTTGAGCAGCGTTCCGAGCCGGATCGAGAACACGCCCTGCCACCACACCTCGAGCATGCGCAGCGGAATCGCGCAGGCGATGACGGCGATCCACCCCAGGAACCAGCCGGTCTCGAGGCGGGCCTGGAGCGCGGCGCGACCGAGCAGCCAGAACGAGCCGGCCAGCACCAGCGAGAGCAGCGTGTGGCTCACGAGGATGCCGGCGACGAGCGACGGGATGTCGCCGAGCAGCGTCCGCCGGCTCGCGGTGCGCCGGGGGCGCATGATCCACCCGGTGCGAAGCTGCGCCTGACCGAGCCGCTGCAGCAGCATCTTCGAGCGGGCGTGCTCGCGCGCGCGGGGCGACATCTCCACGCCGGCGAGCAGCTGGTCCACCTCGGCGACGGTGGCCTCCTGCTCTTCGCGCAGGAGCGCGAGCGCGCTCTTCTTCGGAACCAGGACCGCCGTGGCGTCGCGCGCGAGCAGGCGCAGCTTCCCGCGCCGCGTCCCCAGCAGCACCAGATAGGACGGGACGCCGTCTCGCCGGACCTGGAGGATGCAGGGCGCGGCGCGGTCCAGGACGTCGGGCAGCTCGTGGTAGAGCGGCGTGATCGGCTCCAGCTCCACGCCGAGTCGATCTCCGAGCGCGAACATCCAGACCCGGCTCGGCTCGACGGCCGCCGCGGGTGGAGAGATCTCGCCCCCGGCCCGGCCATAGCCTTGCCGCTGCGCCAGTTGCTCCAGCGCGTCGGGCAGTCGCTCGACCGGCCACAACAGGTCGGAGTGAGGGCGCGTCATCCCACCACCTTCAACCCGCCCGCGGCGGGCTCCGCGGCCGGCTTCTCCACGGGCTTCGGCGCCGGCTTCTCCACCAGCTGGCCTCCCGACAGCCACCAATGGCGCCAGTTCCCTCCGCCCCAGAGCAGCGTGCGATTCTCCTGGTCGGCGCGAAGGAGCACGGAGTACCGCGACTCCTTGTTCGCGAGCAGCTCCTTCGGCGACCCGTTCTCGAGGATCCGACCGTTCTCGACCACGAGCACGCGATCGAACTCCTGGGTGTGCTCGACATCGTGGGTGACACAGAGGAGCGTGATGTCCGCCCAGAGCCGCCGGGACTCGGCGAGCAGCCGCGCGCGCCGGTCGCGATCCAGCCCGCGAAAGGGCTCGTCGAGGATGGCCAGACGCACGCCGGAGCGCAGCATCGCGCGCGCCAGACGCACGCGCTGCCCCTGGCCGCCCGAGACCAGCCCTCCGCCCTCGCCCAGCGACGTCTGCAGCCCGTCTGGCAGCGCCTCGAGGATGTCGAGCATCTCGGCGCCCTTGAGCGCCCCCGACAGTGCCCAGCCGTGCGAGCCGTCGTTGCCGTACCGGAGGTTGTCGAGGAGGCTCTGGTTCCAGAGGCTGATCGCCGGGTCCACCCAGGCCGAGGTGCGCCGCAGCCGCTCGATGGCGGCCTGGTCGAGCACCTGCCCGTCGACCCGGATCTCACCGCGCGCCGGCCGGAGCCAGCCGAGCAGCAGGCCGACCAGCGTCGACTTGCCTGCTCCAGAGACACCGACCACGGCCACGTGCTCGCCAGGGGCGATGTTCAAGGACACCTTGTCGAGGATGGTGTGACCGCCGCCCTTCACGCGGACCTTCTCCATCACGATCGACACGCCGCTCGCGGCGGCCGCGGGCGCGACAGGCGCCTGCACCGGCGTCTCCGGGCGGGCCTGCGGCTCCTTGATGTCGCCGATGACGTCGAGGAGCCGGCGGACCCGGTTCATCGCATTCGGGAACGCGCGGCTCAGCACCATCAGCCGCTGGCCGAGGATGGGGAAGCGCAGCGCCCAATAGACGACCAACAACACCAGCGAAGCCCGGCTCGTGCCCGCGAGGTACGAATAGACGAGCAGCATGACGAGGCCGTAGCTCACCAGCATCAGCACGCCCTCGAACCCGACCGACAGCGTCTGGAGCCAGTAGCGCGCCTGGGTCCAGCTGACGAGCAAGGTCTCCTGCGCGCGGCGCAGCGACCGCTCGGCGCCGTGGATCCGGATGGGCGTGAGCCCGACGAGCGCGTTCAGGGTGAAGCCGCTGAGCGCGCCCGAGTGCATCTGCACACGCAGGTCGGGCTCGAAGAGCAGCTTCTGCGCGACCAGGGGCACCAGCAGCGTGACCGCCGCGAGCGCGAGCACGGTGAGCCAGGCGTAGGGCGCGGCCCAGATGAGCGCGACGGTGATGCTCGCGACCTCGAGCGACAGGATCAACGCCTGCGAGAGCAGGAGCGGCAGCGACCGCATCGCCTGGATGTTGTGCGTGCGAGACGCCATGTCGGAGGCGAGCCGGCTCTGGAAATAGCGGTCCTCCATCTCCGGGAGCTTCTCGAAGTACGCCTTGCGCAGCCGCACCTCGAGCCGGCGGCCGATGCCGAGCAACCCCAAGGAGATGGGGATCTGGATGAGCATGAAGCAGAGCGCGACGCCCGCGAGGACGGCCATGCCCGTCGCGCGCTGCGCGAACGTGCCCAGGTCGCGCCCCAGGTCGAGCACGCCCCGGAGCATCAGCGCTTGCAGGATCCTCCCGAAGGTGGCGAACACCAGCCCCACCGCGATGAGGCCCGGGACGACCCACGAATCCTCGCCTCGCAGGCGGAGCAGCGTTCGCGCCGGGCTCACCTGCTTGGCGACCAGCTCCGTCGCCAGGTCGCTGGCGAGCACGGCCCTCGGCGCGTCTTCGCCTTCGCGCGGAGCCTCGCGCCAACCGCGAATCCGCATCAGCACCGCGCCGGTCATCGACAGCTCGCCGTCCACCTCCGGGTTGGGGCGAGCGGACCAATAGACCGCGGGGATGGGCACATCGCCGGAGGCATCCTTCGCCATCATGGATTGCAGCA
This sequence comes from Myxococcus fulvus, assembly GCF_900111765.1. The sequence goes on from NZ_FOIB01000005.1 coordinate 403,394, forward strand.
GACCCGCCGCCGTCCGGCCTCGTCGGACGGCGCCCGCGCGAATCATCGCTTCGGACGCCCGGCACGCGGCGTCGAGCCTGGCGATCGACAGATACCCGGGGTCCTCGAGCGCCCGGGCCACGAGCGCCCGCGCATCCGTCGCCCCCAGGTCCAGCAGGCGGCGCTCGAACGTGGCGACCGCCTCCTCGGACCCGGCCCATTCGCGCCAGCCGGCCTCCGGAACGGACGTGGTGTGCTGGTACAGGTGGCTCAGCAGCGTCGAAATCCGGGTCCAGTGACGGCCCGCCGCCGGGTCCATGACCTGGATGAACGGACCGACGCGATTCCACAGCACCACGAAGTGCGGCCGTCCTCCCGCGCTGAGCGTGACGATGATGGCGGGAAGCGCCTTGGCCTCGGGCACCACCACGTGGTCGAGCGGAAGCATCACCTGCTCGGAGTCGAGCCCGAGCTGGTTCGCGACTTCATCCAGGGTGACGATCGAAGTGCCGTCGACGTCCGTCTGACACACTTCACGGAGGACGCGATAGTTGAGCTCGGCGCCCATCCCCGCGAACAGGCTCTTGAGTGATGCGGGGCCGCAATCCGTCGCCGAGATCTGGATCACCTCGGGGATGATTGAGCTCCGCCGCCTGGGAGGAGTCATGGTCAGCGGGCCTCGGCTTCGGGCCTGAACACAGTCACAGGCGGTTCATCAGGCTGCGGGTTCCATTCGCCGACCGACCGCATCAGCAGCGCGACAGGCGACGCCTGCGCGACCTCGACCTCCACCGTCAGGGTCATGCCGTGGCGAAGCTGGATGCGGGGGTCCTCCGGCGGCGCGAACTTGAGCTCGACGCGCACCGTACCAGGAATGGCCTCGGGCGTGGCCGTCTGACCGGGCTCGGTCCCGACGGCCGTCACCCTGGCGGGGACCGTCCCGTAGATGGTCATCGGGTAGCCGTCGAGCTTGAGGCGCGCCGTTTGACCGGGCTGAATCAATCCGACGACCTCCTTCGGGAATCGGGCGCGCACCCGCACCTCGGCATCGCTCGCGACGATGGTGCCGACCCGCTGCCCGTCGGCGATGAACGCCCCCGAGCCGAGCTCCGCCACGTCGACCAGGTGGCCCGTGGCCGGCGCCCGATAGAGCTTCCGGTCAATCTGGTACTCGAGGCGGTCGATGGCGCCCTGGAGCTCCCGGATGCGCCCCTCGGCGCCCAGCGCCTCGCGCTCGAGCTCCAGCAGCTGCGCGGCGAGGGCTTGACGGCGCACGTTCTGCTCGCGCCGCAGTCGGGTGAGCGCCAGGCTCTGCGCCGTCTTCGCGGAGCGGAGCGCGTCGACATCGGTCGTGCGCTCGAGCTTCTCCATCTCCGAGACCGCGCCCGTCGGGCTCTTGAGGGCCAGCTCCGCGCGCTCCACCGCGAGCCGATGCCTGGGCGCCAGCTCCTGCTCCCGCTCCAATGCCTCCTTGATGGCGACCTCGTCCACCCCCGCCGTCAAAGCCGCCTCGTCTCGCTTGTTGGTGATCTGCTGGCGGATGATGGCGAGTTCCTTCTCGGTCGCGGCGAGGGTCGCCTGGCTCCGCTCGAGTTCGAGGCGCTCGGCCCGTGCGTCGAACTCGATGAGCAGGTCGCCTTCCTTGACCGTCTGGTCGAGCTTGAGCAACGAGCGCACGACCTTGCCCGCACTGGGCGGCTCGATGCGATGGACGGCGTTGTGTGGCTCGATCCGGGCCTGTGAGCTGGCCTTGACGAGCGGCACCTTGGCGAACAGTGACCACGCGACGAGCCCGCCGGCACACAACACCATCAGAGCGACGAACACGAGGCGCGTGTCCGACTCGTAGTTCAGGGAACGAAGGGTCCGCTCGAAGGGATATGCCATGGTCCTCGAACCAAAGTCGCCTTAATGGTCGCGCCGTGTCAACACCTCGGCGCAGCTGGATGATGCCCTCTCCCTCTGACTGAATACAGGCACCTCGATGCGACACGGGCGCTCGTTCACATCGCCGCAATGCGTCGCACATTGATCGCTTGTTCGATTTGACATCCAGACACGATTACACTTAGCGTTCGTCTTGAAAGGAGGCACACATGAAGATCAAGATCCACGTCCGCGGCGGCCCCAAGGCTCGCTAAGTAGTGAGTTGTCTTGACGCCGGATGTCTCGGCGGGTCGTACCTCATTTCAAGATCGTCCGAGAGGGGTTGATGGGGATTATTCCATCAGCCCCTCTTTTTTTATTTCTGGCGACGTCTTCAAGCCGGGCGATACCTCAATCCCAACCTTGCGCGTCGGGCGGGCTTGCCCGCCATGTTTCTCTGTTCCACTGTGTGTCGCACCAGCATTGATGAGCAAATCGGCCTGATTGAGCTGGTTTCGCCCCCACTTCTGGCGTGTAGAGGCGGGGGCGCGGTGCAGAGGCCTACCCGAGAAGTACAGCCACCCCTCCGAAGCGATGCTCCGGGGCGTTCTCGAGGCACCTTGACGCCCTCGTAGAACTTCTTCGCTGTCACCGGAACCACGCATCCGTCAGAGCCGAAGCCCCGAGCCTGGAGTCTCAGGGTCGCGCCCAGGGCCTGCGCGTCCACGGACGGGTCCTGGAGCGGGCCCGGCATACCGGTCTCACGTTCTCTCGGAGCCCAGCCGTCATGACCTGAGACCCGGAGCGAAGGAGGCCCTCCGCCATGAGCCCGGACCGCCAGTCCGCCCGGGGCCGTCCCTTCCGAGCCGCCCTGCGTCGAAGTCCTTGCGGCGACGTCCTTGTCCCGCTATACGGGCGTCACTTTGTGGCCAGGTAGCTCACCTGGTTAGAGCGGCGGTCTCATAATCCGCAGGTAGTCGGTTCAAGTCCGACCCTGGCCACTGCCCCGGAGTCACTTTCCCAAGTGATTCCGGGGTTTTTATTTTCCGGGCTCCCCGCTCCTCCCGCCCCTCCCCCGCGCCGCCAGGCCCTGGCCGGCCTCCTGCGGAGGGAGCTGGGTGGACGCCAACGCCCGCGGCACCCCCAAAGACCTCCACTCCACCAGGGACACCCCGGCGCCCCCTGGGCGTGGGGTCAAGCGGCCCCTCGTCCTGCGGCCACCGCGCCGCGTGGGCATGCCCCAAGAGCCCCCGCCTGGAACGGCCGCGCCGGCCGACACGCACCGTCCGACTTCCCGCCTGGGCGCGAGGTCGGAGCGCACGCGTCGGGGTCACCCGCGGTGCACCCATGTCCCCGGGCCTGGAGCTCCAGCGCACAGGACTCTACGGACGGCCGACGGGCGTGCATCGAAGGTTGCCGGGTCGAATCACCACCTCGCTGTCCGCCACCAGCACCGCCGTCGCGGGAGGCGCGGCCACCAGCGCCCCCATCGGGCGACGACTCATCGGTTCTTCGACAGGGTGCTCCAACCCGGAACCCCGCTGGATGATGTTCGACCGCTGGCTCCTGAACATGGCAACCATCTGGGACGGGCATCCTGCGGTTGCGGGTTCTGCCCGCGCTGTCTGATCAACGCTCCAGCGACGCTTGATTGTCATCGTCGTCGTGGATGAGCGGCGCATTCAAAGCGTCGTAGAGACAGCGGATGGCCGCATGGCTCCGTCCAGGTGCCCCTCCTGCCAACTCCAACACACCGCGTTGCACGGCGGGCACCGCCTGGAGTCATTCATCACTCATGTGTCCTGGGATTGGCTCATTTCATACCCAGCCATTCCTGCCATCATCCGGGACAATTCGGCCGCCATTAAATCACAATCACCCGGCTGGCCCTGCTCGTCACCCGCGCGATAGCCTTCAGGCCCCGGCCTTCCTTCCCCCTCGGACCTCCATGTTCCTCACGTTCCTTTCGCCCGAGTATTACGAGACGCTGGAGCGACACCGGCCGTCCGCCGAGTACCTCGACCTGGTCAAGCCACACCTGGACGCCGGCTGGAAGGTCATTCCAGGCGGGTACTGGACCCGCTGCTGGCCCAAGGAGGGGCACCTCGCGCACGGCTGGAAGATCCACCTCGCCGCGTCCAACGAGACCGCGGTGGAGCTCCTCCAGCGCACCCTCCCCCTGCTCACGCAAGCCCGGGTCAGCTTCAAGTTCTGCGCGGATCCAGCCATCCTGCGGCTGTCCTTGAACAAGAACGCGCCCAGGACGGGCGCGGGCAAGTTCGTCACCATCTACCCGGAGAACGAGGAGCATTTCCTCTCGCTCGCCGAGTCGCTCCACCAGGCCACCGAGGGCCTCTGGGGCCCCTTCCTCCTGACGGACCGACCCTACAAGGGCAGCAAGGTCGTCTTCTATCGCTATGGCACCCATCTGGCGGAGGCGCGCCTCAACCTGCGCGGCGAGCGTGTCCCAGGAATGACGGGCCCCGACGGTTCGTGGATGGATGACCACCGCAAACCCCACTTCTTCCTGCCCAAGTGGGCCAAGGATCCGCTCTCCGGCTGGCGCATCCGCGAGCAGGCCCCCTCCAGCGGAGACGTCCGACTCAACCAGCGCTATCGCATCGAGCGGGCGCTCAAGTTCAACGCCTCGGGCGGCATCTACCAGGCCCTCGACACGAAGACAGGACAGACGGTGATCCTCCGCGAGGCGCGCCCGCTCACCAGCGGCTCGCCCGAGCGCGACGAGGGCTTCATCCTCCTGGAGAAGGAGGCGCGCATCCTCCAGAGGCTCGAGTCCACGGGATATACGCCGCGCTTCGTCGAGCTGTTCAAACATTGGGAACACCTGTTCCTCGTCCAGGAGAAGATCGAGGCGGAGTCCCTCTGGGGTTATGCCATCGGCTTCAGCCGCGGCTCCTCGGACCTGCGTCCCCGGGACTTCTTCTCACGCGTCCGGGACACGATGACCCAGCTGGCCACCGCGCTGAAAGTCATCCACGCACGCGGCATCGTGATGCGAGACCTGACGCGCAACAACATCCTCTTCACCTCCGAGCGGCGCCTGCGCTTCATCGACCTGGAGTTCGCCTTCGAGCTGGACGGGGACACGCCCTTCACGCGCAGCTGGACGGATGGCCACAGCTCCCCTCAACAACGCCGCTGGGAGCGCCCCGCCCCCAGCGATGACTGGTACACCCTGGGCGCCATCCTCATCGACCAGATTGCCTTCCTCGCGCCGGGACTGGATCTGAACCGGGAGGGAACCCTCCGCTCGTTCCGCCAGACGCTGGAGGACTACCACCTGCCGCTCAAGCTCCACGAGCTCGCGCTCGGACTCCTCGAGCCCGACGCCTCGCGGCGATGGGACCTGGACCGCGTCCTGGCCGTGCTGGGTGACATCCCCGAGCCGACCCATGACACGCCCATCGTCCCCATCGGCGGCACCACGCCGCCCGCCCCCCCACCGGCGCCCACGCTCGACGTCGAGCTGGACCTCACCCTCGCGGGCATCGAGCGCTTCATCGTCTCCAAGACCGACGACACGCGCGATGACCGCCTCTGGCCGGACCGCGGCGGCAGCTTCAGCACCAATCCCCTCAACCTCGAATTCGGAGCCGCGGGCATCGCGGCCTTCCTCCACCGCAGGCCCGGCGGTGTCCCGACCGCCGCCGTCGAGTGGATGAAGCGCCAGCTCCCACGTCACCGCTGCCCCCCCGGCCTCTTCCAGGGCCTCGCCGGGACAGCCCTCGTGCTGCAAGAGCTCGGCTGCACCGAACAGGCCCGGGCCGCCATGGACGAAGCGGCGAGCTCCTCCCTGCTCCACCAGGAGTTCGACCTCTTCTGGGGAGATTCGGGCTGGGGCCTCGCCAACCTCCACTTCTGGCGAAGGACGGGAGAGGAGCAATACCTGACGCGCGCGCTCGAGGTGGCGGAGTTCCTCCAGCGCACGAAGCAGGAGTCCAGCCAGGGCGTCTGCTGGAGCAGCCCGACCGAGACGCCCCTCGGCCTCTTCCATGGCCAGTCCGGCCCGGCCCTCTTCCTGACCTACCTCTCGCTGGCCAGGCCGAAGGAGGGCTTCCTGGAGCTGGCCGTCAAGGCGCTCGACTTCGAGGTGGCCCACTGTCAGTACAGCGGCGACGTCCTGCTCTGGTATCCCCACACCGCCGCTGGCAACGGGCAGCCCAAATCCCCTCACATGCGCCATGGAACGGCGGGGGTCGGCAGCGCCTTGCTGAGAGCCCATGTCGCGACAGGTGAGCCTCGCCTCCTGCGCCTCGCGGACCAGTGCGCCAATACCGTCAGGGACCGCCACACCAACAAGCTCTGGCTCAACTATGGCTTGTCAGGTTACGGAGAGTTCCTGGTGGACATGCATCGCCTGCTCGGCGACGAGCGCTACCTCCACTGGGCCTGCTTCCTGTCGGAGGCAATCATGGCGCATCGCATCCAGAAGGAGGAAGGCATTGCCTTCCCCGCCGACAGCCTGCTGCGCATCAGCTGTGACCTCGGCGGTGGCATGGCGGGCATCGGTCTGTTCCTCCATCGGCTCCGCAACCCCCGGGAGCCACACTTCCTCTTCAATGACGAACTGCTCGGCCTCAATGCCATCCGAGGTCAATCCACACCCTGAAAAACATACCCAGTGAGTAAATCGCGACTAACGAAGAAATCACCAACTTCTGATTGTCGTTTGATTTAAGCTCGAGGTGACGGATTCCCATCCGTCGAGCACCCACCCGAAACGCCGAGGATGCCCATGAGCAACAAGCCCACGCATGTCGATGTCGAGCTCAATGACGCGCAGCTGGACCAGGTTGTCGGTGGCCAGGAAGTCCTCTCCCTCCAGATGATGGACGTGGGACAGGCCGAGGTTCCCAACTGTGTGTCGTCCGTCAGCTGCAACTCCTCCGCGAGCTGTGAGTCCAGCGCGAGCGCCGTCGTCTCCGCCGCCACCTAGTCGTCTTCCACGGAGGGCGGCCCGTCGGCTCGCCCTCCGTGGTCTTCTTGCAAGGACGCGCCAGGAGTCAGCCGGCCTTCGCCAGCGGCTCCGCGCTCTCCATCTGGGCCCGGATGAGCCGGGCATAGACGCCGCCCTTCGCGAGCAGCTCCTCGTGGCGTCCCAGCTCGGCCACGCGTCCGCCGTCCATCACCACGATGAGGTCCGCGTTGCGGACGGTGCTCAGCCGGTGGGCGATGACGATGCGCGTGCATTGCAAACCCGCCAGCGCCTGCTGCACCTGGCTCTCGGTGATGGCATCCAGGGCGCTGGTGGCCTCGTCCAGCAGCAGCACCGCCGGGCGGTGCACGAGCGCCCGCGCCAATGCCAGCCGCTGACGCTGCCCGCCCGACAATGACAGCCCCCGGTCCACCAGCAGCGTGTCGTACTGCATGGGCATGGCCAGGATGTCGTCGTGGATGTGCGCCAGCTTCGCCGCCTCCACCACGCGCTCCAATGGCAGACCGGGGCTGCTCAGGGTGATGTTGTCGCGCAGGGAGTAGCCGAAGAACGACGGGTCCTGGAGGACGATTCCCATCTGCGAGCGCACCGAGCGCAGCTCCAGATGGCCCAGGTCCACGCCGTCGTACACCACGCGTCCGGACGTGGGCAGGTAGAGCCCCAGCAGCAGGTTGGCCAGCGTCGACTTGCCCGCGCCCGAGCGCCCCACGAGCGCCACCATCTGTCCGGGCTCGACGCGCAGTGACACGTCCTGCACCACCAGGGGCGAGTTGGCGCTGTAGCGGAAGGACACCGTGTCCAGCTCGATGGCGCCCTTGAGCTCCACGGTGGCCCCGGGCTTGTCCGCCGGCTGCTCGACGGGCGCCTCCAGCACGTCGTTGATGCGCTCCAGGTAGCTGCCCAGCAGCTGCACCTGCCCCGCGGCGCCAATCAGGTTCGACATGGGCAGGAGCATGGTCCCCGCCAGGGCGCTGAGGCTGAGCATCTCACCGAGCGTCAGCGTCCCCTCGAGCACCTGATAGGTGCCCACGCACATCAGCACCAGCGGCGAGGCCAGGCGCAGCGCGCCCGTCAGAGAGTCCACCCACAACGCCAGGCGTCCGCGCTGCAAGGTGACGTTCTGGACGTCCACGAAGAGGTGCGAGTAGGCCTCCACCGCGCGCCGCTCCGCCCCGAAGGACTTGAGCGTCTGCATCCCCGTGAGCATGCCGATTTGATAGCTCTGGTTCTTGGCGTCCAGCTCCAGGCTCTGGGACATCAGGCTGCGACGGCGCTCCCGCGTGAGCAGGAACAGCAGGAGCTGGAGCAGCCCTATCGCCAGCACCACCAGCCCCATCCAGGTGCTCGTCAGGAAGAGGATGCCGAAGAAGAGCAGCACCAGCGTCCCATCCAGCAGGGTGGTGAGCGCGGTGGAGGAGAGGATTTCGCGGACGATGGTCTGGGTGCTCATCCGCATCATCAGGTCGCCGGCGGGGCGCAGCTGGAAGAAGGCGAACGTCAGGTCCACCAGGTGGTCCAGGAACCCGAGCGTCATGCCGCTGTCGATGCGCGTGCGCAACTCGAGCAGCAGGTGCCCCCGCAGCAGCGAGGCGACCAGGTTGAACCCCACCAGCGTCGCCAGGGACAGGAGCAACACCCAGAGCAGCTGGTAGTCCCCTCGGGGCACCACGCGGTCCACCACCATGCCGGTGAGCATGGGCACGGCGAGGGCGAACAACTGGAGCACCGCCGACAGCGCGACGATGCGCCACAGCGTGTCCGACTGGCGCAGCAACGGCAGGACGTAGCGGAAGACGCCCGTGCGCCGGGAGCGCAGCTGCTCGAAGTCCTCGGAGGGCTCGAAGATGAGCACCACGCCGGTGAAGTGGCGGCTGAAGCTCTCCAGCGAGACGAGCCGCCGCCCCTGGGAGGGGTCCACGATGCGGACCTGCCCGCCGACCCGCCCCTCGAAGACCACGTAGTGATTGAAGTCCCAATGGAGGATGCAGGCCTGGGGCAGGTACTCCAGGCGGTCCAGCTCCAGCGTGATGGCGCGGCCCCGCAGGCCCAGCCGCCGCCCCGCGTCCAGCAGCATGCGCGCGGAGACCCCGTCGCGGCCCGGCCCCGTCACCTCGCGCACCTGGTCGAGCGTCATCTCCCGGCCGTGGTAGCCCAGCACCATGGCCAGACACGCCGCGCCACAATCCGTGGCGGACAGCTGACGAATCTCCGGGATGCCTCGCAGCCGCTGCCGCAGCCGCTGGAGCGCCGGGAAGCGCCGCGTCCATCCCTGCCCGTACCCCCGGGGGGTCTCTTCACTCGTCATGCGGCAGGAGCACCTTGAGCCCTGGAATCAGGGTCACGAAAATGGGTTCGGCGCGCACCGCGGCCTGGGCTCGCGCGGGCATCCCGTCGAAGTAGCCCAGCATCCGCCCGTTGACGGCGAAGGTGCGCGAGGGGATGGCGGCGCGCACCAGGACGATGGGCCCCGTGGTCTCGACGGTGTCCGCCAGCCCCGGGCCCAGATAGCGCTGGAGCTCCGCGGGACCGATGAGCTGCTCGCCCACCGAGTCGATGACGAGCTCCCGGTAGTCATACCGGAAGCCGTCCAGCTCCACCCGCAGGGACATGCCCGGACGCAGGAAGGGGCGGTAGTAGCCCGGCAGGAACGCCAGCAGGTACGCGGAGGAGTCATCCTCCACGAGCGAGGCCACCGGCGCCCCCGCCTCGGTGTACTGCCCCGGCTGGATTCGCAGGTCCCCCACCACGCCCGCCATGGGCGCCTTCAAGGCCCGCGAGGACAGCCGGGCCTGCGCCAGCTCGCGCTCCGCGCGCAGCGACGTGAGCGCCTGACGCGCGGACTGGTCGCTCAGGTCGCGCATGTAGCGCACCAGCAGCAGGTCCATCTCGTGCTCGATGCGCGAGAGCGCGGAGTGCTCCTCGTCGGCCTGGAAGGTCACCAACGTCTGCCCCGCCTCGACGCGCTGGCCCGGCTGGACATCCACCGTGGCCACCACGCCGGCGACCTGCGCCATGACGTCCCGCCGGCGCTCCACCCGCACCAGCGCGGGCCCCTCGGCGTACTCGGACACGGTGCCCACCACGCACAGCAGGACGCCCAGGGCCAACATGCCCATGAGGACCCAGTACGTCCACCGCGTCCAGCCGGGGGCCAGGAGGAGCACGTCCCCCTCCTGCCTGCGGTGCTGCTGGTAGTACTCCAGCGCCTCCTTGCGGAATATCGAGGGCTTGCCGGTCACGTCGCGTGCTCCATCCTCGAAGGGGATTGACGAAGCAAGACTAGGGAGACTCCGCTCGGGGCGAATCGCTGGTGGGGCTCACCCTCACCGCCGTCCCCATGAGGGCGGATGAGTCCTCGGGGCGCTCGAGGTCCGCGAGCGCGAACACCATCCGCGTGGCCACGTCCACCTCCGGCGCCACCTGCGTGACGCGGCCCCGCAGCGTCAGGCCGCGCTCCGCCACGTCCACACGCACCACCTGCCCCACCTGCAGCGCGCCCGGTTCGTGCGCGGGCCTGGCGAAGCGGACCTGGAGCTTGCCCTGGCGCAGCAGGTGGACGAGCGGCGCGCCCGCCTTCACCAGCGACGAGGGGTGCACGAAGCGCCCGGCGACCACCCCATCGAACGGCGCGCGAAGCGTGGACTCCGCGACCTTCTGGCGCAGCTGCGCGACGCGCACCTCCTGCTCCTGGACCTTCGCGCGCGCCACGTCCGACTTCGCCAGCTCCATCCGCGCCTCGTAGCGCGCCGTGGAGATCTCCTCCTCGGAGATGGCCATGAGGCGCAGCTGCTCCGGAGAGTCCCTGCGCTTGAGGCGCTCCTCCGCGCGCGCATGCGCCAGCAGGGTGACCTCCAGCTCCGCGCGCAGCGACAGCAGCTCCGCCTCCGCGATGGCCAGCTCCTCGCGCAGGTCCCGCGCATCCATCTGGACCAGGGCGTCACCCTGACGCACCATGACGCCCACCTGGACCTTCACGCTCTCCACGCGCCCGTCCTGCCGGGCCGCCACATCGACGGACTCCTCCGCGATGAGCACCCCCAGCCAGCCCTGCCACCGCGCCCCGCCGCGAGGCCCCGCCGCGGGCGCCTCCACCAGGCCCCTCGTCGAGGGAGCGTCCAGCTGGGAGGACAATCGCTGGCGCAGGGCCACCATCCCGCTCACGAGCGCGACGGCCACCAACCCCACCCCTGCGATGAGCGCGCGGAACCGCATACCGCAACACCATATCTCAAACAGCGCTTCCCACTATAGCCACGGAAAGCCTGTCAGCACCGACCCATGCGAAGGTCAGCCCGGCCCCGCTGGCGCCGGACGCCGCCCCGCGCAAGGGGCGGCGTCCCCTGCCTGGACTACGAGTCGTAACCCGTGTACCCGCGCAGCACGACGACCTTGCGGCTGGCCGGGTAGTACAGCACCGCGAACTGGTTGAACTCGTGGCAGTTGTGGCATGGCACCTCCTGGGTGCCCAGCCACGCCTGCACCTCACCGCCGCCGGTGAACGCGTCGATGGCGGCCAGGAGCGCCGCGCCGTCACCATAGTAGTTCGTGCTCAGCAGGATGCTGTTCGCCAGGCCCGCGCGGTGGGTCACCGTGCCGGCCTCGAACGTCGGGATGTCCCGGTACCCCGGCCACTGGAGCGCGTCGTAGGCTGCGCGCAGGCTCGCGGCCGGCTGCGAGCAGCGGGGCGTGGTGTACGCGGAGATGGAGTCCAGCCCGTGCCACGCGCCGTTGTTGGAGCCGTCGTTCCACGCATCCCGCGCCGCCTCCAGCGCCGAGGCGTCGATCTCCGTCAATGCGAACGGCGTGCTCGGCGTCTCGTCACAGATGTTCGTCACGTACTGGCACCGCGACACCTGGCGGTAGGAGCCACACAGCCCGAAGTCCAGCGTCCCCGCCGGCTGCGCGTGGATGCAGTCATACACCGCCGGCAGACACCCGGGCGTCGGCCAGACCTCGTACGGGTCCCCCGTCGTCACCGCCAGGCTCGTCACCCTCGGCACCAGGCGCGCCGTCTTCTGCGACACCGCCTGCCCGCCCTGAATCACGTTGAAGGCGAGCGGAATCGTCGTCGGGTCCATCGCCTGCTCCACCGCGGAGTAGGACCAGTCCAGCTTGAAGGTGTCCGCGTCCACGCGCGACACCTGCGGAATCCCATCCGGCCCCGTCACCAGGAGCCCGTCCGCCAGCACGTCCGCGCGGCCCCGGTACACCAGGCTGCTGATGGGGTGCTTCACGTAGACGGGGTCCACCTTCTCGTCGATCCACACCGGCGACGTGCCCCGGAAGTCGAAGAAGCGCGGGTACACCTCGATGCGCGCCGTGTACTGCGTGGGCGTGCCCGTGAAGGTGTTCACCGTGATGAACAGCGGCAGCCCGGAGAGGATGGAGTTCAGCTCGTGCCCCACCGGCAGCACCACCTCGAAGCGGCGCTCGCTGATGATGTTCGCCGTGCCGAAGGCGTCATCCGGCACGAAGCTGAACACGTACTGCAGATACCGGTTCGCCGTCGCCTTCAACACCAGCGAGCGCACCCCGTTGCGCGTCTCGAACGTGCCCATCGTCTCGAAGCTCAGCTCCAAGGACGCCTCGGACGCGGAGATGCGCGTCGCCGTCGCCTCCGCCTCGGACACCGCCAGCTCCTGCTCGAGCGCCGGCGCTCCAGCCGAATCCATACAGCCCGCCGCTCCAGACAACGCCAGACATGCAATCAATACCTTGCGAAGACGCATCATTCCGCTCCAGGTGAGTTACTCGGGTAAAATCACAATAACGTGAGCACCCGGCCGCATGACGTGTCAATCCCGTCACAGCGGTGCGGGCCCCGGACAGACCTGGGCTGATACATGAAATGAAAAAGGCGCCGGCCCCAGGACAGGGGACCGGCGCCCGGGGACGACGAGACGTCAGGAGTCGTAGCCGGTGTAGCCCTGCAGCACGACGACCTTGCGGCTGGCCGGGTAGTACAGCACCGCGAACTGGTTGAACTCATGGCAGTTGTGGCACGGCACCTCCTGCGTCGACAGCCACGCCTGCACGGTGCCACCGCCCGCGAAGGCGTCGATGGCCGCCAGCAGCGCCAGCCCGTTGCCGTAGTAGTTCGACGTCAAGAGGATGCTCTGCGACAGGCCGGCCCGGTTGGTGAACGTCCCATCCTCGGCGGAGGGGAAGCCCTGGTTCTGCCACGCCAGCTCCTCCATCACCGCCTGGATGGTGGTGGGCGTGGTGGGACACTGGGGCGCGATGTACGCGGTAATCGGATGCAGGTAGTGCCACGCGCCGCTGTTGGAACCCAGGTTCCACGTCGCGCGAGCGGGCTCCAGTGATGAGGCATTGATGGACGTCAGCGAGAACGGCACCGGCGTACACGCCTTGGCCACCGTCGCGACTTCCCGACCGCCCTCCGCGAAGGCGGAGAAAGAAAACACAGCGACCACCGCAACCATCAGACGACGGAAGTTCATCAGTGTGCTCCAGGTGAGGAAGGCGCGGATTAGCACACCAATTTGAGAACCCGGCTAACAAAGGTGTCACTTCCACCCCTCGGGGGCCGGGCCGTTTTGTTGACGAGTCCCCGGACCACCCTCCTAATGCCCGGACACGTCAGTAGCGGCCTGTAGCAGTCCCCCCGGGAGGAACCCCCATGCAGGATGGAAGCGCCAGCCCCCTGAGCCCCGAGCTTGCCCCGTCACCGGGCGCCACGGAGACGCCCGTCGACGCGCGGGGCCCCGAGGCCGACATCGTCTCCACCCACGTCCTGGTCCCCGAGGAGCAGGTGCAGAAGCTGCGCGAGCTGGCGCGGCGCACCCGCATCCACCAGAGCGAGTACCTGCGCGAGGCGGTGGAGGATTTGCTCGGCAAGTACGGCCGCGGCGCCGCCAAGCCCGAGGGCCAGTCGTGAGCATGCTCGCCCAGCGAGGCGCCTCCCCGCGTCTGGGCGAGCCCCTGCCCGTCCTGCGACGCCGCGAGTGGGACGGAGCCTTCCGCCTGCCCCGCCCGCGGCCCGCCTCCGAGCGCCCCTCCTCCATCCGCGACGCCATCATCCGCTGGTTGGACCAGGAGCTGTAGGCCCTCCTCCCACGCGAACCCTGGAGAGCATCGCCACGCGCGGGCTAGGCTTCGGGCCATGCGCACTGTCCTGCTCGTCGCCGCCCTCGCCGCCTCCGGCTGTGCCGGCCCTGGCGGCTTCCAGAAGCTCTACCCCGGCATGACGTCCCGGGAGGTCGTCGAGGCCATGGGCCAGGGGCCCACCCGCGCCCACGAGTTCCCCGACCGGTCCTCCGCCTGGTACTACGGCGACGACCAGTGCGTGTTGATGCGCGAGGACAAGCTCGTCGCCAAGTCGACCACGCGCGAGCGCACCGCCGTCGACACGCCCATCGTCTCCATCCGTGACACCGCGAAGGCCGTGTGCGCGCCGGAGGGCTACGCCACCGAGACGCGCGGCGAGCAGCGCATCGACACGCCCTTCGGCAGCTTCAAGGGCTCGCTCGGCTCGACGAAGGCGCCGAGGAAGACGGCGCCTCCGGCCGAGAACAGCGACACCGCGCCGAGCGCCGACACGCAGCCCGACGCCCCCCCGTACTGAGCGGGCGTCACGCGCTGGGGGCCGCCGCCTCGCCTTCCTTCTCCAGCTTGCCCGCGATGTCCTTGAAGGACATGTGGCCCAGCGACATGAGGATGAGGCCCAGGCCCACCGTCTGCGCCGTCTGCGCCATCCACAGCACGTTGGCGTACGCGAGCCCGCCGGCGTTCACCACGGTGGCGGGCAGGAAGAGGCTCAGGCCCACCTTGCACGCCGCCTGGAAGGTGCCGACCATGCCCGGCGCCGCCGGAATCATCAGCCCCACCACCAGCACGCACAGCACCACGTACGCCTGGAAGAGCGACAGCTCCATGGGCTGACACGCGGTGCCGGCCGCCACGCCCGAGCAGTCGAAGGCGTTGGCGAGCAGCATCATCCCGAAGCCGTTGAGGCCCCAGTAGCCCACGGTGCAGAGGAAGAAGATGACCACCTGCTTCGCGTCTGGCAGCTGCCGCATGGCGCCCACGAAGGTGTCGACGATGTCCGCCACCTTGTCGGCGAGCCCCGGCGCGAAGCGGCCCACCGTCGCGCGCACCAGGCGCACGGTGCGCTCCTGCTGCCACAGGCCGAACAGCAGGAAGAGCAGCCCGCCGCCGAACACCGCGAACATCAGCCACGAGCCCAGCTTGACGTAGCGCACCTCGGGCGTCTCGGTGGGCACGAAGAAGAGCAGCACCCGCATGGACGCGGCGACGAAGAGGCCGTCGACGATGCGCTCGAGCACCACGGACGTCATGGCGGCGCTGCGGCGGATGGAGCTGCGCTGGGCGATGAGGAAGGGCCGGGCGAACTCGCCCAGGCGGAAGGGCAGCACCAGCAGCATCATGAAGCCGATGGCGGAGGCCTCGTTGAGCTTGCG
The DNA here is from genome assembly GCF_900111765.1 of Myxococcus fulvus. The sequence continues at coordinate 418,637 of NZ_FOIB01000005.1, forward strand.
GAAGGGCACCCGCTCCAGGCCCGACAAGAGGCTGCCCCAGCGCAGCGTGCGGAAGACGTGGATGCCCAGCAGGCAACCGAAGTACGGCAGCAACCAGATGTAGTTGGCCGACTTGAGGCTGGTGAGCTGCGTCCCCCAGTCCGTGTCCCGGAAGGCCCACCAGAGGAAGACGAGGGTGACGAGCAGGCTGGCTGCGAGCTTGACGGCGCGTTTCACGGCGGCCGGGTATACCGTCAGTCCTGGTCGGACTCCAGTGACTCTCCGGCCAGCAGGCGGGAGGGGTTGTCCCGCAGGAGCCGGCTGGCCGTCTGTTCCCCCACCCGGCCGACGAGCTCCGCCAGCGAGCGCCCCAGCCAGTCCCGGGCCCCCACCGGGCCGTGCAGGTCCGTGGCGGCGACGGCGTAGAGGCCCTCGTCCAGGAAGGCGCGGGCGAGCTTCTTCGCCGTGGGGCCATAGCGTCCGATGAGCGCCCCCACGTCGAGCTGGAGCCGGGCGCCGGTGCGCACGGCCTCGGCGGCGCGCCCCTTGCGCTCGAACTCCACGCAGCGCTCGGGATGGGCGATGAGCGGCACCACGCCCTTGGTGCGGATGCGGAACAGGATGTCCGGCAGCGCGGGCACGGGCGCGGTGTAGGGCAGCTCCACCAGCGTCACCCTCCCCGCCCCCAGCATGCGCGCGGCGGGCGTGCCCAGGGCGCGCAGGAAGGCGTCGTCCAGCACGTTCTCCGCGTTGCGGCCGAGCGTCAGGGGGATGCGCTCGCGCGCGAGCGCGGCCGTCAGCTCGCCGAGGCGCGCCTCCACCACGTCCACGGGGGCGTACTCGGGCCGGGCGTGGGGGCTGGGCGCGACGGTGGAGAAGCCCAGGTCGACCAGCGCCCGCGCCATCTCCAGCGCGTCCTCCAGCGTGCGCGCGCCGTCATCCACGCCGGGCAGCAGGTGGCAGTGCAGGTCGACGTAGCCCTTCACGCATCCTCGCGCTGGCGGTCGGGATGGCTTCCGGGCGGCAGCTCGTCCTCCGACTCATCGGACTGGCGGTCGGGCATGCGGTACTCCTCCCCCAACCACTTGCCCAGGTCCACCGCGCGGCAGCGGCGCGAGCAGAACGGGAACGCGGTGTTCTCGGGACGGGGAGGAACGGGCTTCTTGCAGATGGGACAGGAGAGGGGGCTCATGAGGGACCTGCCTTCTTAGATAAGCCTTGACGCTCTCGTGGGCCAGGACGTTTCGTGCCCGCCCGCCAGCAGGAGGAGGCCCGCCATGAAGGTCATCCGCATCACCACGCCCGGAGGCCCCGAGGTCCTCGCCGAGGACGAGCGCCCCGAGCCCATCCCCGGCCCCGGTGAGCTGCGCGTGCGCGTGCGCGCCACCGCCCTCAATCGCGCGGACCTGCTCCAGATTCGCGGGCTCTACCCCGCCCCGCCGGACGTGGCGCCGGACGTCCCGGGCCTCGAGTACGCGGGCGAGGTGGTGGCGGTGGGCCCGCGCACGCACCGCTTCAAGGTCGGAGACCGGGTGATGGGGCTGGTGGGCGGCGGCGCGTGGTCCGACCTGCTGCTCGTCCACGAGCGGGAGACGCTGCCGATGCCGGAGGGCATGGACTTCACGGACGCCGCGGCGCTGCCGGAGGCGTACCTCACCGCGTACGACGCGCTGGTGCTCCAGGGGGGACTCAAGCCGGGCGAGACGGTGCTGGTGCACGCGGTGGCCAGCGGCGTGGGCTCGGCGGCGGCGCTGCTCTGTCAGGCCACGGGCGCGCGCGTGGTGGGCACCGGGCGCAGCGCGGCGAAGCTGTCCCGCGCCTCCGAGTGGGGCGTGAAGCACACGCTCGTGTGCGAGTCCTCGCCGCCGCGCTTCGCGGACCCGGTGCGTGCCCTCACGCAAGGCAAGGGCGCGGACCTGTGCCTGGACCTGGTGGGCGGGGACTACGTGCCCGAGTCCATGCAGGCCCTGGCGACGAAGGGCCGGATGATGCTCGTGGGCCTGGTGGCCGGCGCGAGCACGGAGGTCAACCTGGGCCTGTGGCTCACCCGGCGCTTGAGCATCACCGGCACCGTGCTGCGCAGCCGGCCGCTCGAGGAGAAGATGGCCCTGGTCCAGAGCGCGGAGCGGCACCTGTTGCCGCTGTTCCGCTCGGGCGCGCTCGGCCCCGTGGTGGACGCGGTGCTGCCCCGGGCCGAGCTCGCCCAGGGCCTGGAGCGCATGGCGCGCAACGACTCGGTGGGCAAGCTGGTGGTGCGCTGGGATTAATCCCAGCCATACCAGAGCTTCTGGCGTGAGTCGTACGAGTACTTCCAGAAGACGATGGTGTAGCAGGTGATGGCGAACGAGCCGTCCTCGCGACGGTGGTAGCCGGTGTCCGTGGCGAACGGAGAGTCCGAGCCTTCGGGCTCGGGCCCATCACACGTGGGCACCTGCGCAATCCACTCGGGCACCAGCACCTTCACGGACTCGGGATAGGCGCCCTTGCTGGAGTGATAGGACTCCAGCGCCGCGATGAGCGGAGCGAACCGCATCTCCATCTGGTCGAAGCGCCAGGACGTGCCGCGCGTCAGCCCCAGATAGGACAGCACGAGGCCCGCGAGCATCCAGGCCAGGGACAGGAAGTTCACCTTCCTGCGCACCGGGAGCACCGCCAGCACCAGCGTGACGAGCACCAGCGCGGCCCCCGCCAGCATCACGAGCGGCACCGCCAGCGCCGCCGTGAACGACAGATATCCCAACACCGTCATCAACGCCGCCCCCAGGAGCGACAGCAGGGGCACCAGCCATTTCGCCATGGCGTGACGATAGCAGGTGGATGGACTCCGAGCGTCCTCGAACCGACAGCGCCCCTGGACTCCGGGCCCGGGGAGCGCTGACGGATTGCCGACTTCCCACGCACTGAGCGGCGCCGGGGTGGTCCAGGACCGCACGCGCAAGTGTCTGCGTGGTTTGGGCCCGGCGCCCATCAAATGACAGACGCCTGCCCTCGCGTTCACATAGGCAAGCAGACGGGTCTGCTCAAGATTGGCAACGAGAGCTTTCTCCGGAAAGTCCGACTCCCGAGTCCCCCCACGCTCTCGCCCAGGCTGGCGTCAGTCACCCCCGCGAGCAGGGGCGGTCGCAGCGGCCGCCTCCCTGTCGCGCCAGCCTCTGTATCCGCGACCCCGATGAACGGCCCGCACCCTTCGCGGTGGCGCGGGCCGCGCGTGCTTCCCAGAGGTGTCCCCTCGCCTCGACGAGTGCAGACCATGAAGCCAGAACCCTCGCTGTCCGCCCGCGGTGCGCCGCACCCCAGCGTTCCGCTTCCGGTGGGTCTGGGAGCCTTCGGCCCCGGAGCCCGCATCCAGCACTACGAGCTCATCCGCCAGCTCGGCAGTGGAGGCATGGGCACCGTCTTCCTGGCGCGGGACACGCGCCTGGGCCGCCGGGTGGCCATCAAGCTGCTGCACACGAAGGACGCGCAGTTCACCCAGCGCTTCATCCTGGAGGCCCGCACCACCGCGCGGTGCGGCCACGAGAACATCGTCATCATCTACGAGGTGGGCGAGGCCCACGGCAGCCCGTACATGGTGCTGGAGTACCTGCAGGGGCAGCCGATGGACCGGCTGCTCAAGGCGAGCCCCCGCCTGCCGCCCTCTCGCGCCGTGGAGCTGATGTCCCCGGTGCTGCGGGCGCTGTCGTGCGCGCACGCGCACAAGATCGTCCACCGCGACTTGAAGCCGGAGAACGTCATCGTGACGGACGCGGGCACCATCAAGGTGCTCGACTTCGGCATCGCGAAGGTGCTGCAGGGGGACGAGCACGGCGCGGAGACGGACCCGCGCGTCCTGTTGGAGGGCCTGCGGCTGCTCCCCCCGCCGGGCCGGATGGACGAGTCGCTCCACCTGACGCGCCAGGGGGCGCTGCTGGGGACGCTGGCGTACATGTCCCCGGAGCAGTGGGGCAACGGCGTCGGCGTGGACCACCGCACGGACATCTGGGCGGTGGGCATCATGTTGTTCCGGATGCTCTCGGGCAGACATCCGCTGGAGCCGCTGCGGGGCCCGCAGTTGATGGTGACGGCGATGATGGACGAGCCGATGCCCCAGCTGCGCGCGGTGCTGCCGGACATCCCGGCGGAGCTGGCCTCGGTGGTGGACCGATGCCTGCTCAAGCCCAAGGAGCAGCGCTTCCCGGATGCGCTCGCGGTGCTGCGCGCGCTGGAGCCGTTCCTGCCCGGCCGGTTCATCCCCGAGGTCGGCGTGGACGAGAGTCCCTATGCGGGGCTCGGCTCGTTCCAGGAGGAGGACTCGGCGCGGTTCTTCGGGCGGACGCGGGAGACGGCGGCGTTGGTCAACCGGCTGCAGGACCGGCCGCTGCTCGCCGTCGTCGGGCCCTCGGGCGCGGGCAAGTCGTCCTTCGTGCGGGCCGGATTGGTGCCCGTGCTCAAGCGCTCGGGCATCCCCTGGGAGTCGCTCATCATCCGCCCGGGGAGGGACCCGCTGGCGGCGCTGGCCAGCATGGTGGCGCCGCTCGTCACGTCGTCCCCCACGCTGGAAGAGGACCTGCGCAAGCAGCAGCAGATCTCCGCCCATCTGCGCCGGGAGCCGGGCTACGTGGGCGCGGTGCTGCGGGCCCGCGCGCGTCGGGAGCGGCGGCGCATCGTGCTCTTCATCGACCAGTTCGAGGAGCTCTACACGCTGGTGCCGGACGCGGTCGAGCGGCGCGCCTTCACCGCCTGCCTGTCGGGCATCGCGGACGACGCGACCTCACCCATCCGCGTGGTGCTCTCCTTGCGCTCGGACTTCCTGGACCGGGTGTCGGAGGACGAGCGGTTCATGGCGGAGCTGTCGCCGGGGCTGTTCTTCCTCACGGCGCCGCAGCAGGACGGGCTGAGGGATGCGCTCGTGCAGCCCGCGGAGATGGCGGGTTATCGGTTCGAGTCCCCGGCGATGGTGGACCAGATGCTCCAGCACCTGGAGACGACGCCAGGCGCGCTGCCGCTGCTCCAGTTCGCGGCGACGCGGCTGTGGGAGGCGAGAGACCCCGGCCGGCGGCTGCTGACGCAGAGCGCGTACCAGCGGATGGGGGGAATCTCGGGCGCGCTGGCGACGCATGCGGACAGCGTGCTGGCGGGGTTGTCGTCACAGGAGCGGGCGCTGGCGCGCGCGGTGTGCCTGAGGCTGGTCACCGCGGAGCGCACGCGGGCGATTGTGTCGATGGAGGAGCTGCGGGAGCTGACGCGGGACACCGAGGCGCTCCAGCGGCTCATCGATGGGTGGGTGCAGGCGCGGCTGCTGGTCATCCAGACGGGCGGGAGCTCGGGCTCGTCGGTGGAGTTGGTGCACGAGTCGCTCATCGGGAGCTGGCCCACGCTGAAGCGGTGGTTGGACGAGGGGCAGGAGGATGCGGCGTTCCTGGAGCAGTTGCGCGCGGCGGCGCGGCAGTGGCAGGCGAAGGGGCGGGACAGCGGGTTGTTGTGGCGGGGGGAGATGGCGGACGAGGCGCGGCGCTTCCAGCGTCGTTACCGGGGGGAGCTGCCGGAGTCGCAGCGGGCGTTCCTGGACGCGGTGGGGGCGCAGGCGACGCGGATGGCTCGGGTGAAGCGGGCGTTCATCGTGGGGGCGGTGGCGTTGGTGTCGACGTTGTTCGCGGCGGCGGCGGTGACACTGGTGTTCATCCGGGAGGCGCAGCAGGAGGCCGAGCACCAGGCCATCATCGCGCTGCGCGCGGAGGCGACGGCGCGCAACGCGGAGTTCCTGGCGAAGCGCTCGGAGGCGGAGGCGCAGGAGCGGCTGGCGGAGGTGCGGGCGAAGGAGGAGGACCGGCGGGCGGCGCAGTCCCGCGCAGAGGAGGCGAATGCGCAGGTCGAGGCGACCAACGAGACGCTGGTGCTGCGCAACTCCGAGCTCGTCACTGCGCTGAAGCGGGCGAAGTGGGCGCGCATCCGCGCGAACGCGGAGATGCGGCGGGCCGAGCAGAGCGCGTTGATTGCGCGGCAGGCGCGCGCCGAGGCGGAGCGGCTGTTGCAGCGCGAGCAGGAGCGGACGCTGCGGATGCAGTCGACGCTCGGAAGTCCTTTCATCGAGACGTTGAAGTGAGGCGCGCCATGTCGGGGATGCGAAGCTGGGGCTCGCGAGGACGCGGGCTGGCCGTGGTGGTGGTGTCGCTGTGGGGGGTGCTGGCGCAGGCGCAGCGGCTGGATTCGCCGCTGGAGGTCGGCGGGAATCGCCCGTGGGCGCAGGGGGTGCCTCGGGACGAGCAGCAGGCGGCGCAGGCGCTCTTCCTGGAGGGGAACGAGCGGCTGCGGGAGTCGGTCTTCGTGGAGGCCAGCCGGAGCTATCGGCGGGCGCTGCGACACTGGAACCATCCGGCGATTCATTACAACCTGGCGCTGGCGTTGATGAACCTGGACCAGCCGATCGAGGTGCACAAGCACCTGGAGTCGGCGCTGGGTCACGGGGCGGACCCGCTGGATTCGAACCGGTACGAGCATGCGCGCTCGTACAAGGCGCTGCTCGAGAAGCAGTTGGCGTGGGTGGACGTCCGGTGTGACGAGCGGGGGGCCATCGTCACACTGAATGGACAGCCGCTGTTCACGGGACCGGGGAGGTATCAGGGACTCATCCGGCCCGGGATGCACAGCGTGATTGCGTTCAAGGACGGGTATCTGCCGACGGAGAAGCGTCAGGCCTTGATGCCCGGGGAGAGGACGAAGCTCGAGCTGGATTTGTACACGGAGGAGGAGGTCATCCGGTACCGGCGACGGTGGTCCGCGTGGGTGCCGTGGACCGTGCTGGGGGCGGGATTGGTGGCGGCGGGTGGGGGTGGGTGGATGCACTGGAAGGCCAATGACGCCTTCGGGAAGTTCGATGCGGGCATCAAGGATCCGAAGGGAGTCAATCTCACGCCCGACTTGAAGAGCCTTCACAAAGATGGCGCCAACTTCCGCGCCGCGGCCTATGGCGCGTACGCGCTGGGAGGGGCCGCAGCCATCACCGGAACCGTGCTGCTCTATCTCAACCGGCAGCGGTCTTATCGACTTACGGCAGAGGAACTCGCGCCTTCCCTGGTCATCGCTCCCTCCGTGGGCTCCGAATTCCAGGGCGCCGTGGGGACCATTCGTTTTTGAAGAGGTGCGACGTGTACTCGACTCCAATCCTCAAGAACATCTCACTTGCCCTCATTGTCGCGGGAATGACCGCCTGCATCGAATCCAAGAGTACGGACTGCGGGGATGGCTTCATGTGCCCTGCGGGCACGAAATGCGCCGCCGGAAAGAACCAGTGCATCGTTGGTGACTGCGGCGACAGCTTCACACAGACATCCACGGGCGAAGAGTGCGACGACGGCAACATCGACTCCGATGACGGGTGCAGCAGCACCTGCAAGATCGAGCGCTGTGGAGACCAATTCACCTCCGCACTCAGGAACGAGGTTTGTGACGACGGAAATACGAATAGCGGAGATGGCTGCAGCAGTGACTGCCAGTCCAAGGAAGAGTGCGGAAACGGGATTCGTGACGTCGGCGAAGAATGCGACGATGGAAACAATTCGGATAACGACGATTGTCTCACCACGTGCCTACTCGCCCGCTGCGGTGACGGATTCACCCACCTCCACGGGACTGGCCGCGAAGCCTGTGATGATGGTCCCCACCTCGACGGTCCCTGTCGCTCCGATTGCCGCTCACTCAAGAAGTGTGGAAATGCCTTGGTGGACCCAGGCGAGGAATGCGACGACGGCAATGACATCGACACCGATGCATGCCCTCGCACCTGCAAGAATGCATTTTGCGGAGACGGCTTCGTCCTGGATTCAAAAGAACATCGCGAGGAATGCGATGATGGCAATACGAGCGCATGTGGTTCATGCAATGCGACCTGCACCCAGAAGCAGGAGCCTGCCCGCGCCCAGGGTTCCATCCAGGTCGACCTGGCCGACGGCGGCAGCATCCAGGACGGAGAAATCCTCATCGTTGGCGATGGAGTCAGGCGCTGCATCTTCGAGTTCGACAGGGACGACAAGATCATCGACACACACATCGGATTGAAGACCGCCACCCCGGACAGTGGGGCGAACGTGGTCGAGGCCATTCATGTCGCGCTGCTCTACGCGAGGGACAACGTCATCGACCCGGACTGCCGCGCCTCCGACGCAGGGAGCTTCGCGTCTCATCCCGGACTGCGCATGAACTTCCATCTGGAGGATGGAGGAACGCGCCTGAGCCTGACCCATCTCGACTTGGGCCCGCAGGGCAACCAACCCATCATCGAGTCCGTGGAGAACCCCGGCTTCACCGTGACGTCCCTGAGCGGAGGAACAGGCATGGACTGCCCGGCCGGCACGGGGTGCACCGACGACCGCGACTGCGACCCGGTCGATGGCCGTCACGAGTGCCTGAAGGACGACGACCAACCCGTCGGCCGCTGTGGCCGCAGAGGCGCCCCCTAACGGACAGTTGCGCCCAGTCCCGGGGTCCGTATCCTCCGCCGCCATGGCCACCCACTTCGACCCCAGCGCAGCGGCGCAGCCGGGCTCCGGCGTCTTCGGACTCCCCCACTCTCCCGACGAGGCACACGTCGTCCTCATCCCCGTGCCCTTCGAGGCCACCACCAGCTACGGCGGTGGTACCTCCGAGGGCCCCGCCGCCGTCCTCGACGCCAGCCGCCAGGTGGACCTCTTCGACGTGGAGACCGGCCGCCCCTACGAGCGCGGCATCGCCATGCTCCCCGAATCCCAGGAGCTGCGCGACTGGAACACCCAGGCCAAGGAGCGCGCCCAGGTCGTCATCGAGGCCGGCGGCATCCACTCCGGTGAAGCCGAGCTCCTCGCCGCCGCCAAGGACGTCAACGCCCTCTGCGACCAGATGAACGAGCTGGTCTACCGCACCACCCAGCACTGGCTCGACCAGGGCAAACGCGTCGCCGCCGTCGGCGGAGACCACTCCATCTCCTACGGCATCATCCGCGCCCACGCCGAGAAGTACCCCGGCCTCGGCGTGCTCCACCTGGACGCCCACGCCGACCTGCGCGTCGCCTACGAGGGCTTCACCTGGTCCCACGCCTCCATCATGTACAACGTCGCCGAGCGCATCCCCGGCGTGAAGACGCTCGTCCAGGTCGGCCTGCGCGACATGAGCCAGGAGGAGCACCGCTACATCGAGGACTCCAACGGCCGCGTCCACGGCTTCTTCGACGCCGCCCTCCAGAACAAGCGCTTCGACGGCGTGCCCTGGAACCGCCAGGTCGATGAGATGGTCGCCCTGCTCCCCCAGCAGGTCTACCTGTCCTTCGACATCGACGGCCTGGACCCCGTCCTCTGCCCCCACACCGGCACCCCCGTCCCCGGCGGACTGTCCTTCCCCGAGGCCGTGGCCCTCATCGCCGGCGTCGTCCGCTCCGGCCGCACCATCGTCGGCTTCGACCTGACCGAAGTGGCCCCCGACCCCGAGGGCAGCGAGTGGGACGGCAACGTCGGCGCCCGCCTGCTCTACAAGATGATTGGCTGGATGCTGAAGTCCCAGAAGGCCTGAGCTTCAGCTCACCCCGCCCTTCGGCAATCGCACGCCGAAGGGCACGCTTCGCACCACCGAGGGCTCCACTCCCGGCGCCGCCCCCTGCTGGCGCGCCAGCTCCGTCGCCACCGACGCCATCGACTCGAGCTGCGCGCGCAACACCTCCAGCGCCGCCAGGTCCACCGACGGCCCCGCCTCCAGCCGCCGCAGTTGCCGCCGCGCCTCGTCCAGTGGCCCCTGCAGCGCCCTGGCCGCCCACGCCCCCAACGGCAGCCCCACCCCCACCGCCGCCCCCTTCGGCGCATCCACCAGCGACTTGTGGATGAGCGCCTCGAAGTCGGTGATTTCGAACGGCTTGTGCAGGAACGCGTCCGCCTCCGGCGCGCCCTGCGGCAACACCGCGCTCAGCAGGATGACGGGGACGCCGTGCAGGTCCACGTCGCGCTTGAGCCGGCGGCAGAGCTCCACCCCACTCAGGCGCGGCATCATGTGGTCCGTCACCACCAGATGTGGGCGACGCGTCCGGGCCAGGGCCAGGGCCTCCTCGCCGTCGCGAGCCTTCACCACATCGTGACCCAGGTCCTCGACCACCTGACTGAGGACCTCCAGCACCGCGGGCTCATCATCCGCGACCAGGACCAGACTCATGCTTCCGCTCCTCCGCACCAGCGTGGCCCCCAAGCCACGCCGCCAGGACTTCGGCCTGCCCCTTGGATGAAGCGAGAATCCTCGGGGAACAGCCACCACCCGGAGATGCAATCGTTCACGGACGTGCGGAGTGGTTTATGAAAGGCGACGCACCGCCTCCAGCGAATCGTGGGAATGACGCCGGCTTCCCGACAGTCCACCTGTCCTTCGCCGGACAATCCGCTGGAGGCCCACGGAGGGTGACATGAAGGGTGGAGTCATGAGGTGGGCAACCGTGCTGGTGGCGCTCGTCGCCACGGGAAGCGCGAGCGCGGACCTGGCCCGGCGGCGAGACGCCGTCGTGGAGGTCGTCCAGAAGGTCTCACCGGCCGTCGTCTACATCGGCACCGAGCAGGAGGTGGAGGCACGCTTCCGTCGCCGCTCCCCGCTGGAGGAGTTCTTCGGCGGCTTCGGGGGTGAGCGAGGCGAGCGCGGGCGCCAGAGGATTCAAGGCCTGGGCAGCGGCGTCATCATCGACCCGACGGGCATCATCGTCACCAACGACCACGTCATCCGGGGCGCGTCCACCATCCACGTGGTGCTCGCGGATGGGCGCTCGCTGGACGCGGAGGTCATCGGCAGCGACGCCAACAACGACCTGGCCGTGCTCAAGGTGACGACGAAGGAGCCGCTGCCCATCGCCAAGCTGGGCATCAGCTCCGACCTCATGATTGGCGAGACGGTGGTCGCCATCGGCAGCCCGTTCGGACTGAGCAAGACGGTGACGGCGGGCGTGGTGTCCGCCACCGGCCGCACCTTCCGCGCGGACAACCGCGTGTACAACGACTTCGTGCAGACGGACGCGGCCATCAACCCCGGCAACTCGGGCGGACCGCTGCTCAACGTGGACGGCGAAATCATCGGCATCAACACCGCCATCTTCGGCGGCGGCGCGCAGGGCATCGGCTTCGCCATCCCCGCCGACAAGGTGCGCCGCATCGTCGACGAGCTCACCCGCTTCGGGAAGCTGCGCCCGGCGTGGGTGGGGATGGATGCGGTGGACCTGACGCCGCGCGCGGCAAGGCAGCTCGGGTGGGACCGCTCCTACGGCGCGCTGGTGACGGCCGTGGAGGACGGCAGCCCCGCGGCCCAGGCCGGCGTGCGGCGCGGTGACATCGTCGCGGAGCTGGGCGGCTCGCGCATCCAGGACGCCGAGGACTTCGACACCCGCGTGCGCGGCTACCCGGCCCGCTCCGCCTTCGCGCTCGTGCTGTTCCGTGAAGGCGCCTCGCGCACCGTCCAGGTCACCCCCTCCGAGTTCCCTGGCCGAATGGTGGAGTCCCTCGCCTGGGACAGGCTGGGACTCCGGGTGAAGGAGAACCGGGGCGTGCTGACGTTGTCGGGCGTGAGAGGGGGCTCGGCGGCCGCGGAGGTGGGGCTGGAGCCCGGGGACGTCATCCTCCGGGTGAACAACCAGCCGGTGACGACGGCGGATGCCTTCAAGGAGGCCCTGCTCACGGCGCGTCGGGGACGTAGCGTGCTGTTGCTCGTGAGACGGGGCCGCTACGGCTATCACATCACCCTGCCCTTCGAGCAGGACACGGGGCAGAGCCTGTAGGGTTGCCCACCGAACGAGCGTGGGTTCGGGTTCCTCGGATTTCGAAGGGCGCGCATCTCGCACTAGCATGCGTGCCCCATGAGCACCGTGCGCTACCTGTCCCTTGGACCCTTGCTCGCCGGGGCGGGCTCCCGAGCCTTCCTGGGGCTCGCCCTGGAAGATGGATTGCCTCCTCGCCCCGTCGTCCTCATCTGGGCGCCCCAGGAGGTGGTCCAGAGCCCCGAGCTGACGGCGAAGCTGACGCGTGAGACGAGCCGCGCGCTCGTCTTCGAACACCCGAACATCCTCCGCGTCCACAGCCTCGCGGCTCAGGACGGCGGGCTGGCCCGCGTCACGGAGTTCGCCGACGGCGAGCCCCTGCGCCGCGTGCTGGAGGCGAGCCCGCGCCTGCCTCCGCCCCTGGCCGCGCTGGTGGCGGCCGACGCGGCCACGGGCCTGCACTACGCGCACATGGCCGGCAACGACGACGGCACGCCGCTGGTGCACGGCGACGTGCGGCCGGAGACGTTGATGGTCTCCTTCAGCGGCCTGACGAAGGTGACGGGCTACGGCGCGCTGAGCGTGGCCCCGCGTGAGCGAGACGGCAAGCGCGTGAAGAACCGCCGCGCGTACAGCGCTCCCGAGCAGCTGCTCGGCGGACGCGAGGCGGTCAACGTCCAGTCGGACGTGTTCCTGTTGGGGCTCGTGCTGCACGAGTGCCTCTCCGGGAAGATGCCCTTCAAGGACAACGCGGACCCGGACAAGGCGACGCTCACGCGCACGCTGCCGACGATGTCGCAGGACGTGCCGCTGAAGCTGGACGCGGTGGTGCGCAAGGCGACGGCGAAGCGCGCGTATGACCGGTACGCCTCCGCGCACGCCTTCCGTGAGGCCATCGTCGAGGCCGTGGGCACGCTGCCCGCGCACACGCTGCTCGCCGACTACCTGGCCAAGCTCTTCCCGCCGGAGAACGAGGCTCGCGCGGCGCGGCGCCGGGTCATCGACGCGGGCATCGCGGACGTGCTGCAGAAGACGGGCGTTCCGCCCCCGGCCGTGGCGGAGTTCCTCGCCACCGGCGTCCTGCCCGCCTCCATCATCCCGAAGGTCTGGCCGGCGATGCAGGGCCAGCTGTCCATCCTGGCCGCCGTGTCGGGGGGGAGCAGCGAGGTGCAGATCGCCGAGCCCTCCTCCGCGCAGGTGGCGAAGGAGCCCGCGAGCACGCCCTCGACGAGCGCGGCCCAGGCCGTGAGCACGGAGGGCACGGCGTCGGCTCCGGCGAGCACTGCTTCACCGGCCGCCGCGGAGGCCACGGGCAGCTCGCCCACGGTCAGCACGGCCGCCGAAGCCACGGGCAGCACGGCCGTGGCCGCGAAGACCTCCGAGCCCACGGGCAGCACGGCCGTGGTAGCGAAGACCCCCGAGAGCACGGGCAGCGCGCCCATCGTCGGAGCGACGTCGCATCAGCCGGCGGTGACCAGCGCGCAGGGCTCGTCGCCCCAGCCCGTGACGGCCACTCCAGCGGGCCCCGTACCTCCTCCGAGCGCGGCGGCGCCGAAGAAGTCCTCGCGCGGCTGGCTCGCCATCGTGGGTATCGGCTCCGCGCTGGCGCTCGCGGGCGCGGCGGTCATCGTCAAGCGGCTGCCCACGCAAGTGGAGGCCTCGCTGGAGGACGCAGGCCCCGCCACCGTCGCGCAGGCGGCAGTGGACGGCGACGCGGGGACCGATGCGGGAACGGATGCGGGAGCCCAGGCCATCGCGATGGGCTACCTGGACCTCACCGTCGACCCGCGCGTGGATGTGTCCTATCCGGGCGGCTTCCTCGGGCGCACGCCGCTGAGCGTGTCGCTTCCGGCGGGACGTCACGTGTTCACGCTGACCAACGCGGTGCTCGGCATCCAGCTGTCGCGCACGTTCACCATCCCCGCGAACGGGCGCAACGCGCAGCAGCTCTATTTGAACAAGGCCTTCCTCAACGTGCGTGCGCCGAAGGACGCCATCGTCACCCTCGATGGACGGCTCATCGGCGCCGCGCCTGTCGAGGAGCAGGACGTCTACGAGGGCACGCACCAGCTCCTCGTCATCGCGAACGGTGCGCGGTGGCAGAAGACCTTCAAGGTCGAGCCCGGCCAGCGCATCTCGTTCGACGTCGACTTCGAGGCGCCGCCCGAGGAGTGATTCACCCGAGGTCCCCACCGAAGCCGGGCGCCGACAGCTCGGGCGCACGGCGAATCGGTGGGGGCATCGCGATGCAGGCCACGCCGCTCACGACCTGCCGAGACGCGGCTCCAGCTTCAGCAACTCCATGATGCGGTGGGCATCCACGGGGCGGGCCACGTAGTCGCTCGCGCCGGCGGCGAGGCAGCGCCCCCGCTCCTCGTCGGTCAGCAGCGACGTGACGACCACGATGGGCAGCGCTCCGAAGCGCGCGTCCTTCCGCATCGTCCGCAGGACGTCGTAGCCCTCGTCCGTCATGGGCACGAGCAGCAGCACCCCATCCACCTCGGGCGAGTCCCACAGGACGCGCAGGGCCTCCCCCATGTTCTCCGCGTGGAAGCTCTCCAGCCCTCGCGACTCGAGGACGCTGATGAGCGAGAACACCTCGCGGATGTTGTCGTCCACGACGAGCACCCGGTGCCGCGTGGGCCGCTCCAGCAAGGCCTCCTGGCGCAGCAGCGCCTCACGCATGTCCACGGACTCCCACCCAGCCCCGGCCGACTCCGCCTCCTCCCGCGCGAACCCGGCGAGGTCCGTCGCCGACAACTCCATCGCCTCCAGCTGAAGGGGCGAGCCAACGCCCCGCGCGACCGCCGCGTCCCGCCCCCCGGCCTCCGCCCCCACATAGACATCCGGAAGGTAGAGCGTGAACGTACTGCCGCGCCCCAGCTCACTGGCGACCTGCAGCTCTCCGCCCAACAGGCGCGCCAGCTCCCGGCTGATGGACAGGCCCAGCCCCGTGCCGCCGTACTTGCGGCCCGTGTCCGCCTCCGCCTGCTGGAACGCCTCGAAGATGCGCTGCAGCTTGTCCTGCGGGATGCCGATTCCCGAGTCCACCACGCTGAACGCCAGCACCTCCTCGGCGCGATTGAGCACGTCGCTCTCGAAGTGGAACAGGCCCTTCGCCACCGGCGCGACGCGGAGCTCCACCCGCCCCACGTCCGTGAACTTGAACGCGTTCGACAGCAGGTTTCGCAGCACCTGCCGCAGCCGCATCGAGTCGGTCCGCAGCGACCGGGGCAGCCCTCCCGACAGCACCACCCCGAAGCTCAACCGCTTCTGGTCCGCGACATGCTCGAAGTCGCGCTCGATGAGCGACTTCACCTCCGCCAGGGGGAGCTCCTCCGCGACGACCTCCAGCTTCCCCGCCTCCACCTTCGACAGGTCCAGCAGGTCGTTGATGAGGTCCAGCAGGTCCACGCCCGAGGCGTGAATGGTCCGGGCGTACTCCGCCTCGCGCGGCCCCAGCCGATGGTCCGAGTCCTCCGAGAGGAGCTTCGCCAGGATGAGCAGGCTGTTGAGCGGCGTGCGCAGCTCGTGGCTGATGTTCGCCAGGAACTCGCTCTTGTGACGCGACGCCACCGCGAGCTTCTCCGTGAAGCTCATGTTGTCCGTCAGGTCCTTCCACACGCCCGAGACGCCCGTCTCCGTGCTCGCCCCCTCCACGCCCACCTGCCGGGCCACCCGGTTCACCTCCCGCGCGAAGTCCGTGAGCCGCTCCACCATCGTGTTGACGATGGTCTTCAGCTCCAACGACTCGCCCCGGACGTCCACCTCCAGCGTCTGCGTCAGGTCTCCACGCGCCACCGCGCCGCTGACGCGGATGAGGTCGCGCACCTGCACGGTGAAGCTGCTGGCGAGCACATTCACGCCATCCACCAACTGCCGCCACGCACCCGAGGCATCCGGCACCTCGACCAGGCTCCCCAGCCGCCCCTCCACGCCCACCTCGCGGGAGACGCGGGTCACCTCACGTGTGAGCAGAAGGAAGCGCTCGGCCCCGGCGTTGAACGTCTCCGCGATGCGGTCCAACAACGGATGCGTCCCCGACGCGGGCACGCGCCGCGAGAAGTCACCCTGGTGGGCGGCCTCCATCGCGGCCAGGAGCGCGCGCAGCTGCGCCTGGTCGCTCCCCGTCTTGTGGTTGCCATCGTCTTCCAAGCCTTGCTCCCGAGACGCCGCACCCGTCATGCCGACGCGGCGCGCGCCCTCTCACGACGCCATCTCGCGGCGACCACGAACACACGCCGCGGTCTCGCTCATCCCGCGCGACGCTACGCGCTCTTGCGACGGCGCATCATCGCCTCGTACGAGCGGCCCACGCTCTGCGAGAGGATCATCAACTCGCCCACGTCCGGCGGCGTGAGCTGGTCCGGCCCGTTGTCCACGTAGAGCAGGTGCACGACCTTGCCCCGCACCAGCAGCGGGAGGATGACCGCCGTCGTCGGGAAGCCCCCGCCCAGCAGCTTGTAGAACACGGCCATCGCCGCGTCCCGGCGCACCGGGCCCACGTAGTGCGAGCGCGTGTCGCGCACCAATCGGAACGTGCTCTGCTCGCGAAGCGCCACGCCGATGCGCCGCACCGCCGACTCGCGCACGCCGGAGCCCATCCCGTGCCAGCCCGTCACCAGGCTGCCCTGCACCGACAGCAGCAGGTTGCGCCGCCACTTGCCCATCGCGAAGCGCAGCACCGTGCGCGCCACGTCCTCGCGGTCCAGGCTGCGCGACAGCTCCGCCTGCGCCTCCGCGAAGGACAGCGGCGTCGGCGGCGGCGCGGGAGGCGGCGGCGTCGGCGGCGCCACGGCCACGGGAGGCTGCGCAACCGGCGGCCTGGGAGGCATCTGCGCCACCTGCATCGGAGGCTGCGCCACCGGCACGCCCACCTGAGCCGGAGGCGGCGCCACCGGCACGCCCACCTGCATCGGAGGCCGCGCCACGGGAGGCTGCGCCATCTGCACGGGAGGCGGCGCCACGGGGCGCTGCGGCGGCGCCACGGGCATCGGCGGCGCCTCGAGCACCTCGACGCCGGTGATGACCTCCTCCTCGCCGACCTCGATGTCGACGTCGCCGTCGGCGCCACCGCGCAGGGCCTGGGCGTAGAGGGACTGGAACTCCTCCTCGCTCATCAGGTCGGGCGGCTTCTCACGCGACTTCGTGAGCTCGACCTCCTCCCGCGAGCCGGGCTTGGGGCGCGGCCGCACCGCGTTCATGTCGATGGCCCGGAGGGGCCGGAACGCCTTGCTGTAGCGGCGCAGCAGCTGGTTCATCCGGAACTCGGGGATGACCACCGGCACCACGCGCTTGCCCGTCTTGAACGCAATCGCGTCCAGCGTCGTGAAGTCGTGCGGGTTGACGACCGCGACGCTCAGCCGCGTCGCGTCCACCCGCATGGGCAACAGCTCCTTGTCGTCCGCCTGGTTGGGCGGCACCAGCTCCAGCGCCTTCGGGTCCGGCACCATCTCGCCGGAGGCGAACGCGGCGTTGTGCAGCGCGCCCAGCGTCTTCGCCAGGTCCTGCTCGGACAACAGGCCCAGCTCCACCAGGTTCGTCCCGAGCCGACCGCCGTGCACCACCTGGGCCTCGAGCGCCTCCTCGAGTCCCTCGGCGGTGACGAGGCCTTCCTTCAGGAGCTGTTCACCCAGGCGCATGTCGGGCTTGTAGCCGCGCCCCATCCCCCTCCGCAAGCACGCCGCCTGCCTCGCCTAGTCCTCTGGATGATGACTGAGCGCGACGCGATTGCCCTCCGGGTCCCTCACGTACACCGTCCACTTCGTCTGGTGCTCCAGCGTCACGCCCGCCTGAGTAAGCTCCGACACCACACTGTCCCGCTCCGAGCGGGCGATGCGGAACGCCAGCAGGAGCAGACCCGGGTGCTCGTGGCGGAAGGGGCGCCCCTCCGGCTCGCCGCTCGACGCCTCGATGGCCAGGAAGCCGCCCCCGGGCACGCCCACCCAGATGCTCCTCAAGGTGCCGTCCGGCCTCGGATGCCGGGCGAGCTCGGGAAAGCCCAGCAAGTCCCTGTAGAACGCCGTCACCCGCTCGATGTCCCTCGCCTGGATTGCCACGTGGTGGAAGCCCTGAACGTTCATGGAGGCGGATGGTATGGTCCGCCCGCCCATGGCGCGACTGCTCATCGTCGAGGACAACCACGAGCTGGCCTCCCTCATCGTCTCCTCGGCCCAGGGCCGGGGCCATGACGCGCGCGCCGTGCACACCGGCGAGGCCGCCCTGGAGGCGCTCAGCCCGGGCACCCGCTGGGACGCGGCGCTGGTGGACCTGCTGCTGCCCGACATCCGGGGCAGCGAGGTGCTCGGCGCCCTGCGTGCCCATGGCATCCCCGCCATCGCGGTGAGCGGCGTCTACAAGGGGGACCGGTTCGCGCAGGAGGCCGTGCAGATTCACGGCGCCCGGGGCTTCTTCGAGAAGCCCTTCGAGCTCATCCAGGTCCTGGAGGCGCTGGAGAAGGCCGGCGGCTTCGAGCCCGTGCCCCGGGCCCCGCCCCCGGTGGACGAGGCGGCCGCGCAGGACGTGCTGCTCGACGACGCGGACCTCATCGTGCTGGAGGAGCTGATGCCAGCCCCCGAGGACGCCGGGGAGACGGGCTCGCCCATGCAGGCCATCCCCGACTCCGCGCCGCTGCCCGGCCTGGAGAGCGAGGAGCCCGCGCTCCCCCTGCCCTTCGCCCACCGGGGCAAGGTGTGGTCCGGCGAGGAGGCGGCCCCCACGCCAGCTCCCGCGAAGGCACGGCGCGCCCTGCCCGAGTGGTCGCTCGCGGGGGACCTGAAGGACACGTCCGTCGCGAGGCTGCTCAACGCCTATTACGAGTCGCGCCACCACGGCGAGCTGAAGCTGCGCCAGGGCTCCGTGCTCAAGGTCGTCTACTTCGAGTCCGGCCGCATCGTGTACGCCGCTTCCAACCTGGCCCATGAGCGCTTCGGGCGCTTCTGCGTGCGCCGGGGCGTGCTCGACGAGGCGAAGCTCGCGGAGGTGGCCACCGTCGCGAAGGAGCAGGGGCTGCGCACCGGCGAGGCGATGATTCGCATGGGCCTGTTGGACGCGGGCCGGCGCAAGGCGCTGCTCGAGGAGCAGGTGCGCGAGCTGCTCTGGTCCACCTTCACCTGGACGGAGGGCGCGTACGGGTTCAGCGCGATGCGCCCCCAGCGCGCCGACCTGGTGAAGCTGTCCGTCTTCCCGGGCGACTTGATTCTGGAGGGCGTGGAGAAGACGGAGACGCTGGTCGCGCTGCGCCAGCGCATGTCCGTCGGACGTCGCCTCTTCCCCACCGCGGACCCGCCGTACGGCCTGCACGAGCTGAAGCTGCAGGGTCCGCAGGCCCTGCTGCTCGCGTACGCCGACGGGAGCAAGACGGTGGAGGACTTGCTCGCGCTGGTGGACGTGTCGGAGCGACAGGCCCTCGCCACGCTGCGGGGCCTGGAGCTGCTCGGGGTGCTGGAGGAGCGGCCGGAGACACCCAGCCGCCGTCACCGCATCTCCTTCGGGCTCTGAGCCGACGCGTCAGCCCTCGCGGCGACGACGCAGCAGCCGCGCCACCGCGAGCAGGCCGAACAGCGCCGCGCCCGAGCCGCCCTGCGAGCAGCCACAGGACGACGGCGGCTCGCGGTCCAGGGTCCCCGACACCGGGACGCCCTTGAGGAACACCTCGCCGCTGAAGCGCGACGCGCCCAACAGCCGGGGCCGGGCCACGTACGTCAGCGTGCTCTCGGTGTGGGCCGCAAGCGACACGCCCTCCACCGCGAAGCCGCCCTCCGTCGACTGCTCCGCGAGCGACTGCCCCGCCACGCGCACGCTGCCGGGCACCACGTCCATGCCCTCGACGTGCTCCACGTAGCGCAGCCCCGTCACGTCACACGCGGTGGTGTTGCGCAGCGCCACCACCACGCCCACCAGGCCCGTCTCCTGCCCCGCGGCGGACTCCGTCTCGTGGCGCACGTCGACGAAGGGGTCCGCGACGATGGGCACCGAGTGCACCCGGTCCGCCTGTCCTCCGCCGCTGGCGCTCGCGGTGACGCGCAGGGTGACGGACTCGCCCACCAGCTCCTGCAGCCCCGTCTCCCGCGTGCTCAGCGTGACGCTCGGCCCCGACAGCGAATCCTGCGTGAGGGACGGGCCGGACTCGCGCGACCACGACAGGCTGACCTCGCTGCAGGCGTCGGGGGGAATCTCCTGGGTGAGCCGCGCCGTCGCGCCCTCTCCACACCGGGCCACCAGCGCCTCACCATCCAGCTCACCCAGCGCGACCGGGCGCGCCTGCGCGGTGAACGTCTCTCGCGCGCGTCCCGCCTCGACGGGCGTGGGCCCGTCCGAGAACAGCTCGCCGCGCACCGTGAAGGGCGTCTGCGAGCAGACCGCCGGGAGCGCGAAGCGCCACACGCCGGGCACGGGGACGATGTCCGAGGCGATGGGCTCGCCGGACGCGGACTCCAGGAACATGCGCGCCTTGAGCGCGTAGGCGCCCGGGCAGCGCAGCGACGTACCCAGCCGCGCCTCCGCGTCCTGTCCACCCGACAGCTGCATCGACAGGTCCAGGCTCGCGGCGGAGACGTCCTCGGGCGCCGGCGCCGCCTCCACCTTCACCAGCGCCTCCGGCCCCTCCAGCACCGTCCCGTCCTGCAGCGACATGCGGTTGCGCACCGAGAACGTCAGCGAGGCGCTCACGCAGCCCTCGGCCGACACCTGGAGCGCGCGCGCCGTCACGGGCGCCGACAGGTCGACGGCGGCGCCAGCGTCATCTCGCACCGTCAGCCCCGGAGGCACGGAGGTGCTCCCGTCCGCCAGTCGCCACACCGTCTGCACCCCGGGCAGCGCCTGCGTGCCGGTGCACGGATGCAGGAAGTCCGGACGCACCTCCACGCTCTCGCCCGAGGTGAGCCGGCGGACCGCGTCCGGCGCGAAGGGCGCGGACGGACGTCCCCAGGGCTGCACGTCCACGCTGAACGTCGTGGGCGACGAAGGCGTCTGGCCCCGGTCCCTCGCGCGGACCTCGTACGTGTAGCGCGCGCCGGAGGCCGAGCACAGGAACTCCGGCGGCACGAAGGTGGCGCTGCCACCGTTGCCCTCGGTCACCAGGACGGGCTGTCCCGGAGGCGCGCTCCACACGTAGTCCACCGCTTCGCACAGGCCCGCACCGGGGGACGCGGTGAAGACGCGCGAGGGGCCTCCCGCGCTCGTCGAGGCCTGCGCGGGCTGCACGCGCGGCGTGGCGGGCCCCGCCGTGTTCTCGATGCGCACGTTCACCGTGGCCTGCCGGTCATGCGTGCCCAGGCCGTCGGCGGCGTAGACGGTGAGCTGCGTGGTGGTCGGCTCACAGACCTCGGGCGCGGTGAGCGTCAGCGTCACCGCGTCCGGCCGGGGCGTGGCGCTGACGTTCAGCGTCGACTGCGCCGCGTCCACGGAGACCCGCACCGCGTCGCCGTCGGGGTCCGTCGCGGTGATGTCCACCGTCCGCGTGGTGCGCTCGTCGATGAGGACCGGGTCCGGGATGGCGCCGAACACCGGCGCCGCGGCGTTGGAGTAGTAGATGACGTTCGGCTCGATGTTGCTCAGCGTGAGCACGCAGAAGGTGGGGTCCACGCAGGACACCTGATTGAACGGGGCCGACACGGGCAGCGACGCGCCCGCGAAGGCGGGATGGATGCGCCACGTCGTGCCCGAGTCCGCCGCGCTCGCGGTGGGCACCGCCCCCAGGACCACGGGCTCTCCATTGCTGTCGATTCCCACCGCCAGACCGAAGCCCGTCCCCCGGGCGCTGCCCTGCTCGGTGGTGACGTCCACGGACGTGATGCTCACCGGCCCCGAGCCATGCAGGGTGACGCGCTGGAACGTGTCGTTCGGCGGAACGCCCGACGACAGCTGTCCCCGGAAGAGCCCGTCCTGGTTGCCCAGCAACGCGACGGGATAAAGGCCACTCGTCGCGAAGAGGTCCAGCGTCAGGAACGGAAGCGTCGTCAGCGAAGTGGGGACGCTGAACTCCGACAGGCGCTCGTCGCCGCGCACGTAGATGAGGTTGGGCGGCCCGACGACCTGGAGGAGCGCGTGCGGCACCGCGCCCGCCGTGTCCGTCACCCCCATCACCGAGGTCGCCCTGAACTGGCTCGTCTGCAGGATGCGCGTGTTCCAGGGAAGCACACTGGTGCCGGACGGCGTCGCGCCCAGCACGAGAATCTCGTTCGTGTCCACGGTGATGGCCGCGTAGCTGCTCCCCGACTGCGTCTGCATCACCCGGCGCACGTCGAACACGGTGGAGGTGGGAATCTCGGGGATGAACGTGGCGTCGGGCAGGCAGTTGTCGTACGCGAAGAGGGTCCCATTCGCATGCACGCCGGCGAAGCAGCCCCCGGACGTCAGCAACGTGCCCACCGCGGGAGACAGGAAGCGGAATGCCACCTGCTCCTCGTTCTCGAAGAGCTCCGCGCCCGTGGAGTGCGCCAGGGCGACACGCTCATACCCCCAGGCCCGCACGTCCCGGGGCTCTCCGGCCACGCCGGGCCCCACCTTCCATTCCGCGGAGGCGACCGCGGACACTCCCACGCAGAGACAGATGAGGATGCCGGCGCGCACGCGTGACTCCTAGTAGGCGAGCTCCGCCCGCAGGTAGAGCCGGTCCTGATTCTCCGACGACTCGGTGGCCAGACCCAAGCCGCTGAAGCCCAGCAGTGTGTACCCCACGGCCATCCGGAGCCGCTCATCCATCCGATAGGCCACTTCCGCCCGCACCGCCGTCAGCCGCTCACCATCCAATGAGGCCGTCCTGCGCGCCGCCTCCGCCGCCACCTCCACGGCCCCCACCACCCGGACGGCCGGACGCACCGTGCCGGTCCACACCCAACGCGACGAGCCCCGCAGCTCACTGCGCCCCGCGTGCAGCCCGGCCGCGACGGAGAACCTGTCACCCACGCGCACCGCGGGCATCAGCGAGAGGATCTGCAGCGCCCTGTCTCCGAACGCGGAGCGGGTCCCCGGCAACAGCTCACGGGTGACGCCGTAGCGGGCCACCACCAGCCACGGACCGGGCCGCCAGGCCAGCGCCGCGTAGCCCTCCAGCAACCGGGCCTCCAGCGCGTCGTCGTTGACGGTGCGCGCGAAGTCCACGCGCCCGGAGGCCGTCACGTCGCGCAGCAGCTCGGCCTCCGCCGCCAGCGCCACCACCGTCTGCAGCCGGTCCACGGCCTCGGCCGCGCCGCGCTCCGGCGTGCCCTTCTCGCGACGCAGCTCGAAGCGGCCCTCCAGTCGCAGCCGGCTCAGGAGCAGCTGGCCGAAGACGCCTCCCGCGTCGCGACGCAGCGGCGGGTCCACGTCCAGCAGGCTGCGTACGCCGCGCTCATAGCGCGCGCCCACGCTCAAGCCGTCGAGCACCGTCTTCTGGAAGCCCACCGCGCGAGACATGCGGAGGGTGGAGGCGTCATGCAGGCCCACCTCCTCGACGAAGAGCGCGGTGCCGCTGTCGGGCAGCTCCGTGCGCGCGCCCGTGAGCGTCCGACCCGCGCCGAAGTCCGGCCCGTCGACGTCCACCGAGTAGCCGCCGTAGTACACGTCCGAGCCACGGCGAGACTCCACGTTCGCCCAGGCCCGAGGCCCCAGGTCCGGTCCCCACCCGCCGCGCACGTCCACGCGCGTGTCGCGGCCCAGCGCCACGTCCACGCCCGCCGCGCTGAACGTGTCATCCACCCGCCCGGGCCCCGCGCCATGCAGCGCCAGCTTCTGCCGGTGCGACGCCTGGAGCCAGAGTCCCTCGAGCAGCCGGTAGCGGCCCGCGACGCCCACGGAGGTGCGGCCTCCCGTCAGCGCCTCGCCCTGCCCCACGACCTCGGCCGCCTTCAAGCGCGCGTCGCGCGCCTCCACGCTCACGCCCCAGTCGGCCTCCTCCCATCCCACGCTCGCGCCGACGGTGCTCGCGGAGAAGGGATGGTCGACGAAGGGCTCGCGCGGGTCCGCCGACTGACGTCCATCCGCGAGCAGCGACAGCCGCAGTCGCCCCAGGGGCTGACGCACGCGCAGCGCCAGTTGCTGGAAGCGCGCCGCATCCAGGTGCGCCCCGTCCGAGAAGCCCCGCGCGCGCCAGCGATAGGACGCGTCCACGGAGCCGTCACCGGAGAACCCCGGACCGCGCAGCCGCAGGCCCAACGCCTCGCCGCTCGTCGCGACGGCGCCTGTCGGGCGCAGATAGCTCAGCCCTCCGTCATCCGAGACGCCGAAGAGCCCCGCGTCCACGGCGGAGCCGCGACTGGACGCCCCCTCGGCCTCCAGCGAGTAGCCGCCGACACGCGCCGAGGCCCGACCGGAGTAGAGCGTGTAGGGACGACCCTCGCCGCGCCCCTCTCGCACCGCGGCGAGCCCCACGCGGGCGCCCTTCCACTCGGCCCACAGCTCGCCACCGCCGGAGTCCTCGGTGTCCATCGAGCGCAGCGCCGCGTAGTCCGCGACGAGCACGGGCTCCGGCGCCTGCGTCACCATGTCCGTACGGAAGAAGGTGTCGCTCGCGAGGAAGGACAGCGGCCGGGACAGCAGGATGCGGCCCGCGAAGTAGTCGATGTCGTAGTCGCGACCTCGCACCAGGTGCCGCTCCGCCAGCGGCAGGCCCGTGACACCGTCGCGCACCTCCACGCGCAACAGCTCCGAGCCCTCCGCCACCGACACCGCGCCCAGGTAGTAGAGGCTGCCGCCCGTGGCGCGAAGCTCCTCGTGCGCGGGCACGGCGGCCAGCCCCCGCGTCGGGTCCGTGAGGCTCCCGCCGAACGCGTCCACGCCCGCTCGGAGCGCCCCGTCGCGCGAGTCGGTTGACGTCGTCAGCTCCGCGTAGGGACCGAAGAGCGGACGGTGGTAGCGGCCCACCTCGCGGTCCTGCACCAGCGCGCGATAGGTGCCCAGGCCCGCGCGGCCATGCTCCGCGTGCCGGGCCTCGACGCGCAGGCGCGCCTCGGAGGCATTCGGCGTCAACGACGCCGAGTCATCGCCCCACTCCGCCGGAGAGAAATCCGGGTCGGCCACGCGGTCGAAGCGCTCGGGCACCCGGGGACGCAGCCAGTCCGGGAGGTCCTTGCCGCGCAGCGTGCGAGCGTCCGTGTCGCGCAGGTCCACCTCGCCCACCACGTCCACGGGGCCCAGACGCAGCTCGGCGTGCGCGGAGCCTCGGCCCCGCAGCTGCCAGTCGCTGTCTCCCGGCGCGAAGGACACCTCGACATCGAGCAGGGCCACCGCGAAGGGCCGCGCCTCCGCCTGGATGTCCAGCAGCAGCTCGCGCTCGCTCGCGCCCGGCGGAGCCATCACCAGGGGCACGCGGTTGAGGCCCGGTGACAGCGTCACGGGGACCTCCACCCAACCCTCCGGCCCCACGAACAGGGGCTCGCGCCCGGCGCCGCGCACCAGCGTCCCCTCGCGGGCCTCGACCTTCATTCGCGAGACACCCGTGGCCGCGCGCTCATCACGCGCCGCGGGGAGGCGCACCGAGCCCAGGAGCTCCAGCGACCTGGGCACCACCAGCCAGCCCTCGGCGCGCTGCACGACGTCGATGCGCTGGCGATACAGCCGCACCGAGCCATCCGGCGCCGTCGCGGTGATGGCCAGCTCGTTGGCGCCCGCGATGAGCGGCACCCTCGCGCTCCAACCACCGCGCGCATCCACCTGCGCCTCCGCGGATCCCACGCGCACGCGGTCCCCAGCGGACGCCTGCCCCGCCACCCGGAACAGCACCGCGCCCTCGCCGGACGCGACGCTCGCCACCGGCGGCGCGCGCTCGAAGGACAGCCCCAACGACGACGACGACGTGGGCCTCGTGCGCACCGCGAAGTCCTGGAGCACGACGGCGCCCCAGGGCACCTCCACCGTGGCGGCCTCCGGCGTCACCTGACTCGTCGCCGGCAGGGAGCGAGCATCCACCTTGAGCCGATGACGCCCCGGCCGCAGGTGCAGCCCTCGGGTGACATCCGGCACGCGTGCGTCCACGCCGGTGAGGTGGAAGCGCCCGTGCGAATCGGTGAGCACCTCGCGTCCCGTCGTCAGCACCAGGCGCACCTGCGCGAGGCCGGGCTCGTCCGCGCCGCAGCGCCCGTCACCATCCGTGTCCTGGCACACGCGCCCGGCGATGGTCGACGCCAGCGACGGCACGTCCATCGACGCGCCCTGTGCTCGGGCAAGGCCCGCCCAGAACACCACCAGCAGGAGGCCCAGGCCCGAGCGTCTCACGGTCGTACCTCGGCCAGCGCCGTGACGCCGGTCTCCACATCCGCCACGGAGACACTCACCGGCGTGGCCGCGCGAACCGTGAAGGACGTGCGGCCCTCACGGACCTGCTCCGCCTCCCGCGCGCCATCCGACAGCGAGACATGCACCCGACGCCCCTGGAGCATGTGCCCCTTCGCGTCCTCCAGCCAGTACGTCACGCGCGTGCCCTCCACGCGGAGCCGCACGTTGACGGGGACCTCGGGCGCCACGCGCACCGTCTGCGTCAGCGGCTCGGGCACCAGCGGCGAATCCAGCGGATACGCCTGTCCGTCCTTCGTCAGCACATGGAGCGTGCGCACCAGCCCCGTCCACACGCCGTGCGCCACCACGTGCGCGCCCGGCGCCAACACGCCCAGGGACACGGTGCCATCCGGGCCCGTCGTCAGCGGATGGCCATCCACGCGCAGCGGCTGCGAGGGCACCGGCTGGTCCGCCAGGTCGGACACGCCCGCGAACAGCTCGCCGCCCCGAGCCCACACCGCGATGCGCGCGGGCTCGCTTCCCAACGGCCCCCAGGCTCGCGCACGCAGCGTCACCGACTCCTCGCCACCCGAGGCCGGCGGAGACCACGCGCCCACGAAGTGCCCCGGCGAGGTCTCCTGCGCCACGGAGAACTCACCCTCGGGCGCCTCCAGCGCCAGCATCACGCCGGGACGCGGCCGACCGAGCGCATCCCGCGCTCCCACCGTCACGTCCACGCGGGAGCCACGGTGCACGAGCGTGTCGGCCACGGACATCGTCAGCTCCGACGCGGGCCCCTGCGCGAGCTGGAGCGCGAGGCTCTCCTTCGAGCCCGCGCCACGCTGCGGCCACGCCGCCTCGATGCGCTCGTCATCCGCCAGCGTCTTGGGCGCGGTGTAGAGCCACTCCAGCATGCCGCCCGCCGCGCGCGAGCCACCCGACAGGGTTCCCCGCCGCGCCTGCGCCGTCACCTTCGCGTCCTCCACCGGCTTGCCCAAGGGGTCGCTCGTCGCGCACACCAGCCGCGCCCGCGACACCCCATCCGCCGGCAGCCGCTGCGGCTGGAGCACACACGCCAGGCCGTCCGTGGGAGGCAGGTTCAGGTCGATGCTCTCCCGACGCACGTTGCCCGCCCGGTCCATCACGCTCCCCTTGCCGAAGCGATGTCCCGGCGGCACGACGATGGGCAACCGGAAGCGCCCATCCGGCCCCGCCGTCACCGGACCGAAGCTCTCACCGGCGATCTCGATGGAGATGCGCGCGTCCTTCTCCGTCGTGCCGGGCAGGTTCACGGACGCGGCCAGCGGCACCAGCACGCGGCCATAGGCGCCATGCACGGACTGCGGACTGGGCCACGCGGAGAACGCGACGAGGATGGCCACCTCCGGGTGGCGCGTGTCCGGCAGGATGTAGCGCGCGCGATACGTGCCCGGCTCCACCCGCTCCAGGTCCGCCACCCGTCCCGTGCTGACACGCACCACGGGCGGCGCGCCGCTGTCATCGGCCGTGCCGTCCGGCCGCAGCAGCTTCACCGTGAGCCGAGCCTCCTTGTCGCGCCCCTTCACCGGCGCGGCGGGCTCCAGCGCCAGCTGCACCTCGGTGGCCGGCGGCCCCAACACGAAGCGCGCCTGCGCCTCCAGCCCATCCACCTTCGCGCGAACCACCACGTCCCGAGCCCCCGCCCGAGGCACGACGACATACGTGCCCAGCGGCGGCCGTGCGCTACCCGGCCGGAGCTCCGCGCCCTCCGCCGTCACCACCGGCTTGCCCACCCACGGCACGGGCGTACCCGAGGCATCCCTGCGCACCAGCGCCAGCGGGAAACCATCGGGCGTCACCGCCGAAGACGGTCCAAGCAGCTCGAGCGTGTCGGCCCAGGCCGAGGCAGCGCACACGCATAGCAGCAGGAGAACTGGGGGATGAAAACGGTTCAGGACGCACGGAAGTCTACAGGCTGCTTCCCCTTCGCCGAAGTTCCTTCCGCGAAACGAACACCCGCTCACGCCGAGGACGCGCCAGCCACAACGCCAACAGCGCCAGCCCCACCGCCCCCGACGTCGTTCCGCTCGTACTGCACCCGAAGCCCCGCGCGTCTTCCTGCGGCTCGAAGGTCAGGGATGACACCCCACTCGCCCCGAGGGAAATCGGTGTGATGGCCTGCCCGGCGACCTGCTGCGAGCCCGCGGGCGACACCGTCGCGCCACACTCGGACGGGGTGCCGTACACGCGGATGCGGAACGAGCTTCCTGGATTTCCGGAGATCAGCGCGGCGAGCCACGTGTTTCCGCCCAGCGTGACGTCGCGCGCCACGAGCGCCACGGTGGGCTTGAAACGGGACGGGTCGACAACCTCACGCCCGTCCAGCCACACCCAACCGGACGTGGCGCGCTCGCCGCTGTAGCCGTTGTCGACACACATCACCCCGGCGCCCTTGCCGTGGAAGCCCAGCGAGACGGCGTTGGGCTGTCCCGTGGTGCGCGCCACCTCCAGCGCGGCGAGCAGCGGCGTCTTGCCGGGCTGCTTGCACACCTCCTCCGCGCTCCGGGGCGGCGTGGGCGAGGCCGTCGGCGCGACGTCGCACGGTCCATCACGCGGGAGCTGGAAGGTGAAGCTGTGCACGTTGAAGTCACCGTTCTTCGACACCGTCCACACCACGCGCACGGTGCCGTCGTCGGACACGCTCAAGTCGTTGAGGTTCTCGTTGTCCGGCGAGTCGGTGAGCAGGTACAGCGTCTGCGTGTCGAGGTTGTACAGCGCGATGTCGAAGTCGCCCTTGGCCGGGTCCCTCCGCTCGAAGGCGATCAACGAGCCGCTGATGCTGGGGTTCGCATCCAGGCCCGGCAGCGCGAGCCGCTGCTCGGTGCCGCCGTTCACCGGCTTCCAGTAGATGTCCCGGTCCGACACCCCGTCGACGATGCGCGTGCTCGCGTAGACGACGAGGTCTCCGTTGGTGTCCGGCTGGGACTCCTCGCCCTCGCTGCCGGTGAGCGCCTGCGAGTAGAACGCGCTGCCTTCCCGCCGCGCGCGCCAGATGTCGCACTGCAGGCCCTCCGCGTTGCACTTGGCCCAGACCACCGTCTGGCCATCCGGCGCCACCGAGGGCGTGCGGTCCAACATCCGGTCCTCGGTGAGCCGGGTGAGCGTGCCCTGGTCCAAATCATAGATGGCGATCTCGGGCTCGAGCGTGCTGCCGGTGAAGCCGAAGTCCTGCCACGCCACGGTGCGTCCGCCGATCACCGCCGCCCTGCGGCTGCTGCCAGGCTGTGGCGCCAGCTCCTTCGCCGGCAGCCCCGCGCCCACCTGGTACGTGTAGATGGCGCTGGAGGTGCTGACGCGGGTGAAGACCACCGTGTCCCCGCTGATGTCCGAGACGAAGTCGAACGCGCCCTCGCTGGGGATGGCCGCGTCCTCGCCGGACACCAGGTCGTGGTAGCGAATCTCGCTCCGGCCTCCGGACTCGTTCGTGTAGGCGACGAGCGCGCCGCTCACGTGCGGGTCCGTCTGGTCTCCGGGGCCGTCGTTCACCACCTTGGCGAAGCCGGACAGCGTTCCCACTTCAGGGGTGGCAGCAGGGGCGAATGCGGGGAGCAGGCACGTCACGAGGGACAGAGCGCGCAGCATCGGAAACCACCTTCCCGGAAGGACGCTGGAACGACAGACCCATGCCCGCACAAGGCAGCAGTGGGCCCGGAGTCCTCCCCGGAGCTGGTTCCCCACGGCAACCACGGCCGGCCTTGCTTCGGGCCCCGCGGCTTTGCGCACCAAGGCTTTCGCCCTGGATTGCCCTTGAACAGGAATGACTTCGCGCCGAAGTCTAGGGAGACCCCCTGCCAGGGGTCAAGCCGACCGCCTGCCAGGACGCTCGGGGTTTCAGGGGCTTGAATCGTTCGCCTGATTCCAGATGTCCGAGTCCGTCTTCAACGGCGGTGGGCGCGTGTCGACGATGACCTCTGCCTGCTCGCGTTGCTCGACACGACCGACGCCCACGGCCCGCACGTCCACGGTGTTGGCGCCCTCGCGCAGCTTGACCTTGCGCTCGAAGCGGCCCTCCGCGTCGGCGAGCACGCGCACGTCGTTGACCTGCACGCGGCTGCCCGGCGTCGTCTGTCCCCGGACGACCAGGTCCCTCTCGCGGCGCGTGCGCTCGGAGGGCCAATCGACCTTGAGCAGCAGGCTGGTGGGGACGGCCGCGGGCTCGGACGGCGCCTGGCCGGGACGCACCACGGACTGCTGGCCCGCACGGACGATGACGACCTTGCCCTGACCGAGCAGCGTCACCTCACCCTCGCGCGTGCCCACGGCCACGGTGCCCTGGCCGTTGTTGCTCATCGTGAAGGCACCGGACTCGTGCAGCGTGGCCACCGCGTCGCTCTGCGCGGCCTTCACCTCGAAGGTGTGGCGCTTGCCGGGACGCACCACGGCGGTGGCCATGCCGCTGGCGAGCAACAGGCGTGAGGCGGACTTCGTCAGGTCCTCCACGGACACCTCGGTGCCCGGGTCCATGCGGAACTCCACCGCCTCGCCGCCGATGAGCACGGCGTACGAGCCGTCCTCCGTGCGCACCTTGTCGTGACGCCTCAGTGCCATGCCCACGGACGCCTTGCGCCACGCGCCGCTGCCCTCCTTCACCTCCACCGTGCCGGTGACCTCGGTGAGCTCCAACTCCATCGCCTTCTCCACCACCGGCGCCTCCACGGGGACGACGGGCGGAGGCGGAGGGGGCGGCGGCGAGGGAGGCTGTCGCAGGAAGATGAACCAGCCCAGGGGCAGGGCCGCGAGAATCAGCACGAGGCCGACGTAGAAGGGCGTCTGGCGCCGATGAGTGCGGGGCTCGGCCATGGAGTCCTCCTAGCTATCACAGGCCGCGTGGGATGCTCAGGCCCTCGGCAGCTCCACGGTGAAGCAGGCTCCCTGCCCTGCTTCCGAGCGGACGCTGAGCGTGCCTCCCGCCTCCGTCACGACGCGCCACGACACGCTCAGGCCCAACCCCACGTTGGACCACACATCCTTCGTGGTGAAGAAGGGCTCGAAGATGCGCGGGCGGATGTCCGCGGGGATGCCCTTCCCCGTGTCCTCCACTTCCAGGAACGTGCGCCCCTCGCGCTCACCGGTGCGCAGCGTGAGCCTGCGCGTGGGGGACTTCATCATCGCGGTGCGCGCGTTGGACAACAGGGCCAGCACCACCTGCGACAGGTGGCCGGGGTCCGCGCGCACGCGGCCCATCCCGGGCGCGAGCTTCGTCTCCAGCGTCACGCCGTCGCTGAGGATCTGGTGCTCGGTGAGGCTGAGCGCGTCGCGCACCACGGCGTTGAGGTCCACGGGGCGCAGGTCCGGACGCTCTCTCTGCTGGGAGAAGCGCAGCAGGTTCTGGGTGATCTCCTTGCAGCGCTTGGCGCTCTGCTCGATCTTCCGCAGCGTATCCAGGTCCGGGTCCGCGGAGCCGCGGTCCAGCATGAGCAGCTGCACGTTGCCGAGGATGCCGGCCAGCGGGTTGTTGATTTCGTGCGCCACGCCCGCGCCCAGCTGCCCCACCGCCGCGAGCTTCTGCGCCTCGAGCAGCTGGGCCTGGGCGCTCTTGAGCTCGCCGGTGGCCTCGTCCACGCGCACGCGCAGCTCGTCGTTCCATCGCAGCATCCGCGCGCGGGCCGCCTCCAGCTCCGCACCCATGCGGTTGAAGGTGTTGGCCAGCTCGCTCAGCTCGTCCTGCCCCTCCACCTTCACGCGCTTGTCCAGCTCACCCCGGCCGAAGGCCTCCGCGCCCTGGACCACGTCCTCCAGCCGCCGGTTGAGCCGCCGCGTGAAGAGCGCGCCCAGGCCCAGCAGGACGAAGAGCGCGCCGCCGATGGAGAAGAGCACCGTGCGCCGCATGGCCCGCACGGGCGCCAGCG
The DNA here is from genome assembly GCF_900111765.1 of Myxococcus fulvus. The sequence continues at coordinate 450,419 of NZ_FOIB01000005.1, forward strand.
CCGCGGCCTCGTCCACCTCCACCACCACGTCGAAGCGCAGGCCGCGCGACACGCGGGCCACGCTCACCCGGCGCGGCGGGTCCTCCAGCCGGAAGCTGCGCACCACGTCCGGCTCCGGCGCCGTGGGCGCGAGCAGGTGCGCGGCGACCTCCGGTGAGAGCGTCATCATCCGCCGCTCGGGCTCGGAGCTGGCGAGCACCCGGCGCTCCTCGTCCACCAGGTCCACCCGGCCCAGCGCGCCCGGGGGACGGCGGCGCAGCGCGGCCTCCAGCGGACCGAAGACGACCTCCGCCAGCGCGAACGGCGCGTCCTCGCCCTCGGCCAGCTTCACCGCGACGGCCACCGCCGCGCGGCCGCTCTCCGCGTGCACGTACGCGCCGCCGAGCGCCGCCTGTCCCTTGCCACCACCCCGCAGCTGCTGCACCGGCACCGAGCCCACCATCCGCTCGAGCCCCGTCTCGCGGAAGCCGGGATGCCCCTCGGTGTCCCGAGGTCGGAACACGGGCGCGCCCACGGGCTGGCCCTGCGCGTCCAGCTTGAGCACCGCGCTCACGGCCTGGGACTGGCCGTAGAGCAGCCTCAGGCCGCCCACCGTCTCCGCCTCCGTGGCGGCCTGCCAGTCGATGAGCTCCGCGGAGCGCGCCAGCGCGTCCACCACCTCCATGAGGGTGGAGCCCACGGCCTCCGCCGCCGCGGCGGCCTGCGTGCGTTGCTCCGCGTCGATGCGGGCGACGAGCTCCGCCTCCGCGCGCGACAGCAACAGGAAGCCGACGGCGGCCAGCGGCAACACCGTCGCCGCGAGCATGAACAGGACCAGCTGCTGGTAGAGCCTCACCCGGCGACGGAGCGTACCACCTGCTCGCGGTCACTGCGCAGATAGACGGAGCCCTGGATGGCCTTGGCGCGCTTCTTCATGTCGGCCGCCCGCCGGGCCAGCTCCGCGTGGTCCTGGGTGCCGTCCGTCATCACCGCGACGATGGACACGCTCATGATGGGGAAGCGCCGGCGCTCCCCGAAGCGGTCCTCCGCCTCGATGTGCCCCCGCTCCCGGTCCTGCCTGTCGTAGTAGAGCGGGATGATGCGGTCGAAGGTCTCGATGGCCGTCTGGCACACCCGGTCCACCGACTCCGGCGAGGCGATGAAGACGAAGTCGTCTCCGGCCACGTGGCCCAGGAAGTCCCCGGCCACGCCCTCCTGCGCGAAGATTTCGCGCATCAGGTCGCCCGTCTGACGCACGACGCCGTCCGCCTTCGCGAAGCCGTAGTAGTCGTTGTAGGCCTTGAGGTTGTCCAGGTCCAGGTAGCAGAAGGCGAAGGGGCGCCGGGCGATGAGCCGCCGCTGCACCTCGCGCTCGATCGCGGTGGAGCCCGGCAGCTGCGTCGTCGGCGAGGCCGACAGCTCCTGCTCCTTGCGGCGCAGCACGCTCTCCACCCGCGCCCCCAGCTCCAGCGCGTCGAAGGGCTTGGTGAGGTAGTCGTCGCCGCCCAGCTTCAGCGCGCGCACCTTCGAGGACGTCTCCGCGCGCGCGGAGATGAAGATGACGGAGATGTGGCCGCTGGCGCGCTCGGCCTTGATCTCCTCGAGGAAGAGGAAGCCGTCGCCGTCCGGCAGCGTGACGTCCAGCAGGATGACGTCCGGCCTGCGCTCGCGCAGGGCGCGACGGCCCTCCTCCAGCGAGCCCGCCACCGCCACCTCGAAGCCGATGTTCTCCAGCACCTCGCGGCAGATGGCCGAAATCTTCGAGTCGTCGTCCACCACCAGCACGCGCCCGTGGGCGGGGCCCGCGCGGCCGCGCACCAGCGAGTCCACCGTGGCCAGCAGCTTGTCCGGCGTCAGCGGGCGCACCAGGAACGCATCGGCGCCGGCGCGGAAGGCGCGCTGACGCTCGTCGAACGCGGACGTGAGCAAGAGCGGCGCGCGCCGCGTCTCCGGGTCGTGCCGGAGGATCTCCGCCAGCCGCAGGCCGTCCACGTCCGGCAGGCGCACGGACACCAGCACCATGTCCGGGTGGTGCTTGCGCGCGCTGGACAGGCCCTCCTCGGCGTTGAACGCGAGCCGCACCTCGTAGCCGCGCGCGGACATCAGCGCCTTGGCGATGTAGCCCACCTCGTGCTCGCCCTCGATGACCAGCACCCGCCCCCGGCTCTCGCGCCGCTTGGGGGACTGGGCCTCGGCCGCGTCGTCCGACTGCCGCAGCTCCGCGGGGGGCTCGGTGGGCAGCACGGCCATGAAGCGGACGCCGTCCACGCACGGCTCGCACCAGATGCGTCCGCCGTGGGCCTCCACGATGTTGCGGCAGATGGCCAGCCCCAGGCCGGTGCCGCGCACGGTGCGGTTGGCCTTGGTGCGCGCCTGCTCGAAGCGGTCGAAGATGCGCTCCAGGCTGTCCTCGGCGATGGGGTCTCCGCTGTTCCAGCAGGAGAGCACCACGTAGCCGGGCAGGCTGGACGTGGCGTGCAGCTCCACGCGCACCTCGCCGCCCTCGGGCGTGAACTTCACCGCGTTGTTGAGCAGGTTGTTGAGGACCTGGTTGAGCCGGTTCGGGTCCGCGATGACGCGCAGCGGGTGGCGCGGCAGCCCCGGCGTCACCTTCACGCGCTTCTCGTCGAAGGCCGGGACGTACTTCTCCACCACGCGCTGGACCAGCTCGTCCAGGTACGCGACCTCGAAGTTCATCCGCAGCCGACCCTTGGCGAACTTCGACAGGTCCAGGAGGTCGTCGACGATGGTGTTGAGCTTCTCGGTGGAGTCGCGCGCCAGCGACAGGTAGCGGCGCTGCCGCTCGTTGATGTCGCCGGCCATGAAGTTGAGCACCAGGTCCAGCGCGCCGGAGATGGACGTGAGCGGCGTGCGCAGCTCGTGGCTCACCATGGAGACGAACTCGTCCTTGCGCTCCTCCAGGCGCTTCTGGTCGGTGATGTCGCGCAGCACCACGCACACCCCGCGCAGCGTGCCGCGCGCGTCGCCCACCGGCGTGGTGGTCGTCTGCACGTGCCGGTCGAAGAGCTTCACCTCCTCGCGCAGCACCTGCGTGCCGCTGTACTCCCAGCCGCGAACCAGGTGGAACGGCTGGAAGCCCAGGCGCTCCTCCATCATCCGGCTGGTGTGCTCCGCGGGGTCATCCCCCACGTGCAACAGCCGGCGCGCCGCCGGGTTCATCACCACGATGTCGTTCTTCTCGTCGGTGAGCACCACGCCGTCGGCCATGGACTCCACCATCCGCTCCATGCGGTGGCGGGCCTCCTCCTCGGCCGAGCGCAAGGACTGGATGGCGTCCGCCGTCTGGTTGGCGAGCACGTCCAAGAGCACGCCGTCGTCCTCGGTGAACGCGTCCGAGCGCTGGCTGAACAGCGACAGCATGCCCACCGGGCGCCCACCGGCCACCAGGTTCACCGTGAGCTGGCTGGGGTAGACGGACGGCGCCGCCGCGTCCTGCGTCGTCGTGCCCGCCACGCGGGTGATGACGCGGTCCTCCGGCAGCAGCAGGCCGGAGCTCTTGCGGTACGCGCCGAGCATCGACTCCTTCACGCCCAGCAGCGCCTGCTCCCCCACCGTGCCGTGACAGCGCAACCGCAACGTCGCGCTGCGCGACTCGTCCGGGGCGATGAGCGCCGCGCCGCAGTCGTACGGCAGCACCCGCGCCACGGCGATGAGCACGCGGTCGATGATGTTGTCGTAGCTGGCGGGGTCATTCGCGCTCGCGCGGCTGACCTCGTAGAGGACGAACAGGGCCTCCACGCGCTGGTGGAGCTGGCGGATGAGCCGCTCCTTGTCGCGCCGCAGCTGCGTGTACTCCACCGCGTTCTTCACGGTGATGAGCAGGTCGTTCACGTCCCAGGGCTTGGTGATGTAGCGATACACCTGCCCCTGGTTGATGGCCGCGATGAGGTCATCGGGGTCCGTGAAGCCCGTGAGCAGGAGCGTGGTGACGTCGAAGCCCTCGGCACGTGCCGTCGCCGCCAGCTCGATGCCCGTCATCTCCGGCATCCGTTGGTCCGTGACGAGCACGTCCACCGTCTCCCGGCGAAGCACTTCCAGCGCGGCCTGCCCACTCAGGGCCGTGAGCACGCGATACCGCCGCTGGAACATCCGGGTGAGGATGTCCAGGACGTCGGCCTCATCGTCGACGAAGAGCAGCGTGTGGCGGAGTTCGGACAAAGCGGGCGGAATTGTACGTCGAGTTCGTCCACTACCCTCAAGAACTGAGAATGCCGAAAAGATGGGCACGCACTCCAGGTGCGCGGTGGGACACTGAACGAATTGACTCTACACGTCTGTTCAGGGAGAGTGGACACTGAAAGCCTGTTGCCTGGGCAACCGCCCTGTAGCAATCAGGCCCGCCGAGCGAGGGAGCGCATGGAAGAGCTGACGGACCGCCAGCGCGAGATTCTCAGCTTCATCGTGAAGGAGACGGAGACTCGCGGATTCCCGCCCACCATCCGGGAGATTGGCGAGCACATGGACATCCGCTCCACCAACGGGGTGAACGACCACCTCAAGGCCCTGGAGCGCAAGGGCTACCTGAACCGGGGCGAGCAGCAGAGCCGCTCGCTGGTGCCCACCAAGCGGGCCCGGCTGCTGCTGGGCCTGGGCGCCAAGCGCGACGCGGGCATGGTGGAGGTCCCCCTGCTGGGCAAGGTGGCCGCCGGCGCGCCGCTGCTCGCGCAGGAGCACATGGAGGACTCGGTCAAGATCGACAGCTTCCTGTTGGGAGGCGTCAACGGCCGGGAGGTCTTCGCCCTGCGGGTGAAGGGCCAGTCCATGATTGACGACGGCATCCACGACGGCGACTACCTCTTCGTGAAGAAGACGCCGGCCGCCCAGCCGGGCGACATCGTGGTGGCGCTCATTGAGGACGAGGCCACGGTGAAGCGCTACTACCCGGAAGGCGACCGCATCCGCTTCCAGCCGGCGAACGCGACCATGCAGCCCATCTACGTGAGCCGCACGGAGTTCCGCTCGACCATGATTCTGGGACTGGTCGTCGGCGTGTACCGGAAGATGCAGGGCGGACGCGCGTAATCGTGTCCCCGCGTGCTCCTGGGCTCCCGCGTGGAGCTCAGGGGCACTTCTTCACGGCGGGGTCCGCGGCCAGCGCGCGGGCACACGCGGTCTGCTGGAGCGCGACGTCCTTCAGGTCCCGCGCGAGGCGCGCCGTGGTGAGGTGGAGCTCCGCGTCCTTCGCCATGTCCTTCTCGGCGCTCAGGTTGCCGAGGATGCGCAGCGCATCCGACTTGCGCTCCATGGTGACGAGCAGGTCCGCCAGCTCGCGCAGCTCGCGCACGTCGTTGCCCTGCACGGTCTCGAGCGCGGCGGCGAGCTCCTGCTCCGCGCCCTCCTTGCTCTTCATCGCGAGCTGGATGCGCGCCAGCGCCACGTGGACGATGGCGCGGTCCTTCACGCGCAGGGACTCCTTGTAGGCGGCGATGGCGTCGCCCGGCTTGTCGAGCTGCAGGTGGATGGTGCCGACCAGCTCCCACAGCGTCGGGTCCCTCGGGGACTTGCTGGCGGCCTCCTGGTAGGCGGCGGCGGCCTCGGGCAGCTTCTTGGCGCGCACGAGTGAGTCCCCCAGCGTGGTGAGCACGCCCGCGGTGCGCACCCCCTCGTTGGCGGACTTCTGCACCAGCGCGAGGACCTCCGGCTCGCGCCCCTGCTTCGTCATCACGTCGACGGCGCGCAGGATGAGCTCGGACTTCGCCGCGAGGTGGGAGGCGACGTTGGAGGCGAGGATGAAGTGACGGACGGCCTCCTCGTGCTCGCCCTTCTTGAAGTGGATTTCGCCCAGCTGCTCCAGCGCGTTGGCGTCGTTGGGATACAGGCCGATGGCCTTGCGCAGCGAGCTCATGGCCTCTTCGGTGCGACCCAGCTGGGCCTGGACGAAGCCCAGGCGGCTCCAGTTGGTGGAGCGCTTGGGCTCCAGCTTGAGGGCGGCCTCGAACTCGGTGGCGGCCTCGGCGATCTTCCCCATGGAGAGGTAGACCTCGCCTCGGGCGGCGGGCAGCCGGGGGTCCTCCGGGGCCAGCTTCTGCATCTCGTCGAAGGACGCGAGCGCGGCGGTGAACTGGCCCTGGAGGTACTCGGCGGTGCCTTTGACGTAGAGGCCCTCCGCGTGGTCCTTGGGCGTCACCGTGGGGCGCTCGTCGCACGCGGCGGCGGCGAGCAGGGCAATCAGCGGGAAGGCACGCAGGCGCTGGAACATGAGGGGCTCCGAATCCTAGAAGTGGTACGCGATGCCCAGGTTGAGGTCCAGATTGAGGCCATCGCCAAGCTGGGATTCCGCCAGGCCGAGCACCGCCTGGGCGACGTTGGTGCCCGCCTCCAGCTGGACGCCGACGTGGCCGGCGATGAGGTACTCCAGGCCGATGAAGCCCACGACGGTGGGCAAGGGGCCGGTGGACTGGAAGATGCCGAAGTCGCCGAAGGACAGCTGCACGCCCAGGCCGAAGCCCCAGTACGGACGCAGGGACTTCTCCACGTTGTGGTAGTGGCGCGCGCCCACGACGCTGGGCAGGACGTTGAGGCCACCCTTGGCGCCCTCGGTGGTGGATTGCACGTAGGAGAAGCCCACCTGGATGAAGCCGAGCCACTCGGGGTGGAACCAGTAGCCCACCTCCACGTCGGCGCCCGGATTGAGGGTGGACAGCTTGTCGACGAAGTTGTTGTTGATGCGCAGGCCCAGGGACAGGCCGCCGCCGCCCGTGCGGGGCGCGCCGCCAATCAGCGGACGGGCGCCGTGATTCTCCCCTGGGTTGACGAGCTCGGCGACCAGCGCGTCGGCGATGGCGTAGACGGTGGGGAACAGCGTGTCCGCCTCGGGGGACTCGGCGCGCGGCTTCGCGAGCGTCAGTCCCGCCTCGGTGTCCACCAGCCGGGCGGTGAGCAGGTACGAGTCGCCGAAGCGGTCCACGCGGCCGGATACGACGTAGCGCGCGCCCGTGAGGGTGGCGAGCTGCTGGAGGCACGGGCCGACGTCACACGTCTCGAGCTCGGCGAGCTGGCGGCGGCGCTCGGCATCGAGGGACGCCTCGATGTCGCGCTGGGAGATGACCCAGAGGCGCGGTGACTCCGCGAGGCGCGCGGTGATGAGCGAGGTGACGCCCGTCACCGAGTCACGCGCGGAAGGATTCGAGTCGAACGCGAGCACCGCGACGCTCATCGGCGCTTCGTCCGGAGCGGGCGCGGCGGGAGCGGGCGCTTCGGCGGCAGGAGTCGTCGGCGCGGCGTCAGGAGGCGACACCGGCACCTCGGAGGATGTCGCTGTCGCCGCCTGGGGGGCCGTATCGACGGAGCCGTCGGCAGCTCCTGTCTTCGTCCCGGCGTCGCGAGCCACACCTTCGGGAGCCTTCGCCTCGGGCCCCGGCGAGACCGCCACCCCAATCGCGCCCGCGTCTCCCATCCCTGCATCGGGCGACGCGCCAGCGCCCATCGCGCGCATTCCCGCATCGGGCGACGCACCGGAGCCCATCACGCGCGTTCCCTCATCGGGCGACGCACCGGAGCCCATCGCACGTGGCCCCGCATCGGGAGCCCCCTCCACCGCGGTGCTCCGCACGGAGGATGGCGTCCCCCCGTCGAGTGTTCGCGAGGGAGACGGTGCTGCCCACGCGGAGGGAGCGAGGACGAGGAGGACGACGAGCTGGGCGGAGACGCGCGACACGGCGCGGGACTCTACCCTTCCCCGGCCTCCGTCCCGAGGGCCTGCCCGGTCTCGATGAAACATTCTCACGGGAACCCGCTCCCAGCAGGCGACGAGGCGAGCCCCGCCCTCCCCGACCAGGCACTCACAGGCTGGGCATCGGCCCCAGGTAGTCGAGCGGGTCCACCGGCTTCCCATCCAGTCGCAGCTCGAAGTGCAGGTGCGGACCGGACGTCTTGCCGGACTCCCCCACCGTCGCGATGACCTGCGAGCGGCGGACCTTTTGCCCCGTGCGCACGCGCAAGTCGCGGTTGTGGGCGTACAGCGTGATGAGCCGGTTCTCGTGCTCGACGATGACGATGTTGCCGTAGCCACGCTGCTCGCCGGCGTAGAGCACCGTGCCCTCCTGCGCCGTCTTCACCGGCGTCCCCGAGGGCGCCGCCAGGTCGATGCCGTCATGCGGCTCGCGGCCCTTCTTCCCGAAGCGCCCGTACAGCACGCCCTTGAGGGGCCAGTCGATCATCCCTTGCGTGGCCAGCCGGGGACGCGCGCCAGGCCGCGACACTGGACGACGAGGCGGCTCCTCGCGCCGCGCCACCACCGGCCCGCCGCGACGGGGCGGAGTCTCCACCGACGTGCGCACCGGCTCCGGGTCCGCCTCCGCCGCCAGCGCTTCCGGCGCCTCCACCGGCACGCGCCGCTCCACGCCTGGAATCGTCAGCTCCTGCCCCACCGCCAGCGAGCGCACGTCCTTGATGCCGTTGGCGGACTTGAGCTCGTCCACCGTGAGCCCGTACGTCTTGGCGATGCGGTACACCGTCTCGCCCGCCGCCACGCGGTGGCGCACGGCCACCAGCTCCGGCTCATCGTGCGAGGACCGCAGCGCGAACGGGAACGCCCCCGACTTCGGCGGTGGCGCTTCTCCCGACGCGGCGGACGCACCGGCTCCGTCACCCGAGACGGCCTGCGTCCTGGTCTCCTGCACCAGCGAGAGCTCCGTCCCGGCTGAAGACGCCCGGGGGCCCACGCAGCCCGTCATGACGACGGTCGACAGAAGCAACAGGAGCGCCCTGGCCGCTCGACTGGAGATGCCGGGCCTCAACGCTAGGCACCATCCGGCTCGTGTCGAGCGAAGCCCTGGAGTTTCCACCCGCCCAGGTCCTCGATGCGACCATGGTCCGTCAGGTCCAGGTGCAGCGGCGTCACCGACACCCGCTTCGCCAGGTGCACGGCGTTGCAGTCGCTGCCCGGGATGTCCTCGTGCTGATACTCGCTGCCGCCAATCCAGTAGTACTTCCGGCCGCGAGGGTCTTCCTTCTCCACCACGCCGTAGCCGTACGAGTGGCGCCCCAGCCGCGTGACGCTGTAGCCCTCCGGCTCCACCCCACCCGGGATGTTCACGTTGAGCAGCATCCGCTTGGGCAACGGACGCGACAGCGCCTCCGTCACCAGCGCGCGGGCGAACCGGGCCGCTGGCGCGAAGTCGAACGTGCCCCGCGCCACGAGGCTGAACGCGATGGCGGGCACCCCCAAGAGGGCCCCTTCCATCGCCGCCGCGACCGTCCCCGAGTAGGTGACGTCTTCGGCCAGATTCGAACCGTGGTTGATGCCGGACACCATGAGCGTGGGGCGATCATCCTTCAGGAGATGGACGATGGCCAGATAAGCGCAGTCGGTCGGCGTCCCGTCGATGGCGAACCACCGCTCACGCACCTCCTTGATGCGCAGGGGCCGGTGCAGGGAGATGGCGTGGGACGCGGCGCTCTGCTCGCGGTCCGGCGCCACCACCCAGACCTCTCCCAGCGGCGTCACCGCCTCCACCAGCGCCTGGAGTCCCTCGGAGAAATAGCCGTCGTCGTTGGATACGAGAATCCGCGGTTTCCGCATGGCCGCGCGGTTGTAGAGGAGCCCTCCGGAGTGGGCAAGCACACTCGGGGACCGCGCTGCTACAGTGTCCACCCGCCGAATGCCGCCGCCCCGTCGCCGCAATGCCCCTCAGGGGCCTGATCCGCTCCTCGCCCAGCGACGCAGGGGCGCCCTGCTGGGACTCGCCGTGGGCAACGCCCTCGCGGTTCCCACCGCGCACCGGCCCCTCCACGCGCCCGCCTTCCCCACCCTGGCGGACGGCCTCTACACCGCGATGTCCGGTGGAGGACCCCAGCAGCTGCGCAAGGGCCAGGTGACGGAGGAGGTCCACCTGGCCTGCGCGCTGGGCCACAGCCTGCGGGACTTCAAGCGGTACGACGCGGCGGATGCCCTGCGCCGCTACCGCGCCTGGCAGCCCCACGCCTTCGACGTCAGCGAGCCCCTCAAGGAAGTGTTCGAGGAGTGCCAGTCCGGTCTGCCACCGCTCGGCGCGGGCCGCCGCGTGTGGCTCCGGGGCCATCGCAAGGCCGTGGGCGCTGGCAGCCTCGCGCGCGTCGCCCCCCTGGGCGTCTACCTGGCGAGCGACCCGAAGGCCCGCACCCAGGCCTCACTCGAGGACTCCGCCCTCACCCACTACGACCCCCGCTGCCAGCTCGCCTGCGCGGGCCTCACCGCCGCCATCGCCAAGGCCGTCACCAGCGGCGCGGAGCTCAAGCTCGAGGAGGTGCTCACCGCGGCGGAGTCCGGCCTGCTCCTGGCGGGCGCGGCGCTCGGACGCTCCGCGCCCGACTACGTCCAGGAGGTGGCCTTCGCCCAGCAGCTCCTGCGCGAGGACCTGGCGCGCGCCCGGGACGACGACCCGCGTCTGTACGGCCCGGAGCTGCACGTGCACCGCGCCCAGCACGCCATCCACGTCGCCTTCCGGCTGGCCTTCTGGGAGCTCTTGCACGCGCCCACCGCCCAGGCCGCCCTCATCGACGTCATCCACCGGGGGGGCGACACGGAGGTCCACGGCGCCGTCACCGGCGCGCTGGTGGGCGCCTTCCACGGCGAGGAGGCCCTGCCCGCCGAGTGGAGGAAGCACGTGCTGGAGGCCCTCTCCACCCAGAAGGGCCCCCTGTGGGACGTCTACCACCCCCGCCACCTGCTGGGGCTCGTGGCCACCTGAGGGCCGCCCCCGCCCGGGCCCAGGATGCACGAAGCCCGCGGTGGACCGTCCTCATCGGGACGTCCGCCGCGGGCTGGGTGCCACACGACGCGGCCATGGGGCCGCGCGAGGTTGTCTCGTCACGAGAGCATGTCGATGACCACCACGCCCCGTTGGGGCTTCTCGTCCTCGGTCTCCGTCCGCCGCCGAGGGCGGTCGTCCGGCATGGGCAGCGGCAGCTCCACCACGGGCCTGTCGTGGTCCTCGCGGCGGCGCTCGCGGCGCTTGATTTCCTCGATGATGAAGGCGTCGAGCATGGGTCTTCCGTCTCCCCTCAGCCTACGTACCCCGATGTACGCCCGCCGTCCCGCCCGAAAAGCACTTCGACTCCCACGACACTCAGATGCAAATTAAGAACCCCGGTTCCGCACTGGGTACGCTGCCGCCATCTCGCACGGTTGCTCGTCCGCCATCCGACATCAGGGCCAGGGGAACCGTGGCATAGATGTCATGGACATCCGAAACTTCCGGTCGGGATGGTGTTGATTCTAATGCCCTCACGACGGCCCGCAAGCAGACCCTTCGCGGACACACGTCGCCCTTCAGGGAGGTCAGCCTCCCTGCTGGAAGGGCTCGCCCGCCTGCCTGCCGCGTGACAGGCGGGGTCAACCTGTAGCGCGAGGTCCGGGTGGACCCCCGCCCCCGTGACTCAGGGTGCTTCCGCGCGCTTCTTGAAGGCGTCCAGCATCTTGGGCAGCGACGTGTCCACCAGGGCGTTGACGACGGCCTTGGGCACCAGCAGGCCCAGGGCCATCTCCACGTTGTAGGTCGCGCGCGTCTTGCCCTCGCCCTCGGCCTCCAGCAGCCAGCTGCCCTTGTTGTCCTTCATGACCTCGCCCTCGATGAAGGTCCAGGCCATGCGGCGCGGGCGCTCCTCCACCACGCGGATGGAGTAGCGGACGGTCTTCATCACGTCGACCTTGTAGTGGACGTCGACGGTGTCGCCCTTGCGGTTGGCGGTGCGGATCTCCTTCACCTCCGGGAGGAACTCCGGGTAGCGCTCGTACTGCGTGATGACGTCGAACACCTTCTCGATGGGGGCGTTGATGACGATGGTCCGCGTGGCGCCAGGCATGGTGTCGGTCTCCGAAAGCGTCGAGGGGACGGCCTAGATGGAAGCGTATCCCGGCTTCTTGTCGAACTTGTGCAGGGACTGGATGAAGCGCACGGTGCTCGTCTTGCTGCGCATCACCACCGAGTGCGTCTCGCAGCCGCCGCCGAAGAAGCGCACGCCCTTGAGGAAGTCGCCGCTGGTGACGCCCGTGGCCGCGAACATCACCTCACCCCGGGCCAGCTCCTCCGCCGCGTAGATCTTGGACATGTCGGTGATGCCCATCTTCTTCGCGCGCTCGATTTCGCCCGGGTTGCGGGGCACCAGCCGGCCCTGCATGTCGCCGCCGGTGGCGCGGATGGCCGCCGCCGCGATGACGCCCTCGGGGGCGCCGCCCGTTCCCATCAGCACGTCCACGCCCGTGCCCTCGAAACACGTGGCGATGGCGCCCGCGACGTCACCGTCCTCGATGAGCCGGATGCGCGCGCCCGCGGCGCGGATCTCCTTGATGAGGTCCTGGTGCCGCTCGCGGTCCAGCACTACCACGGTGAGGTCCGACACGTAGACCTTCATCTTCTCCGCGATGGTGCGAAGGTTCTCCGTGGCGCTCTTGCGCAGGTCGATGGCGCCCCGGGCCCGGGGCCCCACGGCCAGCTTCTCCATGTACGTGTCCGGCGCGTTGAGCAGCCCGCCCTTGCTGGCCATGGCCACCACGGTGATGGAGCCCGGACGGCCGTAGGCGCACAGGTTGGTGCCCTCGAGCGGGTCCAACGCGATGTCCACCGCCGGGTCACCGTCGGCGCGGCGGCCCACCTTCTCGCCGATGTAGAGCATGGGCGCCTCGTCGCGCTCGCCCTCGCCGATGACGATGGTGCCGTCGATGTGCAGCGCGTCGAAGGCGCGGCGCATCGCGTCCACGGCGGCCTGGTCCGACTCGTTCTTGTCCCCACGGCCCATCAGGCGGGCGGAGGCGATGGCCGCCATCTCGGTGACGCGCACCACCTCCATTGCCAGGTTGCGATCCATCTTCTGTGCTCCTTCAAGGTCCTGCGTTCGGATTTTCCAGCAGCCGGGCCACGGACTCCGGCAACCGCGTGGGCTTGCCGTCGCGCCCCACGCACGCGTGGAGGGTACGACCGGTGCACAGCAACGTGCGCGGCTCGCCCTCGCGAAAAAGCTCGTAGGTGAACACGACCGAGGCCCGCCGCAACTCGCTCACGCTCGCGCGGATGACGAGCACGTCGTCGTAGCGCGCGGGCGCCTTGTACGCGCAGCTCGCCTCCGCCACGGGCAGCATCAACCCGGAGCCCTCCAGCTCCCGGTAGCTGCCACCGCGCGCGCGGAAGAACTCGCTCCGGGCGAACTCGAAGTAGCGGAAGTAGTTCGCGTAGTAGACGACACCCATCTGATCGGTGTCGCCGTAGATGACGCGAAGTCGGGCCTCGACCATGAGGGCGCGGACCGTAGCAGGGGGTGGGCGCCTGCGTCCAAGCCGCGACGAACCTTCTGGATTGCATCCACGCGGCCGGGCAGTGCAGCTTCTCGGACGTATGATTCGCGCCCTCGTCCTGACCTTGGTGCTGGCGTCGCTCCCCGCCGCCGCGCGTCCTCCCCGACTCACCCTGCTCATCACCGTGGACGCGCTCGGCAGCGACGTCCTCTTGCGCAACCGGCCCCGGCTCCAGGGCGGCTTGGGTCAACTGCTCGACAGTGGCGCCTACTTCCCGTACGCGCGCTATGGCTATGCGAAGTGCCGCACGGCGCCGGGCCACACCACGCTGGCCACCGGCGCCAACCCGTGGCGCCACGGCATCGTCGACAACCGCTGGTGGGACCGGGCCTCAGGCAAGCTCGTCTATGCGTTCGTGGACCCGGCGCACCCGGTGCTGGAGGCCGCGTCCAAGCCGGGCCAGGACGCGAGCCCCGTCAACCTGATGGCGGAGACACTGGCGGACCGGCTGCGCATGGCCACGCAGCAGCGCGGCAAGGCGGTGTCGCTGTCGCTCAAGTCGCGCGCGGCCATCGCCATGGCGGGGCGGCTGGGCCAGGCGTGGTGGTTCGACGAGGGCAGCGGCAAGTTCGTCACCGGCACCTGGTACGCGAAGGAGTTCCCGCAGTGGCTCCAGCAGCTCAACGCGCGGAAGATTCCGGACCGGTACTTCGGCAAGACGTGGGAGCTGTCGCGTCCGCGCGCCGAGTACGTGGGCGAGGATGACCTGCCCCACGAGGCGGACTCGTACGGCCTGGGCCGCGTGTTCCCCCACCCGCTCACGGGCGGGCTGAAGGAGCCGGGGACGGACTTCTACAAGGCGTTCGGCGTGTCACCGGACTCGCACGAGTTCCTCGTGGAGGCGGCGAAGGCGGCCATCGCCGGCGAGGGCCTGGGCAAGGACGCGGTGCCGGACCTGCTCTCGGTGAGCTTCAGCGGCACGGACAACGTGTTCCATGAGTACGGCCCGTACTCGTGGGAGATGCAGGACACGGTGCTGCGGTTGGACAAGGCGCTCGGGGAGCTCATCTCCGCGGCCGAGCGCGCGGCGGGAGGGCGCGCCAACCTGAGCATCGCGCTGGTGGCGGACCACGGCGGAGCGGCGGCGCCCGAGGAGTGGGCCGCGGCGGGGCTGCCCGCGCAGCGGATGCACCCGAAGGCCATCAGCGAGGGAATCACGGCGATGGTGAAGGAGCGCTTCGGGCCGGACGTCACCGTGGCGATGGAGGAGCTGGACGTGTACCTGGGGGGCCCCGCGCTGACGTCGGGCAAGGTGGATGGCGCCCAGGTGCGGCGCGCGGTGGTGGACTGGCTGATGAAGCAGCCCATCGTGGTGGCGGCGGTGACGCGCGAGGAGCTGTTCTCCGCGCCGGACCCGGCGGGCCACCTGGCCACGCTGCGCAAGGGCTACTACCCGGGTCGCAGCGGCGACGTGCTCTACATGCTGGCCCCCTTCCAGGTCGTCTACTACGACGCGCAGGGCAGCACGCACGGCTCGCCGTACTCGTACGACTCGCAGGTGCCGGTGGTGTTCGCGGGCAAGGGCGTCAAGCCGGGCACGTACATGACGGAGATGGACCCGGTGGACGTGGCGCCCACGCTCGCGGCGCTGATGGAGATGGGGATGCCCGCGTCGACGGAGGGCAAGCCCCGGGCGGAGATTCTCACCGGCAAGTGACGCGAGGCCCCGGGGCTAGGGGTTCTTCGCGATGAGCTTCTGGACGGCGTCGAGCTCCGCATCCACCGACTGACGCTGGGTGGAGAGCTGCTGCAGTTGGAGCTCGAACGCCTTGTCCACCTGCTGGATGTTCGCGATGCGCGACTCCAGCGTCCGTCCCTCGCGCGAGCCGGGCGGGTGCTTCGCCGCCAGATTGGACAGGACGCCAATCAGGTGGCTGAGCTGGTTGCGCGACTGGAGGATGTGCTGGGCCTGCAGCTCCAGCTCGGACTTCTTCGTGGTCAGCACCGACAGTCGCGCCTGCGACGCCGCGAAGCCGGTGCGGGGCACGCTGGCCGTGGGATGGAACGCGTCCTTCGCGGACGCGATGGCCCGCGCCGGTGTTGGCGTCAGGGGCTTCGGGTCAGGCGGACGTGCGGGGACGGACGCCTTCGGCGGAATGTCCGGGAGCCCTCGGGCCCCGGGCTTCTTGGGAAACTTGATCATGGTCGGCTGGGGGATGACGGCGCGACGCTGGCCCTACGCTTCGAATCTTCACATCACGACATTTCCCGGCAACGCCCGCACACCACGAGTGCCCACCACGCGACACCCTCGCCGCCCTTCGGAACGAGGATGAGGCCGACGCGTCCGTGGATCAACGTGTGGTCGCGAGGAACCGGTCCAGGACGCCATTCACCCACACAGGCGCATCGAGCTGGAGCCAGTGTCCGGTGACGGGTTCCACCTCGAGGGACGGCAACTCGGACACCAGGTGCTGGTACGCGTCCGGGCCCTGGTTGTGCGCCGTCACCACCGACAGCTTGGGCCCCGGGTAGGCCCGCAGCGCCGTCACCGGGTCGAAGGTCAACAGCGAGCCCAGTCCGGAGCGCACCGCGCGCTGCGGGGTTGCGCGCAGGCCTCCGAGCACCTGTGCCCGGACGTCCTCGCTGGACGGCGCGAGCATCGGCGCCCAGTACTCCTCCACGACGGACAGCCACGCGTCCGAGGCCAGCACCGCCATCAACCCCTGGGCCTGCTCGGCGGGAATCTGGCGACCGTCGGAGGCCGGGTCCAGCAGCAGCAGACCCGCCACGCGCGAGGGGTTCGCCGCCGCATACGCCGCGCACACCGCGCCGCCCAGGCTGTGGCCGACGAGCACGAACCGCTCCAGCTTCAACCCATCCACCACGACGGCCACGTCCGAGGCGAAGTCCTCGACGGTGGCGTCCGTGGCCTGCGTGAGCTCGGACCGGCCGTGGCCCCGCAGGTCCAGCGCGAGCGCGCGACGCGACGTGCGCAGGTGCTCCAGCTGCGCGCGCCAGTGCTTCGTGCTTCCGGCGCTGGAGTGGACGAACACCACCGGAAGCCCACCCACGCCACCATCATCCACGTACAGCTCACCCGCCGTGCCCTTCATGACGACCTCCAGGAGTCGAGAGCGCGTCCAGCCGCGCCATGAATCCTTGAGTACGCCCCATCCCTGTCAGAATCTGTCACCAAATGACACGAGTCAGCCGAGTGATGCGCCTGGTGGACTTCCTGCGAGGGCGCGAGGCCACCACCGTGGGGGAGATTGCCTCCGCGTTGGAGGTGAGCGAGCGCACCGTCCATCGGGACCTCGCCACGCTGCGCGAGCAGGGCCTGCCCATCGCCAGCGACACGGGCCCGGGAGGCGGCGTGCGCCTGGAGCGGGACAGGGGCGTCACCGCCGTCCATCTGTCCGTGGAGGAGGTCGTCTCGCTGTGGCTGATGGCGAGCCTGTCCTCGACGGGGAACGCGCTGCCGTGGGGGGACGCGGCGCGCTCGGGGCTCGACAAGCTCTTCGCCAGCGTGCCGAGGGAGCGCGCACGCAGCATGCGCGAGCTCTGCCGGCGCGTGGTGGTGGGGAAGCCCGCGACGGAGCGGGTGCTGGCCGAGCTGGGGACGCCGCCCCGGGAGCTGCTCGCCGTGTTCGAGCAGGCCTTCCGCGAGCAGGTGTGCCTGTCCTTCGACTACGTGGACCGGCACGGGAAGAAGAGCCGCCGCTGCGTGGAGCCGCACGGGCTGCTCGTCGAGGCGCCTGTCTGGTACGTGCTCGCGCGCGACGTGGAGAAGTCCGCGGCGCGGATGTTCCGGATGGACCGCATCCAGCGGCCCCGGCGCGTGCCCGGGCGCCACTTCACGCCCGACATGGAGGGGCTGCAGGCCCAGGCCCTCGCCCAGAAAGGCAAGGGCCCGGAGCAGTGAGGCTCAGCCCTGCGTGGGCGTCGCGCGCGGACGGCGCGGCTTCTTGGTGCTGGTGATCTCCAGCGACAGGTCCATGGCCCGCGCCGAGTGCGTCAGCGCGCCCATGGAGACGAAGTCCACGCCCATCTTCGCCAGCCGGGGCAGCCGGTCCAACGTGACGCCACCGGAGACCTCGAGCGGGACGCGGCCCCCCGCGAGCTTCACGGCCTCGCGAATCTGCGCGTCGTCCATGTTGTCGAGCATCACCACGTCCGCCCCACCCTCCAGGGCCTCCGCGAGCTGCTTGAGGTTGGTGACCTCGATTTCAATCTTGCACAGGCGCGGGCCATTCGCCTTGGCGCGCTTGAGCGCCTCGGAGATGGAGCCGCCCACCGCCGCGATGTGGTTGTCCTTGATGAGGACGCCATCGAAGAGGCCGAAGCGGTGGTTGGTGGCGCCGCCCATGCGGACGGCATCCTTGGCCAGCACGCGCATGCCCGGCGGCGTCTTGCGCGTATCCAGCACCTGCATCTTCGAGCCACGCACCGACGTCATCGCCTGCTGAGCCAGGGTGGCGATGCCGGCGGCGCGCTGCACGAGGTTGAGCGCGGTGCGCTCGGCGGCGAGCAGGGAGCGCAGCCGCCCGTGACACCGGGCGGCCACGACCTTGGGTTTGATCTCCTGGCCGTCCTGGCGGACCAGCTCCACCTCGACGTCCGGGTCGACCTTGTGGAAGACGCGCGTGAAGGCCTCCAAGCCCGCGAGGACCAACTGCTCCTTGGCGACCAGCTCAGCGCTTCCCTCCGCGTCGGGAGGGATGAGCGCTTGCGAGGTGACGTCTCCCGCCGCCCCCAGGTCTTCGTCGAGGGCGAGGTCGATGAGCCGATCCAGGTAATCCTGCTGCACGTCTCCTCCTGCTACCGCCGGGCCTTCGCCCGTGCCGAGGGCTTCGCCCGGGTGACCTTCTTGGCCGCCGCCTTCCGGGCGGAAGCCTTCTTCACGGTGGCCTTGCCACCCGTCTTCTTGCCCGCCGACTTCGCGGGGGCCTTCTTCGCCGTGGCGCCCTTCTTCGCGGCCTTGCCCACGGCCTTCTTCGCGGAGGCCTTGCCGGCGGACTTCTTCGCCGTGGCGCCCTTCTTCGCGGCGGCCTTGCCCGTCGCCTTCTTGGCGGCCTTGCCCGTGGACTTCGCGCCGGCCTTCTTCGCAGCGGCCTTGCCCGTGGACTTCGCGCCAGCCTTCTTGGCCGGAGCCTTGCCCGCCGACTTCGCCCCGGCCTTCTTCGCCGGAGCCGTGTCCGCGGGCTTCGCGGGGGCCTTCTTCGCCGGGGCCTTCACCACGAGCTCCGCGCCCGGAGGCGCCACGTCCGCGCCGGCCTTCTTCGCCGACACTCCACCCGGAGGCGGGGGCTTGGGCGCGGCGGGCTTCTTCGCCGGAGCCTTCTTGGCGACAGGGGCCGGGGCCTCCGTCGGAGGCGGGAACGTGGTCGCGCTGGGAGCCCCGTCATCGGCCTGCGCCTTGGCCTTCTTGGGCTTCTTCTCGGCCTTGGGAGCATCGGCGGGAGCCTCGCGGCCATCGCCGCCCTCCTTCGCCTTGCCGAACTCGCGCATCGCGTCATCCACGAGCCCCATGCTCATGTACGCGACGCCCAGGTCGTGGTGGTCCGAGGGAGACAGCCCCTCCTTCGTCCCCTCGCGCAGCTTGGCGAGCGCGTCCTGGACCTGGGGGTCCGTCTGGGGCACCTCGCCCTCGTCCCCTCCCATCTCACCCTTCAGTTCCTGGCCCAGGTCGACGCCGCCCGTCTCTTGCTTCGACGGGGCGACCTTCACCTGGGCCGGCTCGGAGGGGGAGGCACTCTCCTCGTCAGGACTCGTGGTGCTCTCGGACGGCAGGTTCTCGGGCATGGAGGGCTCCGGGGCAATCCGCTGCAGGTGATCTTCGAGCTTGGCCTTGCGCTCCTTCAACTCCTCCACGCGGGCGCGATCTTTCTCCACCACGTCCGGAGGCGCCTTGGCCACGAAGTTGGGGTTGTCGAGCTTGCGAAGGACGCTGGCCGCTTCCTGCTCGGCGCGGGCAATCTCCTTGCGCAGCCGGTCCCGCTCCGCGTCCAGGTCGATGAGACCGGCCAGCGGAACGTAGATCTCCAGGTTCGTCGCCACGAAGGCCGCGGCCTGGGGAGGCTTGGCGCCCGGCGGGCCCACCTGGACGTCGGACAGGCCGGCCAGCGGCAGCAGGTAGCCCCGCCACCGCTCGAGCAGCTCGCGCGTGCGCGCATCCGGGCTCTGCACCACGGCCTTCAGCTTGGTGGCCGGCGGCAGGTTGCTCTCACCGCGGATGGTGCGCAGCCCCTCGATGGCCGCGATGACCGGCGCCATCTCCGACTCGGCCGCCTCGTCCACCAGCGCCGCGTCCGGCTCCGGGTAGGAGGCAATCATGATGCTCTCCGTCGGCCGGGACATCGGCAGCTTCTGCCAGATCTCCTCGGTGATGAAGGGCATGAACGGGTGCATCAGCCGCAGCACGCGGTCCAACGCGTACACCAGCACCGCGCGCGTGGTGTCCTTCGCCGTCGCGTCGTCGCCGTACAGTGACGGCTTCGACAGCTCGATGTACCAGTCGCACAGCTCCGCCCAGAGGAACTGGTAGAGCGTGGAGGCGGCCTCCGCGAAGCCGTAGACCTCCAGCGACGCACGGGCCTCCGTCGTCGCACGCTGCAGGCGCGAGAGGATCCACCGGTCCGCCAGCGTCAGCGGCAGCTCCTTCGGCGAGCGGCCGTCGTACTGGTACCCGCCGCCCATGTTCATCAGGGCGAAGCGGCTGGCGTTCCACAGCTTGTTGCAGAACGCCTTGTAGCCGGCGAGCCGGTCCATCGACAGCTTGATGTCGCGGCCCTGCTGGGTGAGCGAGGCGAGCGTGAAGCGCAGCGCGTCCGCGCCGAACGCGGGCATGCCCTGCGGGAACTTGTTCTTCAGCGTCGCGTTGAGCGCCTCGGGCTTGGCGCCGAGGATGACGTCCAGGGGGTCGATGACGTTCCCCTTCACCTTGGACATCTTCTCGCCCTTCTCGTCGCGCACCATCGCGTGCAGGTACACGGTGCGGAAGGGCACATCGCCCATGAAGTGCAGGCCCATCATCATCATCCGGGCGACCCAGAAGAAGATGATGTCGTGGCCCGTCTCCATGACGGACGTCGGATAGAAGGTCTTCAGCTCCGCCGTGTCCTGCGGCCAGCCCAGCGTGGAGAAGGGCCAGAGCGCGGACGAGAACCAGGTGTCCAGCACGTCGGAGTCCTGGATGAAGCTCTTGCCGCCGCACTTGGGGCACGACTCCGGCGTCCCGCGCGAGACGATGGGCTCCGCGCGAGCGAAGTCCACGCCGCCCACCTTCACCGTCGGGGCATCCAACGGGAGGTCGGTGTCGTCACCCTGACGGGGGCTGCACGACGTGCAGTAGTACGCGGGAATCTGGTGGCCCCACCACAGCTGGCGGCTGACGCACCAGTCGTGGATGTTGCGCATCCAGTGGAAGTACGTGTTCGTCCACGACTCGGGGACGAACTTCGTGCGGCCCTGCTCCACCGCCTCGATCGCCGGACGCGCCAGCGGCTCGATCTTGATGAACCACTGCGGCGACAGGCGCGGCTCCACCACGGAGACGCAGCGCTGACAGGTGCCCACGTTCAGCTTGTGCGGCTCCTCCTTCTCCAGGAGCCCCTGCTCCTGCAGGTCCGCGAGCACCGCCTTGCGCGCCTCGAAGCGGTCCATGCCGGCGTACTTGCCGGTGTCCTTCGTCATCCGGGCCGCTTCATCCAGGATGGTGAGCATCGGCAGCTTGTGCCGCAGGCCCGTCTGGTAGTCGTTGAAGTCGTGCGCGGGCGTGACCTTCACCACGCCGGTGCCGAACTTCGGGTCCACCAGCTCCGCGTCCGCGATGATGGGAATCTCGCGGCCCGTCAGCGGCAGGACCACCATCTGACCCGCGAGCCCCAGGTAGCGCTCGTCCTCCGGGTGGATGGCCACGGCGGTGTCGCCCAGCATCGTCTCCGGGCGCGTCGTCGCCACGGTGAGCGTGCGCTCGCTGTCCTTGATGGGATAGCGGATGTGCCAGATGGAGCCGTTCTTCTCCTCGTGCTCGACTTCCAGGTCGCTCAGCGCCGTGCGGCACGAGGGACACCAGTTGATGAGCTTCTGGGCCCGGTACATCAGGCCCTCTTCGTACAGCCGGACGAAGACCTCGCGCACCGCGGCCGACGACTGGTCGTCCATGGTGAAGCGCTCGCGGCTCCAGTCCAGCGACGCACCCAGGTAGCGGTGCTGCTCGCCGATGCGCGCGCCGTACTTGCCCTTCCACGTCCAGACGCGCTCGAGGAACTTCTCGCGGCCCAGGTCGTGGCGGCTCTTGCCCTCGGTCTTCTTGAGCTCCTTCTCCACCACCATCTGCGTGGCGATGCCGGCGTGGTCCGTGCCCGGCAGCCAGAGCGCGTTGTGGCCGCTCATCCGCTTCCAGCGCGTGAGGATGTCCTGGATGGTCGCGGTGAGCGCGTGGCCGATGTGCAGGCTGCCCGTGACGTTGGGCGGCGGCAGGACGATGGAGAAGGCGGGCTTGTCGGAGGTCGCCGCGGCGCGGAAGTAATCGCGCTCGAGCCAGAAGGCATAGAGGCGAGCCTCGACCTCGGTGGGCTCGTAGGCCTTGGACAGTTCGGTCGTGTCGGTCATTGAAGACGGCCAGCCCCCCTGAGGGGGGCCGGCAAAAGGTCAAGGGTTACGGCGCTCGGAGCGCCTCAGTGCTGGGTCTCTCGGTCCTTGATGAGCCGCTCGAGCTCCTCTCGGATGATGGTCTCCGCCAGCTGCGGTACGACCTCCCAGGCAATCTTCTCGATGACCTCGCGCGACGCCTTGGACAGCGCCTCGCGAAGCAGGGCCTCGCCCCCATCCGACGACGTGGGACGCGCCGTGGCGGCCGGACGGGCCGCCGGAGCGGGCGCCGTCGGCGGACCACCGATGTCGAGGGAGATCTCCTCGGCGCCGCTGGTGTCCGGCAGCGAGTCCTCGATGCTGATGGCCGGCTGAGCGGCCACCGGCGCCGCCGGAGCCCCCAGGCCGAACGGATCCCGGTTGCGAGCCGCCGGCTGCGTCGCCCCGCCACCCGCGATGGGAGGCAGCGGCGTGGCGCCCGGCGGACGGGGCAGCCCACCCGGCATGCCCGGCCCGGGAGCACCCGGACGACCGGCCATGCCCGGAGCCCCAGGCCCCGGCGGCATCCCCGGACGCGGCGGCATGCCCGGCGCGGGAGCCCCCGGCGGAGGCGGTACACCCGGACGGCCCACGGCGCCCGGCGGCATGCCCGGACCCGGAGGACGCGGAGCGCCAGGACCCGGCGGCATCCCGGGGCCAGGAGGACGCGCCATGCCAGGACCCGGCGGCATGCCCGGACCCGGAGGACGCGGAGCGCCAGGACCCGGCGGCATGCCAGGGCCAGGAGGACGCGCCATGCCCGGCGGCATCCCGGGACCCGGAGGACGCGGAGCGCCAGGGCCCGGCGGCATCCCGGGGCCAGGAGGACGCGCACCCGGCGCCGGCGGCACGCCCGGACGGGCGGCCATGGGAGGCGCGGCGGGGGCCGGCTGCGGCACGGCGGGCGCGGCGGAGGGACGAATCACCTGCGTGGCGATGGAGGCCGGCAGGGTGTTGGACTTCTGGCCCACCAGCGCCTTCACCTTGTCGAGCAGCACCTGGCTCTCGAAGGGCTTGGTGATGTGGTCGTCGGCGCGGGCGGCGCGGGCGCGGTTCTCGTCGAAGGCCTCGAAGGTGCCCGCCAGCAGCATCACCGGGATGCCCTGGGTGGCCGGGTCGTTCTTCAGCGCCTCGCAGACCTCGTAGCCGCTCTTGCCCGGCATCATCACGTCGGCCAGGACGACGTCCGGACGCAGCTCGCGGCTGCGCGAGATGGCGTCCAGCCCGTTGTCGACCGCGGTCACCTGAAAGTCCTCGGTCGCGAAGATCATGCCGATCACCTTGCGGATGGTGAGCGAGTCATCGGCGACCAGCAGATTCTTGGGCATCGGTATCGGGCCTCGGGGGCGTCGGACCCCCTGAATTCGTTGAGGAATCCGGCCGTGAAAACCTGCTTCACGGCACGGTATCAAGCCTGGCAGCTTACGGTTCGCGCTCCGGGACGATCAAGAAAACATGCGCTGCAGGTCGAGGAACAGCACCGGCTCCGCCAACCCGGGCACCCGGAAGGTCCCCGCCGTCTCGTCCGGCTCGAAGCGCTGCAGCACTCCGAGCACCCGCGTGGCCGTCAGCCCCACGTGACGTCCCGCCAGCTCCGCCAGGAGGAAGAACGGCTCCGGCGCGGGGGGCGTCCCGAGCAGTGCCGGAACCGAACAGATGGGCCACAGGACCTGGGCATGCGGGAAGATACCGGCGACCGGCCCGCTCTGCACGGGCAGCACGCTGAAAGCCTCGCCCCGCTCCACCACCTGGGACACGAAGGCCAGGGGCATGCCGAACAGCCGCCCCTGTGACTCGAAGACCAGCGCCCGCTCGGGCACGGACTCGGCCCAGTGCACGGGGCGCGGGGGAGCAGGCGTCGAGCGGGGGCCCACCCGGTGCGGCAGCGCCTCCGCGATGAGCTCCAGGTACAGCCGCTCCTTGTGCAGCACCGCGCCCCGGCTCAAGGGCGCCAGCGAGTCCGCCAGCCCCGGCGGCAACAGGAAGAACGGCGCGCGCGCCACGTCCGCCACCTCCACCACGGAGCGCACTCGCACCGCGAGCGTGGGGCTCACATCCAGCACCACCACCATGCCCGCGTCCGGCTCCGGCGCGCCGCCGAGCAGCGCCGCCAGGTCCTTCACCTCGAGCACGCCTCGCAGGTTGCTGCCATTGCCACCGGGCATCGCCACTTCCATGACGGATGTGGCTTCCACGGCATAGCGGGTCTCCCCGGCTTCGACGAGCAAGCAGAGACGGCGACCGCTTTCGAAGGGCGACACGGGGCGCGACCCTAGCAGCGTTCCATGGGGGGTGCTAAGCCATGCGGGAGATGGCGCGCATTCTCCTCGTCGACGACGAAAAGATCGCCCGCACCCTCTACGGCGACTACCTCACGGCCGTGGGCCACACCGTCACGGCGGTGGCCACGTTCCTGGAGGCCCGACAGGCGCTCGCCGCGGACCGGTTCGACGCGGTGGTGACGGACCTCATCCTCCCCGGTGGCGACGGCATGGAGGTCCTCCGGCACGTGCGGGAGCGGCATCCGGGCGTGGAGGTGGTCGTCATCACCGGCCTGGACAAGGTGGACCCCGCGGTGCGCGCCATCAAGAGCGGCGCGGCGGAGTACCTCGTCAAACCCGTCGCGCCCGAGGCCCTCCAGCACGCGGTGCGCCGCGCGCTCACCACGCGCGAGCTGATGCAGGAGAACGCCTCGCTGCGCCGGCACGTCGCGCTGCTCGAGGCCGGACAGCGTCTGGCCACCACGCTGGACCGCGAGAAGCTGGCCGTGGCCACCACCAGCGCGCTGGAGACCATGGCGCACGCCAACGGCATCGTCCTGCTGGAGCGCGACGCGAACCTGGGCCTGCGCGCGCAGGGCACGCGGGGGCTGCCCGAGGGCACCGAGGAGGCGCTGGTGGCGTGGCTGCGCGAGCAGCTCTTGCACGGCAAGGCGCCTGGCGACGCGGAGATGCTGGATGTCCCCTTCCAGCGCGTGAGCTCCTTCCCGGCCATCGAGTCGAACACGGTGCTGGGCCACGCGGTGCTCTTCTATTCGGACGCGCGCGCCACGGACGGCGGCGCCGAGGCCGCCGGCTACCTGGTGCGCAACTGGGCGCTGGCCCTGCGCAACCTGGACCGCTTCGCGGCGGTGGAGGACCTGGCGTACGTCGATGACCTGACGCGCCTGTTCAACACGCGCTACCTGCACCTGGTGCTGGACCGCGAGGTCCAGGCGTCCATCCAGACGCAGCGTCCCTTCAGCCTCCTGTTCCTGGACCTGGACCACTTCAAGTCCATCAACGACAACCACGGCCACCTGGTCGGCTCCAAGCTCCTGGTGGAGACCGCGCGCGTGGTGAAGGGCTGCGTGAGAGACCACGACGTGGTGGCGCGCTACGGCGGCGACGAGTACGTGGTGCTCTTGCGCAACACCGACTCGGGCGGCGCGCTCAAGGTGGCCGAGCGCATCCGGCGCACCATGGAGACGCACCAGTTCCTCGCGCGCGAGGGGCTGTCGCTCAAGCTGTCCACGTGTATCGGCGTGGCGAGCTTCCCGGAGCACGCACGGGACAAGGCCACGCTGCTGGATTTGTCGGACCGGGCGATGTACCGCGGCAAGCGCGGCACCCGGAACGTGGTCTACATGGCGGCGCAGGACCTGGAGGCCCCCCCGGCCGAGCGGCGCCAGGGGAGCAGCGGCACCTGAACTTCAGGGGCGCATGTTCCCCACGGTGAGGCGCTTGACGATGCTGGGCTCGGGAGCCTCGGCGCCGCCCTTGCCTTCCTTGCCCACCGCCTCCACGGACTCATGCGGGGCACCGGAGATGATGAGCTTGAACTTCTCCACGGCCTCCTGGGCGTGCTGGGCCTGCTCCGGGTCCAAGCGGGCGATGAGCTGCCAGAAGAGGGCGGCGTGCTCGCGCTCCTCGTCCATGACGTGACGGAGGACGGCCTTGGCCTCCTCGTTGTCGGTGGCGTCGATGTGGGCGGCGTAGAGGTTGATGGCGTCCAGCTCCGCCTCGATGTTGAGCCGGATGGAGCGTGCCAGCTCGGAGTCGGTCATCTTCCGGGGCACGAGCGAATGGAACGGGTCGGTCTGCGGCATTGAGGCCCTCCGAGGCCTACCGGCGGCGTCCAGTCCAGGGGAGGCTGGGGCCGCGAGGCGAACGCTCGGAGCATCCGTGTCCCCGGGGAGTCGGTCAACGGAATCCCTCCTGGTGCGTTGCGTGGAGCCGCCCGCCTCCGTCATGCTCTTCACATGGAGATACCCGCGCCGCTCGCCCAACTGCTCCAGGCCCTGGACGCGGGGGACCTGCCAGCCGCGCGCGCGGCCGCGGCGGCCTTCCAGCGCTCGGGACTCCACTCCACCCAGCTCGCCGCCGAGGTGCTGCACGAGCTGCGGCAGCCGTTGCTCGGCGTGAAGGCATATGCACAGCTGCTCGCCGAGGACCGTGGCCCCACGGGCCCCTTGCGGCTGCTGATGTCGCAGGTGGAGCGGATGGAGCAGATCGTCTCCGACTACATCCGCCTGGCGAGCGAGCGGCCCGCGCCGCAGCAGCGCCTGTCGCTCGCCGCGCCCATCTGGGCCGCCGCGAGGCTCTTCAGCGTCAACCCGGACTCGGCGCGAATCTCGCTGGAGGTCGAGGCGCCCGAGGACATCTTCGCGCAGGGCAACGCGCGGCTCATCGAGCAGCTCACGCTGAACCTGCTCAACAACGCGCGCGACGCGATGTCGGGACGCGGGCGGGTGAAGGTGGTGCTCACGCGCGAGGGCTCGGCGCCGGTGCTGTACGTGGCGGACTGGGGCCCGGGCATCCCCGACGAACTGAAGGAGCGCATCTTCGAGCCGTACGTCACCGCCAGCAAGCGAGGCACGGGGCTGGGGTTGTCGGTGTGTCGGCGCATCGCGCAGGAGCACCACGCGCGCATCGACCTGGCGCCGCAGGGCGCGATTCGGGACGTGCCGCCGCCGGCGACAGTGTTCCGGGTGCTCTTCCCCGCGACCGAGGCGGCGCCCGGGAGGCGCAAGCGGCTGTTGGTGGTGGATGACGAGACCATCATCCGCATGGTGTTCCGGGACCTGATGAGCAAGGAGTGCGAGGTCATCGAGGCCGCCAGCGGCGAGGAGGCGCTGGACCTGCTGCGCGAGGCGCCCGTGGACCTCATCGTCACGGACAAGAACCTGCCGGGCCTGTCCGGGCTGGAGCTGGCGCAGCAGGCGCGGCGGCTGTCCGCGACGTCGCGGGTGATTCTGATGACGGGCTATCCGTCGCTCGTGACGACGCAGCAGGCGCTGGAGCTGGGCGTGGTGGACTACCTGCTCAAGCCCTTCGATGACATCCGCGAGGTGCGCAACCTGCTGCGCGCGACGCTCGCGGCGCCGCCGGCACAGCCCGGGGCCGCGACGCAGGTGAAGCGGGTGGACGTGCTCGAGGACAACCCCACCACGGCGGCGCAGATCGCCGAGGCGCTGGAGCTGGTGGGCCTGGAGGCGCGCATCCTCCCGACGTCGGAGCTCATCGCGTTGGAGCAGCCCGCGGGCGTGGTGGTGAGCTGGGACTTCTCGCCGGCGTACGGGCGCAAGGCGCTGGAGCTGGGCAAGGCGCTGGCGCAGGGTGCGCCCTTCGTGGTGCTCGCCGAGCACCTGACGATGGAGACGGCGCTGGAGTCGCTGCGCGCGGGCGCGGCGGCGTGCCTGCCGAAGTTGTTGTCCGACACCACGGCGCTCAGCCGTGAGCTGAGCCGCGCGTTCAAGAAAGGCGTCCCATGAGACTCGCGCTCCTGTCCGTCCTGTTGCTGGGTGTGGCGTGTTCCTCGGACAAGCCCCCGGTGCAGGGCGAACCGGACGCGAGCGGGCCCGTGGATTCGGGCTCGGATGCGGGAAGCGACGCGGGTTCCGACGACGATGGAGGAGCGGGCGCCGATGACGGTGGCTCGACGGGAGACGGAGGCACGGGAACTCCAGACGCGGGCTCCGGCGAGGAGGACGCGGGAAGCTGCGAGCCCCCTGCGGCGGTGCGCGAATCCCTCCTGGTCCCCGGGCTGAACAATCCGCGAAGGCTGGCGGTGGACGCGACCGACATCTACATCGCCGAGTCGCACTCGCTTCGTCCCAACCAGACAGAGGGCAACGGGCAGATCCTCCGGGTCCCCAGGTCGGGCGGCGATGCGGTGACGGTGGCGAAGGGCTTCTTCGTCCCCAACGCCATCGCTGTGAATGCGCAGTTCCTCTTCGTGTTGGACGAGACGGGATTGTGGCGCGTGGACAAGGCCACGGGGGCGCGCGGCACGGTGCCCATCGAGGCCTCGGTGCCAGATGTCATCTCCAGCGGGACGGACGTTCGCATCGGACGGCTGGCCGGGCGTGACTACGTCGTGGTGGCAACGGGAGCACGGCGGCTCGTGCGCGTGGACGCGACGGGGAGCGCCTCTTCATCACTCGTGCTCTACGAAGGACCCGCCGGCACCCAGGTCCGTGGTGCGCGCATCGACGGCACGGACGTGTGGTTCCTCGTGACAGGGAACACGGAGCCGGGTCTCTACCGCGTCCCGTTGGACCTGGAGACTCCAGCAGCGCGCGTGAACGCGAGCATCACCTCGGGCACCTCGCTGGAGCTGACGCCCACGCGATTCCTCATCACCGAGGGAGGCGGCGGCACGGGCCGTGTCCTCGCACTGCCGAGGGCCGGTGGCGAGGCACGCGTGCTCGCGGACGGGCTGCAGGGCCCCCTCTTCCCCGTCGAGTTGCACGGCGCCGTGTACTTCAAGGAGTCCGTGGCGGATGACGCGGGCTTCCTGCGCCGGGTGCGCGGGTGCCCGGCGAACACCACGGATTCCGTGGGCCCCGTGGGCACGGGCCCGGGTGGCCTCATCGTGGATGGAGACACGCTGCTCTTCACCTCGCAGGAGAGCGGCACCGGGGGTGCGGTCGGCCGCGTGCCCTGACGCGGACCCACCTCGCGTCGGTCCCATCGCCGCCAAGGCGCGTCAAGCCACCTGCCCTGACGCGGACCGGCCTCGCGTCGGTCCCGTCTTCCCCCAGGCGCCGCGGGCCGCAGGCCCTGATGCGCACCAGCCTTGCCTGGGGTCCGTCTGTAGCCTGGGCGCGGTAGTCCTTGTGCCCTGACGCGCGCACCAGCCTCGCGTTCGTTCCGTCCGCCCGAAGGACATGTGCCTTGATGCGCTGTCGGCAAGCGTCGGCCCTGCCCTCACGCGAGGCCCGGTGGGCCGCGAGCCCTGACGCGCACCAGCCACGCGTCGGCCTTGCCTTCACTGAGCTCGTGGGCACCTAAACGCACGTCCCCTCCCCCGCCAAAAACAACGGCCCCGGTGCCTCACACGAGGCAACCGGGGCCGAGGTCGGCTCACCCACCGCGTCCCCGAGCACGAAGCCCGGGGCGCGGAGCGTGGCTCAGTACTCCATGTCGTCGCCGCCGTAGTCCGGCATCCCGCCGCCGGCGCCGCCGGCCTTGGACTTGCCCTTCGGACGCTCGGCCACCATGGCCTCGGTGGTCAAGAGCAGCGAGGCGACGGACGCGGCGTTCTGCAGCGCGGTGCGCTCCACCTTCGTCGGGTCGATGACGCCGGCCTTCTCCAGGTCCTCGTAGGTGTCCGTGCGGGCGTTGTAGCCGAACGCGCCCTTGCCCTCGCGCACCTTGTTGATGACCACGGCGCCCTCGACGCCCGCGTTGCTGGCGATCTTGCGCAGCGGCTCCTGCAGCGCGCGGCGGATGATGTCCACGCCGAAGTTCTGCTCACCACCCAGCTTCAGCGCCTCCAGCGCGCCCAGCGTGCGCAGGTACGCCACGCCGCCGCCCGGGACGATGCCCTCCTCGACGGCCGCGCGCGTCGCGTGCAGCGCGTCCTCGACGCGGGCCTTCTTCTCCTTCATCTCCGTCTCGGTCGCCGCGCCGACGTTGATGACGGCCACGCCGCCCACCAGCTTCGCCAGACGCTCCTGGAGCTTCTCGCGGTCGTAGTCGCTCGTCACCGTGTCCATCTGCCCACGGATGAGCTTGATGCGACCCTCGATCTCCTCCTTCTTGCCGTTGCCATCGACGATGGTGGTGTTGTCCTTGTCCACCGTGATGCGCTTGGCGCGGCCCAGCTCGGCGAGCGTCAGCTTCTCGTACGTGTGGCCCAGGTCCTCGCTCACCACCATGCCGCCCGTCAGCGTGGCGATGTCCTTGAGCATCTCCTTGCGACGGTCACCGAAGCCTGGCGCCTTCACCGCCGCCACGTTCAGCACGCCGCGGATCTTGTTCACCACGAGCGTGGCCAGCGCCTCGCCCTCGATGTCGTCCGCGATGATGAGCAGGGGCTTCCCGGAGCGCGCGACCTGCTCGAGGATGGGAATCATGTCCTGCATCGAGGAGATCTTCTTCTCGCTGATGAGGATGTAGGGGTCGTCGACCACGACCTCCATGCGCTCGCGGTTCGTCACGAAGTACGGCGAGACGTAGCCGCGGTCGAACTGCATGCCTTCCACCACGTCGAGCGTCGTCTCAAGGCCCTTGGCCTCCTCGACGGTGATGACGCCCTCCTTGCCCACCTTCTCCATCGCGTCCGCGATGATGGTGCCGATGGTCTCATCCCCGTTCGCGGAGATGGTGCCCACCTGAGCGATCTCCTTCTTGTCGGAGGTCGGCTTGGAGATCTTCTTGAGCTCCTCCACCACCACCTCGACGGCCTTGTCGATGCCGCGCTTGAGGTCCATCGGGCTGTGGCCGGCGGCCACCAGCTTCAGGCCCTCCTCGTAGATGGCGCGCGCGAGCACCGTCGCCGTCGTCGTGCCGTCGCCCGCCTTGTCGGAGGTCTTGGACGCGACCTCCTTCACCATCTGCGCGCCCATGTTCTCGAACTTGTTCTCGAGATCGATCTCCTTGGCGACGGTGACGCCGTCCTTGGTGATGGTGGGCGAGCCGAAGCTCTTCTCGATGACCACGTTGCGGCCCTTGGGACCGAGCGTCACCGCGACCGCATCTGCCAGCGTACGAACGCCGCGCAGGATGGCCTCACGGGCGGACTGGTGGAAGAAAATCTCCTTCGCTGCCATCGCAACCTCCTGAAGTTACTTGGAATTTTCGTGGGTACAACACAGGCCGTTAGCACTCGGCCCTGGCGAGCGCCAACATAAGGGGCGCGCCAACGATGTCAACCGAGAAGGGCGGACGTGTGGGCGAGCGGACGGCCCGCCACGTCCTTGGGACGGGGGCGGCCGGGGCTACTCGGCGAAGCGCACCAGCGTCAGGAGCTGCCCCATGTCCAGGGGCTTGTTGAGGGTGAGGGCCACGCCCTTGCGCAGGCCCTTCTCGGTGACGTTCCCGTCGGTGCTGGCCGTCATCAGGAGCACCGGGATGGCCTGGAAGCGGGGGTCGGCCTTGAGCATCTCCGTGAAGGCGATGCCATCCAGGTGGGGCATGATGTAGTCCGTGATGACCATGCCCACCTCGTTGCGCTCCATGATGTCGAGCGCCTGGAGGGCGTCGGACGCCGAGTACACGGTGTACCCATGCATCTCCAGGAAGCGAGAGAGCAAGGTGCACAGCTCGAGATCGTCGTCGACGACAAGGATGTTCACAGGACGGAATGCCGCACCAACAGGGCGCTGAACCGTAACAGCCGCCCCTGTCGTTGACAACGCACAGCGGGCCTTCTTATGAGCCGGGCCATGGAGAAGCGGACCGGGAAGGCATCGGGGTCGGGGGACCCGAGGGTGCGGTTGGAGGCGGTGGCGGACGCCTTCGAGGCGGGCGATTTCGAGGGCGCCCTGGGACAGGTGGAGGGTCTGCTTTCGGACGCGCCGGAGCTGCCGGAGGCCCTGCACTACCGGGCCGCGGCCCTCACGGAGCTGGGGCGCCTGGAGGAGGCCGGCCGCGCCTTCGGCCTGGCGCTGAAGGCCGCCCCCGAGGACCTGGAAATCCTGCTGGGCGCCGCGGACTGCCTGGTGTGCCGGGCGGGCGAGGACCGCGAGGCGGTGGAGGAGGGCCTGGAGCTGTGTGCTCGGGGCAAGCGCCTGGCGCAGCGAGAGCAGGACGTGGAGATGCTCTACGAGTTCCTGCTCCTGGAGGGCATGGGGCTCAACCAGATGGGCGAGTGCGAGCAGGCCCTGGTGAGCCTGGACGCGGCGCTCGGGCACATGCCGCGCTCGGTGGACGCGAGGCTGGAGCGGGGCATCGCCCTGTTCGAGCTGTGCCGCTTCGACGACGCGCGCGGCGCCTTCGAGGCGGTGCTCAAGGACATGCCGGACGAGCCCTGGGCGCACCACTACCTGGGGCTGATGGCGGAGCGGCGCGGGGACGAGAAGGAGGCGAAGAAGCGCTTCGCGCGGGCGCAGGCGCTGGTGCCCGAGGAGTTCCCTCCCCCGGTGGCGCTGGGCGAGGCGGAGTTCGACCGCGCGGTGGAGGACGCGGTGAAGGCGCTGCCCCAGCACGCCAAGCAGTACCTGGACAACGTCACCATCGCGGTGGAGGACATCCCGTCGGATGAGGACCTGCTGGGGCAGGACCCTCCCCTGTCACCGAGCATCCTCGGCGTGTTCCGCGGGACGCCCGTGGGTGAGCGCAGCGTGACGAGCGCATATGACCACCTCACCGCGTCCATCGTGCTCTACCAGAAGAACCTGGAGCGCTTCGCGAAGACGCGCGAGGAGCTCATCGAGCAGATTGGAATCACCGTGATGCACGAGGTCGGTCACCTCATGGGGTTGGACGAGGACGACCTGTGGCAGCGGGGGCTGGACTGACGGTGGCCGTGCGCGGCTCTTTCATGGCGGCGAGCGTCTGGCGGATGCCCTCTGCGTAGGGCGTCTTGGGGACGTCCCCGAGCAGGTGGCGCAGCTCCGAGTCGTCCATGAGCACGGGAGTGGTGAGCAGGTAGTGCATCTCCACGAGCTCGCGCATGAACGGGTCGAACAGGCCGATGAAGCGGACCATCCCCTTCCCCATCGTGGAGAGCTTCATGGGGCGGCCGAGCTGTCGGTACGCCTCCGCGATCATCTCTCGCTGGGTGGTGACGCCGGCGCCGGCGAGGTTCCAGGAGCGGCCGTAAGCGCGGGGTTCGTCCATGAGCTTGAGGACGATGGGGCCCACGTCGGGGACGAAGATGAACTCGTGGGGTGGGTCGATGGGGCCGATGAGCTGGGCGCGCTTGCCGGCGAGGGCGGCGACGAAGGCGCGGTGGAGGAAGCTGCGCTCGACGTGGGGGCCGTAGAAGTCGGGCAGGCGGAGGATGGTGGCCTGGATGCGGCCGGCGGCATGCTCGGCGAGGAGGAGGTCCTCCTGTTCCTTGCGCATGCGGCCCTTGAAGGAGTTGGGCTCGCGCGGATGGTCATCGCGCACGGGCGTGGTGCGAGGCAGACCGTACGGATAGACGGTGCCGATGAGGACCACGTGCTTGACGCCCTCGGCGATGGCGCCGTCGAGCGTCTTTCGCATGAGTTGCGGATGCAGGTGGAACTGCCAGTAGTTGACGCCCACCATGTAGATGAGGGTGTCCACGCCCCGGGCCGCCTCGCGGACGGAGGCCGGGTCGTCCGGGTTCCACGTCACGACCTCGGCGAGCGGGTCCGCGCCGAACTCGGACTCGAGTGAGCCCCGGGAGCGGCCGACCACCCGGTAGGGCCGTCCCTCGGCCTTCAACGCGTTGGCCACGCTCTGGCCGATGACTCCGGACGCTCCGAACAACGCCACCTTGCCTGCCATACCGGACTCCCTTTCGCGAACAGCGGAGACTTTATGAACACCGTTCACTGAACGCCGTTCATTTAATGGTGGTCGTTCTGGAGGTCAAGTCCTAGGGTGGTGGGTATGGGGATTTCGGAGCGGAAGGAGCGCCAGCGGGCGGAGTTGCGGGAGCACATCCTGCGGGTGGCGCGAGAGATGGTGGTGAAGGAGGGGTTCGGAGCGCTGTCGATGCGCAAGCTGGCGGACGCGGTGGAGTACGCGCCGGCGACGCTGTACCTGCACTTCGAGAACCGGGAGGCGATAGCCCGGGAGCTGTGCATCCGGGGGTTCGAGGAGTTCCTGGCGAAGCTGGAGCCTGCGGCGGTGGAGCCCGAGCCGCTGGCGAGGCTGAAGGTGATGTCGGCGGCCTATGTGGCGTTCGGCCTGGAGCATCCGGAGACCTACCGGCTCATCTTCATGGAAGACCCCAAGTTGTCGACGGCGCTGTTCCAGGGCCAGCGGGATGGGGCGGGGGCCCGCTCCTTCGGCCTGCTGGCGAGCGTGTTCGAGGACCTGAAGTCAGCCGGGAGGCTGGCGACGGAGGCACAGCCCGCGAAGCTCGCGGAGATGCTGTGGGCGGGGCTGCACGGGATTGTGAGCCTGAAGCTGACCTGCGCCGCGTTCACGGAGACGACCGCGGAGATGCTGCGGGACACGTTGCTGGAGACGCTGGTGCACGGGCTGCCGGGGCTGAAGCCGGCCCGTGGCGCACGCGCGCGTTGACGGGTGCGGGGATGGCCGGCACTAATCAGAGGCGGTAGGGCCTCCGGACCTGGTGGCCGGCTTGATCTTCAAAATCAATGGGAGGCGCTGCGAGGCGTCTTCGGCGAGTTCGATTCCCGTGCCCTACCGATAGCGAACTCAGAGGTTTGTGCCCTGTGAAATGGAAGAGGCCGCCTCAGCAGACGTCAGGGCAACTGAAGCGAAGGTGACCACCCCTTCGCAAAACCAGCCGTAGGCGCCATCCGCTCGTCCAGTGACCGGACACAGGATGGATGATTTCCTTCTGTCTGGCGCAGGGCCTCGGCGATTGCCGCCATCCGATTCCACGCCTGCTCGTCGAACGTTCGGCTGCGAATGACACTGGGGATGGGCGCGTCGTTCTCGACCAGACCCCACTTCGCGCGATCTCGTTCCAACGGAGTCCCTCGCAACAGCATCAGAGGGAACGCTTTCACCACGGGAATCCGTTGCCGAAGGCAGAAATCAACCGTGCCACGAAATGATTCCAAAGTTTGCTCGGGCAGACCAAAGATGACGGAAACCTCGAACGAAATGTCTCGTTCGTGGAGCTTGTGGATGCCCTCCACAACGCGTTTGAGTTGATTGCTCCGCTCTACCGCCCGCGCCTCCCGCTCGTGGATGGTCTGGAGGCCGAACTCAAGCCGCACATCAAGCCCCTCGCACGCATCGAGGAACTCATCATCAAGCGTGGAGAAATGGCACTGCAATGACAGCCGCCCTCGATATGCCAGCCGCCGGAGAGCCCCCAGAACAGAAAGGGAGTGGCTCCCGAGATTGAAGAGAGGATCCAGCACGGCGATGTCGTCCACACCCGAGCGCACGAACAAATCAATCTCCTGCTCCAGCCGGGCCAGCGGAATGTCGCGGCGGCGCAGTCGACTGCCTGCCTCGCGGTGCTGACAGAACGAACATCGGAAGGGGCATCCGCGCTGAGTCTCCCAACGGATGAATCGTTGCCGGACGGAAGGCTCGATCACTCCCTCCAGGAAAGGCGATGCCAATCGATCCAACTTTGCCTCGGCCTGCAGGCAGGAGTCAGTCTGCCCCGCCCAGTGGACGCCCATGAACTGAATGCGCTCGGAGGTCGCGGCGAGAGCCACCATGGCCTCCTCACCATACCCGCGCACGAATACATCCGCCTCTGGATAGTAACGCTCAACGCCCACTCCCGCGTATGAAACCTGAGGCCCACCGAGGACGATGCGCCCCATGAATCCTCTCTGCCGGAGCATGACCAGGAGCCGCTTCACCACCTGGTCGTTCCACACGTAGACACCTAAGCCCACGTCCACCATTTCCGGCGCGAGCCCCAAGGCATTCTCGAGGATTCTCTCGAGAACGATCGCGGCGCTGAAGTCAGGTTGATTGATGGCGAAGGAGAACTCTCGCACGTCCATCCCCACGCTCCGCAGCGCCGCGACGATGGAGGCATGCCCCAGCGGAACCCGGGGATCTTTTTCTCGGGTCCAATCGATGGAGACCAAGACGACCCGCCGTGCCCAAGAAGTGGCGAAATGGGCCTCCGCGCCTTGAATGGACATGAGTCCCCCCGAACCTGGTTCGAGCGAAATGTTCAGCGATGGCGACAATGACAGTCAACCCAGACGCAGCATGGCCCGTGGAATTCAATCGGTCGCTGGCCCTGCCCCAATTGAATCCCCTACATCGACTCACCACCCGGACAGACTGGGTGCCTCGCGCCCCGGCCACCGGCGACCCCGTGTGGTGCTTTGACCCGGGCTCACTTGCCTCAGACAGGATCCGAGTCCAGAAAGACTGCGACACCACCGATTCACGTCCATGGGTTCCGCTCAGTGGATCGGGTACGCTTCAGCCTCAAATCCAGTGAGGCAACGATGCTCGCAGCAGAACTTCACGGGAAGCTCGGGGATGGAACCAATGCGAGGGACCGCATGGAAGATATCCTGACGTCGAACGTCTTTGGCCTCCTGCGCTGTGTGGAACACTCGAAACTGCTGATTCCCTGGCTTTCACGGTGCCTCCGAGCGGAGGACTCTTCTCCTGAACTGATTGATGAAGCCATCGACCGTGCGGACATCCGTTTTTGGCCGCGCTTGAACCAGCAAGAGCTGGATGTCCTCATCTTGCTCCATGGCTCACGGGGCATTCACGTCGTGGGCGTCGAGTGTAAGTATGAATCGGGTAAGAGCGGGGCACTCAGCGATACCTCCGGAACGGGGCTGGAGGCAAGCACTCCCAGGGGAGACCAACTGGCCGATTACATGAATGCACTCGCGGCCGATGCCGTGCGCCCACGGCCCTACTCTCCGGAAGCCGTGCACCGACGGAGTCTCATCTATCTGACCGCGCACGCCTCTGCGCCAAGAGACGAATTGGAGGCAAGTCTCCAGTTCCGCCATCCCACGGCATCGATTGACCTCTACTGGCTCGCGTGGCGTCAACTGACTCCCCTCCTTCCGCAGGAGGCAGTCGGCCCCGATGTTTCCGTCCTCCTCTCAGACCTTCGACGAGTGCTCGAACGGCGTGGACTCTCAACCTTCACGGGATGGCACGCACCAACCCTCGCCTGGAGCCTGCTTCAACCAGAACGACTCTTCCAAGTCTCAAGGGATGGGAAGTTCTTTGAACGGATGTCCGCGCCGTCTCTTCCTGCGGACGCAACCTTCTGGAAGGGCACTACACGGAGAGGGGCTTGAACGTGGATCCAAATCTCGGCGAGAAAATCTACCAGGCGTCTTGCTTCATCAGTGACATCTACAAGCAGGTCCGGACCCTTCTTGTCGCCTGCGATGCCCTGTTCGCGGAGGCAGGAATCGCCCCCGCCAATGGAAACGAGGTCGAACTCCATCGCGCCAGGAATCTCGATGCGCCCGCCGCCTGGAATCAACAGGCCGTGGGGCGACTCTATGCGCCGAAGAAGCGCCCTGACGGCACGGTCTCGGCCTTCATCGTGGTGGAAGTACATCTCCGCCCCAAGAGCGCAACCCACGCCCTCCTTGTACTCGCGTATGCCGAGCCCTCCCTACCCGTCATCTCCCAGGCGCTCTCGAGTGAATACAAAGAGGGTGAGTGGCTGGAGGATCTGCTTGTGAACCATTATCCCGCGCAGACCGAATGGAATGGACTGCGCGCCGCGCATCCTCGTCACCTATCGCTCGCCGATGGCCTTCATCTCAAAGCGTGGCCCTTGACGGAGTTTACCGACGAGGAAAGCCTGGGCCGGGCGCTGCGCTCACAGCTAGCTCGCTGGGCGCCTGGCCTGTTCAAGTAAACCGACGCGGCCCACAGGGTGAGGCCCGCATTCCCTGGAGTCAGGTCCGAGCCCCGCGCCCTGACTCGTCGGGGCCAGCAGTGCCAGCACGACGGTGACGCTGGACCAGGACTCGCCACGGCTCGTGTCGCTTCTGCCTTCCGCACCGGTGGTGGTGCGGTTCGGAGAGACTCAGGAGCACCGCGTCGTGCTGTCCTCCGCGCCGGCCCCGGACCTCGCCGTGGCGCTGGTGGCGACTCCGGCTGCAGGGTCACCCACTTCGGCACGGTGCCCGCCTCCGTGACGGTGCGCGCCAGTACGACGGATGCCACATTCCTCTTCACCGCGGATGCACGGGGCGAAGGGGCGGGGACGGTGTCCGCATCGCTGCGGGAATCACGAAGACCTCGGACATCACGGTGACGCCGCCGGCTGCGGCGCTCCAGGGACTGACGCCTTCGACGGCGACTGTGTTCTTCAACGCGACGCAGTCGTTCACGGTGACGCTGGGCCGAGCCGCGCCAGTTGGAGGTGCGTTTGTGGATGTGGCGCTGGCGCCGACCTCGGGCCTGGGCTCGCTGTCCTCCGCGACGGTGACCATCGCCGGGGGACAGACGAGTGGCCAGGTGGTGTTCACCGCGGGCCAGACGGCCGGTGACGTCCGGCTGACGGCGACGTACGACGGTCAGCAACTGTCGGCAGTGCTGACCGTGGCGAACCGCCCAGCCATCAACCACCTGGTCATCAACGAGGTGGACTACGACCAGATCGGCACGGACACGAAGGAGTTCGTCGAGATCTACAACCCGACGGGGGGACCCATTTCCCTGCCGAACACGTTCCTGGTGTTCGTCAATGGCGCGGTGAATCCTCCGGCGAGGCCCAGAAGGTCGACCTCGCGGATTTCGGCATGCTGGGCGCAGGGGAGTTCTGGTGGTGGGCTCGGCCGCGGTCGTCGGCCCCCTGGCGGGTCGTCCCGGGGTGAAGACCCTTCAGCGGGGGGACCTCGGACTTCATCCAGAACGGCGGCAGCGCGGCGAGCCCCTCTGCGGACGCCGTGGCGCTCTACGATGGGGGCCATGATGCGCTCATCGACTCGCGCTCCTACGAGGGAGCCATCACCCAGGCCACCATCGCGGCTCCTCCAAGAAGTTCGACATGCAGGAGGACGCCACGAGCACGGCGACGCTGGCCGACAGCAACACGCTCGAAGGCTCGCTGTGCCGCGACGCAAACAGCACGGACACCGACGACAACGGGGTGGACTTCAAGTTCACCACCACCGTGACGCCGGGCGCGGCCAACGTCATCACCGCGCCGTGATGCGCGCCCGCTAACCGGACGACGAAAGCCCGGGCCGCGCTGGAGACTTCAGCGTGCGCCCGGGCATTCACCGTTCATCGACTCTCAAGAACGAAACCCAGTAGCCCATCCGCCTCATCAAAGCTCTCTGAACGATGCAAGCGCCTCCCCTGAGCAGCCTCAAGGACAACGAGGCAATGACAGGAGATTGTTGGGCTCGTCTCCATCCGCACTCGTTCTCAGGTACTTCTTGCCGTTGCGCTCAGCCACAACGACCCGAACTCGATCCCCAGTTGGGCGCTCCACGTAGAACTCGCCATAGGTTCCTCTCTCGATTGCCACAATGGCGTCTTGCAAGCTGAGCTTCCAGTTGCTTCCGTCCGGGTTCACCCCTCCGATCGATTGGATACTCTCGTATCTACTAAAGCGATCATCCTTCACGACGCAAGAGACTCGGACACTCATCACAGCTCCCCCATTGATGAACAAAACAGCTTGCCCTACGAAAACTCAACACCCCATCGAAACACTCTCCCGATAAGCGTCGACCGTGCCTGGGTCTGGAGATCCGCTTCATCGGTTCGTGCAGTCAGCCATCGCACCAGCCCCCCCTCGATCCGAACTGGTTGCCGCTCGCAGGTCACTCCCAGTTTCTTTGATAGGCAGGGCCTTGCTCCGTTTCAGCTCTCGAACCACGCAGGAGAATGACTCCTGTCAGCAAAGATGTCTCTACCACTCCAGAGGTACGCGTCACGCCAGCTCGCGGAAATCCCTGAATAGACTTGCTCGCCCTGGGAAAAGCTCGACCTGAAGTCAACCCGCTCGCCGCAGCCCCCCCTCCAGCGCGCGGAAGCGCTCCAGCGTGCTGGCGGGAATCTCATCGAGCGCGGCCACGAGCGGCAGCGTGAAACGGTGGAAGCTCGCGTCGTACAGCGGCTGGCCCACGAACCGCGCGCCCATCTTCCTGGCGAACAGCGACGGCGCCCGGGGCATCCTCAATCCCGCCAACAACCCCTGCCCTGCCCGCTCGCGCTCCGCCGGCGTGTAGAACGGGCTCCTGGGGATCGCAGGCGACTCATGAGGCAACGTCGACCTCACCCGCCAACGCGGACTCACCCAGCCCCGGTGCTCCGCCACACACGCAATCAGCCGCGCGTCCTCATGTGAGTCCGTGTCCATGTTGGCCGCGGCAACCCAGTGCGTCACACCGCGCCGCCGGCTCTCCGCGTAGATGCCCGCCTGAAGATGCGCCACCGCCTCCGTGTGCCGCCACTGCTCCAGCACGCAGAAGCGCGCCGTCTCCGCGAAGACCCGCCCGGGCCCCGCCAGGCTCGACAGGTCCAGCTTCTGCTCCATCTCCACCCCCAGCCGCCCTCCCGTCGCCAGCGCAACCTCCGGATTCGTCAACAACATCCGCAGGGTCGCCACCGGCGTCCGGTCCGCGTAGACCACCAGGTGCACCGTCGACTCGAGCGTGTCGAAGCAGCTCACCTCGCGCCGCGTCGGTGATGGCTTGCCGCCCAGCAAGCGCAGCTCTCCTCCGAAAACAGCCCAGCGGATCCGCAGCGCATCATCCAACTCGCGCTGGGTGGTGGCGACTCGGCAGTGCATGGACATCATGGGTCCCTCCCTGAAACAGGCCGGCGACATACCGACCCCGTCCCCCTTTTTCGGCGCCGCCGCCCCGACTGCGCCCACCACCCCATGTCTCGTCCACCGCGAGCCATACCACCCGGGAGGTACAGACATTGCTTCGCTCCGCGACCAACCTTCTGCGGACGTGAACGAGACACAGGCCGTCGAACTCGGGGAGCCGGTAACGAAAGGACACACAGTTCGATGTCAACCCGAGAGCGGGCACGTGTTCCCGGCGAGGAGTGGGGATGAGTCTTCCAACACCATCGGAGGAGCAGGAGCTTCACGAACGCATCCTGAAG
The DNA here is from genome assembly GCF_900111765.1 of Myxococcus fulvus. The sequence goes on from NZ_FOIB01000005.1 coordinate 491,183, forward strand.
AAGGATGAGTCATTGGCCACCGCGGAGGTCTTCGAAGTCTTCGTCGACCCAATCACTGCACGTTTGTGCAGAGACGTGAACCGCTCCAAGGAAGAGGCCTGGGACGCGGTGGTCGACGTCATCTACGCCTATCTGGCGCACCCTGAGCGGTACGTTCCCCAGAAGGGTCGGCTGTCCACCTACCTGCGAGAGGCGGCCAAGAAGAAGCTCACCGACCGCTATCGCTCCCGGGTAGCCCGCACCCACCGAGAGCAGGATTACGGGGCCGTTGTCGAACTTCGCGCTCGGGCACCGAATGAAAGCCTGGAGGTCACCGTGGAAGCCAGGCTCGCCGTGAGACGAATCGACCATGCCAGATTGCCGGAGCGAGACCGAGTCTTCCTCGGGCTGGTCCTCCAGGGAGAGGGCTCCACGCGCGTCCTCGCCCAAGCCATGGGGCTGCCTCCCATGTCGGATGAGGACCGCAAGCGCAGGGTGAAGCGGAATCGAGACCGCCTCATGAAGTGGTTGGGGCGCTTCGGAAAGGAGGACCGAGATGACGAATCCTGAATGGCTCGAGCGAGCGGCCCGACGCGGCCGGAGCGAGCCGTGGTCAATGGCCTACACATTCGAGCAGTACAGACAAATCGAGGGCATCAACGAGGACACGCTGGCGGAGGAGCTGGGGTGCACCCAGGAGACGCTCCACTGGATGTCCCTGTGCCGCCGCCCCGAAGGCGACAGCTTCAGCGAGCAGTGCACCGCCATCGCCCAGAAGTTCGGCGTGGACCGCCTGATGCTCATGCAGGTGATTCGACACGTCGACGTCATCAATGCCTTCTCCAAGGGCACACGCAGCGAGTCGACGACCACCCTCCGGATGGCGGCCCAAGACCACCTCCCGGATGAAGAAACGGACACGTGATGGAAAGCTGGCTGCAAGAAGCGGTGGAAGCCTGTGCACTGAAGGACTGTCATGCGTCCGTCCATGACCTGCTCGACTGCTTCTGCGGCCAGTTCCACATCCGGCCCGTTGCCCTTCCTCGATTCACTCCGCAGACAGCCCAGGACTGGCTGTCTCGCCGGAGCCCGGGGCAGTGGTTCACGACACAAGATCATGACCTCCATGGCTTCATGGCCTGGTGGCGCGGACACGGAATCCTCTTCTTTGACAACCAGAGAAAGGAAGCGGAGCAACGCTTCACCATCGTCCACGAGGTCGCGCACTTCGTCCTGGAGGAGTGGCTCCCCCGCAGACGGGCGCTGAGCGTCTTCGGCCCGGAGATACTCCCGGTCCTCGATGGCGAGCGGGCCCCCTCTCCCGAAGAGGCCCTGACCCTGTTCTTTGAACAGGTCCCGCTGAACCTGCGCACAGACCTCATGGCCCGTGACGCATCGGGTGGCTACGCCAGCCGGGACGTCGTCGTGGCCGAGCACCGCGCGGACCGGGTCGCGCTCGAGCTGCTGGCACCCGTGGAGCGCGTCCTGCCGCTCGTGAAACAGCTCTCGCGGGAGGATGCCATCAGAAGCCTCCAGTTCCAGTTCCATCTGCCCGTGGTGAAAGCCACCGAATACATCGATGGGCTTCGGCGGCGGCTACGCATGTCCCGTTTTTCCATCGCGGAGTTCCTGGGAGTGGAGGAGGGGTAACCCATGTCGAGTGACTTGCCGCCCGAGGCGGATGAGCTGAAGGAAGAGCTGTTTGGCGATGCGGACTACCGTTCCGCGTTCGGAGAGGACCTCGCCTCGACGCTGGACCTCGACCGGTGGTCCACGGGGCTCGACCTCGACAAGATCATGGAGCGATTCCGTCGGGAGATCGCCAGCGCGGTTCACAAGGAGGGAGAGCTGCGCGCCGTCGTGCGCAGCGAGGTCTTCCCCCGCCTGGCCTCTCGCGGTGACGCCTACCCGGACGCCGGTGTCTACAAGGTCACTCCGGAGGACCTGTCCCTCATCCACGAGCGCCTGCTGTTCCGCAGCAAGGTCGACGCGGTGACCGGAACGCACGTCTCCCATGACAGCCTGCCCATCGGCATCTCCCAGATTGGCGTCGGTATCGTCAGCTACCAGGGGACCTCGGGGGCTTTCACCAAACGGCTGTTCCGCAAGGAGATGGCGTCCCAGAACACCGGCAACCCTCTCCAGGAGGCGATGGACTTCATCGACATGCGCCAGAACCGCTATCAGGGGAAGCAGGACACCCTGTCGCGCATGGCCCGTCGTGGCATCCAGGCCTATGCCGAGCGGGCCGCGCTCGTGGAGAAGGCCACCGCGGAGTGGCGCATGGGCTCCGGCAATCCGTGCGCCCACGAGCTGCTCTCCGGCTCGGGATACATGACCCTCCTGGACCGCTCGCTCACCGTGCTCGAGCGACTCATCCACGAGCACAAGAAGTTCGTCTACGTCTCGGACTCACTCACCGACCGCGGCTTCCTCACGATGGGCCTCGCGCTGGACGCGGGCGAGTATGCCCTCCTGGAGACGCTCCAACGCGAGGGCAAGCAGATCGTCCGCAACTGGGAGTACGGCGGACGAAGCAAGCACCGCGCGTGGAGGTTCGTGCGCGAGTCGAGCCCCTGCGTCGTCAAGGGCATCTTCCGCGTGTCGGACCACGCCGCCCCGCGCTTGTTCTACGCCCACAAGGACCACGCCCATGAGGCCGCCTGGGTCGCCATGGCCGACAGCATCCTGCGCCCCGAGCGGGGCTTCCCGATGCTCCTCGATGTCGCGGCCGTGACGTGCCGCGGTGTCTTCGGCGTCGACGGTTTCCTGGGGCTCGTCGAGGACGCCTACACCCAGGCCGGAGCCAATCTGCAGTTCATGACCGAGCGCGGGATGCGCCGTTAAGGGGGGACCACGGATGTCCAATGATGGCAAGGAACCGAGGCCGCAGGGTGCAGGCGACATCAACGGGAAGGCACCTTCCCTCCAGATAGTGAATGGCGCGCGCGCCGTGCCGCCACACAACGGCACGCCACCGCCTCAAGGCGGGCCGAGAGCCGCTCCCCCTGGCGCACAGCGTGAGCCGTCTCCCAATGGCGCGGCCAGCCGCCCTGTGCCTCCGAATGGCGCGACCAGCCGCCCCGCCATGCCCCCCGTATCCATCGGGCGCGCCCCGTCATCCTCGCAGGCGCCTGATCGCACCGCGACACCTGGCGCGTCGCCGTCCACGAGGGCTCCACCGGCATCTCCCTCATCTGGACCGTTGACCGCTGCCTCGGGAGCCACCTCCGACCTGGGCGGCGCCTCCCGTGCCTTGGGGGACCCTTCAACCGTCTCGCGGGCCCCTGCCTCCGGTTCAGCGGGTGCATCTCGAACCTCGGGCGGCTCTTCAACCGTCTCGGGCACCTCTACCTCCGGTTCAGAGGGCGCCTCCCGCAGCGCCTCGGCCGTCTCTGGAACCCCGTCCTCGAACACGGAGGGCACATCCCGTTCATTGGGCGGTCCCTCCCCCGGTGCGGGAGCCACGTCGCGCGCCTCGGGAGGCCCGGCCCCTGTCTCGGGCGCATCCTCCGACGCTGGAGGCCCCTCTCGCATCTCGGGAGCACCCTCCCCCGCATCGACGCGCGCGCCCACGGGCGCTCCCGCCCCTGCGTCGGCGCGGGCTCCATCGATGCCTCCCAACGGGACAGAGAACGTCATCCGCGAGACGCCCGCTTCGGCCCGCGCCGCGCTCGAGGAGCTGAAGAACGATTCCTCGGCGACACGAGTCGACCCGGAGCTCGAGTCCGCCGCGGGCTTCACCCACTTCGACACGGCGTCGAGCGAGGACAACCTGCTCACCGTCCTGCTCACCCGAGCCGACCTGCACCTGCTCGCGTCCCAGACGCTGGTGCGCGTGAAGTCACGGGAGGACGGTCGCGCCTACCTGGGCGTCGTCGTCAAAGGCCCCTTCGCTGAACCCAACGCGGTCCCCGCCAACTCGACGATGGCCGTCGGCGTCGTGACGCACGGCAAGAAGCTCACGTACACGTTCGACTACCACGGCCGCGCCGAGGTGGAACTGCTGGGCGAAGAGGTGGAAGGCGTCCTCAAGCCGCCCCGCTTCCGTCCCCGCCCCCAGAGCCCCGTGTTCGTGCTGACGGACAAGGAGAGCGAGCGCGTGCTCGGTGTCGGCGGCGACATGTCCCTGGGGGTCGTCGTCGGCTATGAGCAGATGGAGGCTCGAATCAGTCCCAGCGACAAGTCCGTCCTCCCCCGGCACACCGGCATCATCGGGACCACGGGTGGCGGCAAGTCCACCACCGTGGCCACGCTCGTCCACCGCGCTCAGTCCCAGGGCATCGCCACCATCGTGTTCGACGTGGAGGGTGAGTACACCCACGTGGACGAGCCCACCGACCATGAGCCCATGCTCGAAGCCCTCAAGCGCAGGGGCCAGCGCGCCGAGGGAGTCCGCGACCTGCACATCCATCACCTCATCGGACGCACCAGTCGCAACCCTCGACACCGCAACCTGCACCGATTCTCCCTCAACTTCTCCAGCCTCTCTCCCTACGCCATCGCGGAGATTCTCGGCCTGTCGGATGCCCAGCAGGAGCGCTTCCTCAAGGCCTACGACGTCACCAAGCAACTGCTGGAGGACTTCAAGATCTTCCCGCAGACGGATGAAGAGAAGCGTCAGGCGCTCGAAGTAGACGAGATGTCCACGGGCTATCCCAAGATGACCATCCAGCACCTGCTGGACGTCGTGAACGCGTACATCTACAGCCTGGGCGACGAGAACCGTGGCGAGACGAAGACCCGCTCACGGAGCCGGCGCAGGGAGGCAACCGCCGAAGTCGCGGAGGTTGAGGAAGAAGCCGAAGAAGCGGCGACTCCCACCGGGCCCTTTCTCCAGAGCGACTTCAAGGCCAGCCGTAGCATGGTCATGAAGCGGGTCATGGCTCAGAGCAGCCGCAACGTCGTGAGCTGGAAGACGCTCTATGGAAAGCTCCACCGCCTGCTCCGGCTCAACATCTTCGACATCGGTCCGGTGCCCGGCCCCGAGTACAACGCGATGCTCACGCCCGGCCGCGTGTCCGTCATCGACCTGTCGGACACGGACTCGCCGCAGCTCAACAACCTGGTCATCGCGGATGTCCTCCGTGGGCTCCAGGAGGCCCAGGAGGTCCGCTACGAGAAGGCGAGCGCCAAGGACGAGCCCGTCCCTCCCGTGCTCATCATCATCGAGGAGGCCCACGAGTTCCTCTCCGCCAGCCGCATCAGCCAGATGCCCGTCCTCTTCGAACAGGTGGCGCGCATCGCCAAGCGCGGCCGCAAGCGCTGGCTCGGACTCGTCTTCGTCACCCAGCTCCCCCAACACCTCCCCAACGAGGTGCTCGGCCTGCTCAACAACTTCATCATCCACAAGATGACCGACAGCACCGTCATCTCCCGCATGCAACGCACCGTGGGCAGCATCGACGAGAGCCTCTGGAACCGGGTGACCCGCCTCGCTCCAGGTCAGGCCCTGGTCTCCTTCAGCAACTTCGCCCGCCCGCTCATGGTGGCCGTCGACCCCGCGCCCGTGAAACGCCTGCTCGTCGATTGAACGCCCCTCAGAACGCCCAGGGGCGGCATGGTATGACGCGCCTCCATGCCGCCCTCGGAGACCGAGTCCTACCTCCTCGACTACCACCGCCGCCTCGCTGGCGTGACGGCCCGGTGGTTCTCCCGAACGCCCGTCACGCGAGGCGACCACCGCTTCGACTCGACCTACGCGCTGCTCGCCGCCGAAGTCCCCTCGGACTCGCGCGAGCACACGGTGCTCGACCTCGCCTGCGGTGATGGCTACCTGCTGGAGCTGCTCGCCCAGCGCGGCCCCCTCCGTCCCCGGCTCCTCGGCCTGGACATGAGCGCCGACGAGCTGGCCCACGCCCAGGCCCGACTCCACGGCGCCGCCTCGCTCCACCAGGGACTCGCGCAGTCACTCCCCTTCGAGGACGGCAGCCTCGACGTCGTCCTCAGCCACCTGGCCCTCATGCTGATGGACGACTGCGAACAGGTCCTCTCCGAAGTGCGCCGCACGCTCAAGCCCGACGGCAAGCTGTCCTGCATCGTCGGCGGAGGCTTCGCCCCCACGGGCTCGCTCGCCGTGTTCCGCGAGCTGATGAAGCCCGCCATCGAGGCCCAGCCGCGTCCCCTGCTGAGCCTGGGTGACAAGCGCTTCCGCTCCACCGAGGGACTCCAGCAGCTCTTCGGCCTCGCCTTCCAACAGGTCGACGTCTTCGACCTCCTCGTCCAGGACGGCGGCTCGCCGGAGTATGTCTGGGACTCACTCGCCCAGACGTATGATGCCGACCAGCTCTCCCCCACCTCCCGCGAGGACGTCCGCAAGGCCTTCCTCTCCGCCGTGGAGCCCCTCCGGGATTCAGCTGGAAACATCTCCTGCCACTGGAGCATGCGGCAGGTGACCGCACACGCCCCGCGACGCTGAAGGCTGGGATTGAGGTGACGAATGCGTGGCCTTGTCGTCCACGCGACAAGGTCACCGACTCGTGATGCGGTGGGCGCGCCGCGCCGTGCGACTCAATCTCCTTCGCCCTCCTGGCGATTGGAGACATGCCCATGCAGCGCAGGAACTTCCTTCGACTCACCGCGATGAGCAGTGGACTCCTGGTCCTGGGGCCCGGCTTCTGGCGCGCGGCCTATGCCGCCCCCGCCCGACCGGGGCCCAGCCCCTATGGCGCCATCTCAGGCTCCCCTGATGCCCAGGGACTGCGACTCCCCGCGGGCTTCACCTCGCGCATCATCGCCCGGACCGGACAGAACGTCCCCGGCACGAACTACACCTGGCACCTCGCGCCGGACGGCGGCGCATGCTTCGACACCGGCGATGGAGGCTGGGTCTACGTCTCCAACAGCGAGATTCCCCTCCTGGGCGGCGTGTCCGCCATCCGCTTCGATGGCGGCGGCAACACGGTGGACGCCTACCGCATCCTCTCCAACACGAGCATCAACTGCGCCGGAGGCCCCACCCCCTGGGGCACCTGGCTGTCGTGTGAGGAGTGGGACCTGGGCCACGTCTGGGAATGCGACCCGCGCTCCCCTTCCCAGGGACAGCGCCGCTCTGCCCTCGGCGCCTTCACGCACGAGGCCGTGGCCGTGGACCCGGTGGGACAGCGCCTGTACCTCACCGAGGACCGCCCCGATGGCCGCTTCTACCGCTTCACGCCCTCACAGTGGCCCTCACTCGGCGCCGGACGCCTGGAGGCCGCGAAGCTCCACGGCAACGCCCTGGACGGCACCGCGAGTTTCAGCTGGGTGCAGGTCTCCGCGTCGCGCTCCGCCTCGCTCCAGCTCGCCCGCTTCCTCACCACCGCGTTCAACGGCGGTGAGGGCTGCTGGTACGACAGCGGCACCGTCTACTTCACCACCAAGGGCGACAACCGCGTGTGGGCTCACACCCCCTCCACCGGCCAGGTCGAGCTCATCTACGACGACGACCTCTACCCGGACTCGCCCCTCCGCGGAGTGGACAACATCACCATGTCCCGCTCGGGTGACCTCTTCGTCGCCGAGGACGGTGGTGATTTGCAGCTGTGTCTCATCACCCCGGGCCCCGACCGCACCGTGGCCCCCTTCCTCCAGCTCGACGGACACTCGGGCTCCGAGCTCACCGGCCCCGCCTTCAGTCCCGATGGTCGGCGGCTGTACTTCAGCTCGCAGCGCGGGACGGACGGCACCACCGGCGTCACCTTCGAGGTGAGCGGGCCGTTCCGCTGACAGACACGACTCCCCGCGCGGTGGACCGCATCGCGCGGGGAGCCCTCACGCATCAGGGCGAGTAGTAGAACGCGTTGCCCCAGATGAAGGCGGACTTCCCAGGCGGCGGCGTGCCCAGGTAGCAGTTGGCGCCGTCGAACCAGCCGACCTCGCACACGTTGTTCGGGCCGCGCGTCATGTAATAGTTGTTGGCGTGGATGAACGGCGAGCCGTCCGTCGCGGGGACGGCGGCCACGTAGCAGTTGGCGCTGTCGAAGCCCGCCTTGATGGTGTTGCCCAGCCAGCTCACGTCACCCGGGCACGCGTCACCGGGCACGCCCACGATGAAGCTCGAGCTGCACACCGTCTGACCCGCCGTGTTGGCGACGTTCATGGTCACCGTCGAGTAACGACCCGGCAGGGCGCCGGACGCCATGATGAAGCTCAGGTAGAGCGTCGTCGATGAGCCGATGAAGCCCTTCGTCCCGTTGCTCCAGCTCACGCCCGGCGCCGCGCTGAAGGCCAGGTTGATGAGCCCCGCGCTGCCCGAGAACGACGCCGTGATGATGTACGTCCCGTAGGCCAGCCCCGAGACGTTGATGGTGTCCGCGTACGACGTCCCCGGCGTGACCGTGGTGTTGGTGGGCCAGCTCGTACACTGGGCCTCGGCGCGCACCGGCGCCCCCAGGACGAGCGCCACGGCGGCGACGGCCAGCAGCGAGCCAAGACGAGACATCCCCATGCGTCCACGAGACGATGAAGCAGCGTGCATACGACCTCCAGGTGATGCGCGCACTCTGCTGTGATTGATGACTCAAACACAAGACACATCATCAACATTCCACAACAGCCCGCTCCGAGCTGTGGCGCTCGATGCTACACATCTGACAGCGACGTCTCGAACACCTGATGACACATTGAAACTGTAGCGCCCCACGCCACAGCCGGGTCACCCCTGTCAGTCTTCAGCTGTAACCCCCTTCGCCACAACCGAGACACCGCCACCCGGCCCTGTCTCCGACCGACACACCTGTCGCCCGGAGTCCGACGGTCAGGCATCGAGCGCCCTCCCGCGCGAAGACGCGACACGCCGCACCACCGCCATCGCGGCGCCACGCACCGGACAGGGGCGCTGCGCACGCGATGCGGCGGCGTCCTCCACGTCACCCTGGCGGCAAGACAGCAAGCCTCCTCGCTGCGTCCGCTTCAACAGGCCCCTCGCTCCGGGTGTGTCCTGGGTACGGCGGACCGTCGCCCCGAGCCGTCGACCAGGCGTCGCCCCTCCCAGAAAGGGCGCGGCGCGGGCGGGAAACTGGCGTATGGAGCGCTCCATGGCGCGGAACATCGATGGAACCGAGATCAGCCGGGTGATGCGGGCGGAGATGGCCCAGCAGGTCGCCGAGCTCCAGGCCCAGGGAATCACTCCAGGGCTCTCCGTGGTGTTGGTGGGCAACAACCCCGCCAGCCAGGCCTACGTGGCGAGCAAGACGCGCGCGTGCGAGGCGCTCGGCATGCGCGGGCAGACGCTCAACCTGCCCGAGGACGTCTCCCGGGAGGAGCTGTTCGCCGTCATCGACCGGCTCAACCAGGACCCCGCCGTCCACGGCATCCTCGTCCAGCTCCCCCTCCCTGCGCACCTTCCCTACAAGGCCGTCCTGGAGCACATCGACCCGGACAAGGACGTGGACGGCTTCCACCCGCGCAACGCGGGCCTGGCCTTCGTGGGAGACCCCCGCGCCTTCATCCCGTGCACCCCCGCGGGCATCCTCGAGATGCTGCGCCGGGAGAACGTCCCCACCCGGGGCCGGCACGTGGTCATCGTGGGCAGGAGCCTCATCGTCAGCAAGCCGCTGGCCTCGCTGCTCATGGCCCCCGGCCCCGACGCCACCGTCACCATCACCCACCGGCACACCCCGGACCTGGCCTCCTTCACCCGCCAGGCGGACATCCTCATCGTCGCCGTGGGCAAGCAGAACCTCATCACCCGCGACATGGTGAAGCCCGGCGTGGTGGTCATCGACGTGGGACAGAACCGCGTCGATGACCCCGGCTCCGCGCGCGGCTTCCGCATGGTGGGCGACGTGGACTTCGACGGCGTCAGCCAGGTCGCCGAGGCCATCACCCCCGTCCCCGGCGGCGTGGGCCCCATGACCATCACCATGCTCCTGGCCAACACCCTCCAGGCCGCGCGGCAGTCCGCCCAGGCCCGCCACACGTAGCCACACAGGGGAGTCCGGCGCGCCCCATCCCGGGGTGCGCACGCCGGCGCGACGCAGTGTGAATACATCAACGCGATTTGCGTCGAGTACCGCACGTTTGCCGGCGCGACGGCCGGTCAGCGCCATCCACGGAACTCCCCATCATGACGAAGCATGTCCTCGCCCTCGCCGGGCTGTGCCTCTGGTTGTTCACGCCGGGCACCGTCCACGCCGCGCCCCGCCCCTTCGACTTCTCGCCGCGCCGCCAGTCCTCGGCCCTGCGGCTGATGTCTTCGCCTTCCGCGAGGGGCGCCATGGCGGAGGGCAACCGCTTGCGGGCCCTGCAGGCCGACGTCTACGAGGACGACGAGTTCATCCCCACGCATGTCTGGCTCGTCCCCCTGATTCTCACGGGCGGAGGGCTCGTCGCTGGAATCGCTGTCTGCGCGGCGGGCGCGGTGGGCGATGGGGACTGCGGCAAGGCCATCCTGGGCGGAATCGTGGTCGGCGCGGCGCTCGGTCTGGGCTACCTGGAGCTGCTCGTGGACCTGGAGGAATACGAAGACGATGAGGGCTACGGCGGCTGCGTCGACAAGGCGTCCTGCCGGCAGGCCCAGCGCGGCGGCCCCCGCCCCACCCGGAAGGCGCAGCTCGCGTCCTCGCGCGGCCCGCAGCTCCGGCTGCCCCTGGGACTGACGCCCACGGTGGGTCGGGTCAACGACGCCGCGGTGCTCGGCCTCGGCCGTAGCTTCTGACGGCACTCCGGCCCCCGCTGACGACGGGCGCGGCCGGAGTGCCGCCTCCTCCCGGGAGCGCCGGGTCAGTACATGAAGTTCAGCGCCGCGATGTCCGTCGAGGTGAACTCCCCGTTCGTGCTCAGGGGCACGCACGTGTTCATGATGGAACCGCCCGGCGTCGCGCTGGAGGGTGTCCCGGGGATGAGGATGGCGCCTCCCGGGTTCGCGCCCTCGCGCACGGGCGTGCCGCCGCAGCTGATGGCGGTGTTGTAGAAGTCCGTGTGACGAAAGCCAATCGTGTGGCCAATCTCATGCGTGAGGACGTGCTCGATGACATCCAGCGGGTACGTGGACAGGCCCGTGCCGATCCAGATGGTCGGATAAGGCAACCCTCCGGAGGGATAGCCACTCGCCCCGCTCGGGCCGCTCGGGAGCGTGGAGTTGACGACCACGTTGATGGTGGCGTGACTGCCGGGCGGACACGCCGAGGGGTCGGCGAGGCACGGATTGGCCGTGTAGAACGTGAGGCGAAGCCCCAGCGCGTTGTAGTTGGCGACGGCCTCCGCCAGGCCCGCGGAGATCGTCGACGCGACGGGTGACGAGAGCTGGACCGTGACCTTCCGCACCGCGCTGGAGACCAGGTTCGTGGTCCGATAGTGCTCCGCCCCCGAGCCTCCCGTGTCGAGCATCTCCCGTGAGGCCTGGAGGCTCACCACCGCGTCGCCGCCCACCTGGACGACGCCGTCGACCACCTGGATGTCGCCGGCCCGGAACCCCGCCGCCACCAGGTTCTGGACTGTCTCCCGCGTCTCGTCCGTGAGCACCGGCTCGACATCTCCACAGCCGGACATCCACGCGCAGCAAAGCCATGCAGCCGCAATCGCCTTCTTCGCCATCGACTTCTCCCGGTCAGCGTTCGAGGTGGGCGTGCCATTTACAGAGGCACGGCATCAATCCAAACCGACGGGCCACGGGAAGTCCACCAGCGGATGGACCCAATCGCAGACGCGCAGGTCGGGCCTTGACCCAGGCAACGCCATGTCACCATGCGCCCGCGGCAAATGCCCATGGCGGGCAGAGGAGACACCTGTATGAACTGGCTCGATTTCCGTCGTCTCACGCGCGCGGGCTCCTGGAGCCTCGGCGCCCTTCTCACGGTGGCGGGGCTCGCGACGGGCTCGCTGCTGTTGTCCCCGGCCGAGGCCTCGGCCGATGACACCAATCCCTGTCCCTTCTCGGACGTGCTCTGCCTGTTCGATGGAGAGGACTACACCGGCGCGGTGTGGAACGTCCGGGCCTGGCCTCCGGGCACGTCCACCTGCGTGGGCCTGCCCGAGCACGGCTGGGAGGGCCGCGCCGAGTCCGCCATCAACCGGGGCACCCAGAACGCGTACCTGTTCCCCAACGAGGACTGCTCGGGCTACCCCGTGACGCTCCTGCCGGGCGAGTGGCTGAGCCCGCTCGAGTTCGCGCCCAAGAGCGTCTTCGTCTTCTGATGCCGGGAGACGTGCGCCAGGGAGCAAGTCCCCCCTGGCGCACCGCCTCACGGGGGCCACCGCGTGGCCCCTGACGACAGCGCTACTCCTGGGAGCGCTCCCAGGAGGCGTCGACCTCCTCGGAGGACATCAGCGACTCCTCCTCGCCCTCCTCGGCCGCCAGAGACGGCGTGCACGCCCCTGGCTGGTGGTACTCGGTCTCCCACCTTCCGCAGTTGATGATGCGCGTGGTCCAGGGCACGGCGCAGGTGGTGTCACACGCCTCGAACTCCACGCAGATTTCGTCACAGTCCGGCGGCAGCGCCAGCGCGGACAGGGGGGAGAGCACCCACGCCGTGAACCCCGCGAGCAACGTCTTCGAAACGAGCTTCATTGAATCCTCCAGGATGAAACGTCGAGTTGAACCCATCAGAATCCGTCCCAAGGGGACGGGACTCACTGCTCGGCGGCGTCCTGCTCGGAGCACTCCCAGGAAGCGTCGACCTCGTCGGCCTCCTCGGACGAGAACAGCTGCTCCTCCTCATGGGCCTCCGCCGTCAGGCCCGGCGCGCATGCCGCACCCGGGTCGTAGTCAGCCACCCAGACGCCGCACGACACCACCTGCATGCTCCACGGAATGGCGCAGACGATTCGACACGGCGTGGTGGACACGCAGCGGACATCACAGTCCAGCGGCAGCGCCAACGCAGACAGGGGAGCCAGCGCCAACGCCGCGAACAACGACTTCGAGATGCGGTTCATGAAGCCTCCAGAACGACACATCGGATGCGAGCAAGCCGTGTCACGTCACACGGCGGCGGGACTATCCACCCCAGGCCGGGAAACATCAAAGACAGTCGGGCCGGGTCGGACACCACTCCCCAGGATTGATACAGGTCAACGACAGACGCGGCCCCGGCGGTTCCGTCATGCCGCAAGACTTCACCCACGCGGCAGTTCCTCCCTGCCCCACCCACCAAGAACAGTCACTCCGGGATGACGCAACACGTCGTAACTCTTTCGAAATCCGGCCGCACAGACACTGTTGACACTCCGCCAACAAGCCTCCAATATCCCTTTCATCGAAGTGATGAGGCCCCCACCATGAGCTACCAACACATCCGGACCTCGGTCGCGGACCGGGTTGCCACTCTCGAGCTGAACCGTCCCGAGGCGCGCAACGGCTTCACCATCACCATGGCGGACGAGCTGGCGGACGCGCTGTCCCAGGCGGACGCCAACGAGGACGTGCGCGTCGTCATCCTCACGGGGGCCGGCAAGGACTTCTGTGTGGGCGCGGACCTGAGCGGCATGTCCTTCGAGGTCGCCAACGGCGGCCTGCCCGAGCCGGGGTGGGTGGAGCCCGCGACGCGGGTGACCCGCCGCCTGTTCTCCCTGAGCAAGCCCGTCATCGCCGCCGTGCGGGGCGCCGCGGTGGGCGTGGGCTCGACGATGCTCCTGCCCGCGGACTTCCGGCTGGCGGCGAAGGACAGCCGCTTCGGCTTCGTCTTCAGCCGGCGGGGCATCTACCCGGAAGGCGGCTCCAGCTGGTTCCTGCCCCGGCTGGTGGGCATGGGCCGCGCGCTCGACTGGATGGTGAGCGGCCGGCTCATCCCCGCGGACGAGGCGCTCGGCGCGGGGCTGGTCCGCTCGCTCCATGAGTCCGACGAGGTCCTCGGCGCCGCCCAGGCGCTGGCGCGCGAGCTGGTGGAGTCCACCGCGCCCGTGTCCGTGGCGGTCATCCGTCAGTCCCTCTACCGCATGAGCGCCCTGCCCACCCCGGAGCAGGCCTTCTCGCTCGACAGCCAGCTCATCGCGAGCCTGGGACAGAACACGGACGCAGTGGAGGGCGTGATGGCGTTCCTCCAGAAGCGGCCCCCCTCCTTCACACGCACCGTGGAGCAAGATTTGCCGGGCTTCCTGCCGTGGCGGGAGCGCAAGTCATGAGCCCCTCCCCTGCCCCCCGCTGGAAGCGCCTGGAGCCGGACGAGCGCCGCGAGCAGATCCTCGAGGTCGCCACCCGGCTGTTCGGTGAGCGCCCCTACGCGGACGTCTCCACCACGGACATCGCCAAGGAAGCGGGTGTCGCCCGCGGCCTGCTCAACCACTACTTCGGGCAGAAGCGCGACCTGTACCTCAAGGTCGTCAAGCGCATGCTCCTGATGCCCGGCCTGGAGGAGAAGGTCAGCAACACGGGCACCCTGCGTGAGCGCGTGGAGCGCAGCGTCCGGTGGTACCTGGACACGGTGGCCACCCACGGCAAGACGTACGTGGCCGTCACCGCGGTGGGCGGCATCGGCGCGGACCCGGAGGTCGAGCGCATCATCTCCGCCGCGGATGACGTGGCGGCGGCGAAGACGCTCGAGTTCCTGGGTCTCAAGGTGGAGGTGGGCAGCGACGCGCGCCACCGCGCGATGATGCGCTCCTACTCCGGCATGGTGAAGGCCACCATCCGCGAGTGGATTCGCGGCGGGACGCTCACGCGAGAGGAAGCGCACCTGCTGCTGAGCGAATCGCTCATCACGCTCGTTCGCGACGTCATCCCCCAACTGAAGAACATGCCGCCCCGCGCGGAGCCGGAAGCCACTCCCGCTCCGTCCCAGGGCGAGCGCGACCAGGAGCCCTGATGAGCCAGAAGCCTCTGTCGGGACGCACGCTGTTGATGTCCGGAGGAAGCCGCGGAATCGGCCTGGCGATTGGCGTCGCGGCGGGGAGGCTGGGCGCCAACGTGGTGCTCCTGGCGAAGACCGACACGCCCGACCCCAGGCTCCCGGGCACCGTCCACACGGCGGCCGCGGACATCGAGGCCGCCGGAGGCCAGGCGCTCGCGGTGGTGGGTGACGTGCGCGAGGAGGCGGACGTCCAGCGCGCCGTGGACCAGGCCGTCAAGCGCTTCGGCGGCATCGACTTCTGCGTGAACAACGCCAGCGCCCTGGCGCCGCTGAAGACAGACGAGCTGCCCCTCAAGCGGTTCGACTTGATGCAACAGATTCAGGTGCGCGGCACCTTCCTGCTCACACGCGCCGCGCTGCCGCACCTCAAGCGCTCCCCGCACGCGCACATCCTTTCGCTGTCGCCGCCCATCAACCTGGCGCCGCACTGGCTGGGCAAGCACCCGGCGTACACGGTGGCCAAGTACGGGATGACGCTCTTGACGCTGGGCTGGGCCGCGGAGTTCGCCGAGGCGGGCATCGCCGCCAACGCGCTGTGGCCACGCACGCTCATCGCCACCGCGGCGGTGAAGAACCTGCTCGGCGGGGATGACTCCATGCAGCGCGCGCGCACGCCGGACATCATGGCGGACGCGGCGGTGGCCATCCTCCAGCGCCCGCCCCGCGACTGCACCGGCCACACCTTCATCGATGAAGACGTGCTGCGCGCCGAGGGCGTCACCGACTTCAGCCGCTACGGGGGCGGCGACGACGTCATCCTCGACCTCTACGTCGACCCCTGAGGAGCACCCCTCAAGCCGCATCCGCAGTCACCGCAAAACCAGACGCAGGAGGAGTCCATGGGTACGTCGCTCGCAGACCTGGAGGCGCAGTGCCAATCCCTGGCGAACAAGCTCACCCTGCCGCTCTTGCTCAAGCGCAACGCGGACGAGCTCGCGGACGAGCCGGCGCTCACCGCCGGTGACACCACGCTCACCTGGGCCCAGATTCGCGCCCGCACCGCGTCGTTGTGTCGGGGCCTGGGCGCGCTCGGCCTTCAGCGCGGCGAGCGGATGATGATCATGATGTCGAGCCGGCCCGAGCACTGGCTCATCGACTACGCCGCGGCCCACCTGGGCGCCATCCCCTGTACCGCCTATCAAACGCTGAGCACGGAGCAAGTAGGCTACGTCGCGCAGCACAGCGCGGCCACGGTGGTGGTGCTCGAGGGCGCGGAGGAGGTGACCCGCTGGCGCCCCATCCTCAAGTCGCTCTTCTCCCTCAAGCGCATCGTCGTCATCGACGCGGCGGCCGTCCCCGCTGGAGACCCGCTCTATGTCTCCTTCGCGCAGTTGGAGGCGGACGGCGCGGAGTTGCACGCGCAGGCGCCGCAGGTCTTCGAGGACACCTGGAAGCCCATCCGTCCCGAGGACCCCATCGCGATGATGTACACCTCCGGCACCACCGGAGACCCGAAGGGCGTGGTGCTCAGCCACCGCAACGCCTTCTACGAGGCCATCTGCGTGGACGCGGTGGTGCCCACGCCCATGCGCGCGCCGTCCATCGCCTACCTGCCGCTGGCGCACATCGCCGAGCGCGAGCTGGGCCTGTACCGGATGCTCTTCAAGGCGCTGCACGTGCACGTGTGCTCGGACCCGGCGGGCGTGGTACCGCTGATGGCCAAGGTGCGTCCGCCCGCCTTCTTCGGCGTGCCCCGCGTCTGGGAGAAGCTGGCCGCGGGCCTGCGCGCGAAGCTGGGCACGCTGGAGGCGCCCCGCCGCGACGCCATCATGGGCGCGCACGCGCTCGCGCTGGAGGCCTTCCGCCTGGAGGGCTCCGGCCAGAAGGTGTCCGAGGAATTGGCCGCCAAGGTCGCCGTGGCGGAGGAGAAGGTGCTCAAGCCCCTGCGCTCCACGCTGGGCCTGGACGCGCTGCAGTGGGCCAGCAGCGGCTCGGCGCCCATCCCCGTGGAGGTGCTGGAGTACCTGGGCGGCTTCGGCATCCGCGTGCTCGAGGTGTGGGGCATGAGCGAGACGACGGGCTGCGCCACCATCAACCTGCCCACCGACTTCCGCGTGGGCTCGGTGGGCCGCCCCGTCCCCGGGCTCGAGCTGAAGCTCGCCGCCGACGGCGAAATCTTCGTGCGCGGCCCCGTGCTGTTCCTGGGCTACCTGGCCGGGGACGGGCGCATCGTCAGCGCCACGGACGAGGACGGGTGGCTGGCCACCGGTGACATCGGCACCATCGACGCCGAGGGCTACCTCACCATCACCGACCGCAAGAAGGAGCTCATCATCACCTCGAGCGGGAAGAACATCGCCCCGTCCCGCATCGAGGGCTTCCTGCGCGCCCACCCGCTCGTGGGCCAGGCGCTCGCGATTGGCGATGGCTGGCCGTATGTCACCGCGCTCATCTGCCTGGACGCGGAGGTCGCGCCCGTGTGGGCCAAGGCCCGGGGTCTGCCGCCCATGTCCGTGGCGGAGCTGACCCGAGACCCGGCCATCCGCTCGGAGCTGGAGGCGCTGGTGGCCTCCGTGAACCAGCGGCTGTCGCGCGCCGAGCAGATCAAACGCTTCGAGGTCGTCAACGAGACGTGGTCGCCCGCGACGGGCGAGCTCACCCCCACGCTCAAGCTCAAGCGCCGCGTCATCCTCCAGCAGTACGCCGAGCGCATCGCCACCTTCTACGAGAACGCCTGAGCCCTGCCGCCATGCACGCCAGAACCCCCGAGCAAGCTTCGTTCGCCGCGTCCATCGATGCCTTCTGCCGCGCCAGGACGGGCACCCGCGCCCAGCGCGACGCCTTGACCCAGCACGGCGTCGAGGCGCACAACGTGGAGCTGTACGCGCAGATGGCCGAGCTGGGCTGGCTGGGCGTGGGCATCGACGCGGAGTACGGCGGCTCCGGCGGCGGCATGTCGGAGATCTGCCTGTTCGCGGAGCGGACCGCCTACGGGCTCGCGCCGGTGGGCGGCTACGTCACCACCGCCGTCGCGGCCGGGCCCTACGCGAAGTTCGGCACGCCCGCGCAGAAGCAGAAGGTGCTCACGGGAATCACGCAAGGACGGGTGGAGGCCATCTCCATCTCGGAGCCCGGCGCGGGCTCGGACGCGGCGGCCATCACCTGCCGCGCCGAGCGCGCCTCCGGCGGCTTCGTCGTCAATGGCCAGAAGACGTGGTGCTCCAACGCGCACATCGCCGACCACCTGCTGCTGGTGGCGAGGACGCGCAGCGCGGGCCAGGGCTCGCGCCACGAGGGGCTCACCATGTTCTGCGTGCCCGCGAACACGCCGGGCGTGGAGATTCGCGGCATCCCCACGCTCAACGGCAAGGAGGTCAACGACGTCTACTTCACCGACTGCTTCCTGCCCGAGGACAGCGTGGTGGGCGTGGTGGACCAGGCGTGGCCGCAGCTGATGTCCGGGCTCAACAGCGAGCGGCTCATCCTGGCGGCGACGATGCTGGGCCGGGGCCGGCGCGCGTTCGACGACGCGGTGGCGTACGTGAAGGACCGCAAGCAGTTCGGCAAGCCGGTGGGCTCGTTCCAGGCCCTCAAGCACCGCATCGCGGACCTGGCGCTGGAGCTGGAGTGCAGCGAGCTGCTCCTGTACCGCGTGGCGCAGATGGCGGACGAGGCCCCCGAGAAGATGCTCCCGCGCGAGGCCTCCATGGCCAAGCTGAAGGCCACCGAGACGGCCAAGCGCGTGGCGCTGGAAGGCGTGCAGATGATGGGTGGCTACGGCTACGCCACCGAGTTCGACATGGAGTCGCACCTGCGTGCCACGGTGATTTCCACCGTCTATGGTGGCACCAGCGAAATCCAGCGGGACATCATCGGCAAGACGTTCGGACTCTAGACAGCAGTCACGACAGCGCGGAGACAGACAATGACGGCACGTCCTCGGTGGAGCTCCGACGAGCTCGAGCAGGTGCGCGGCCTCGCGGCCACCTATTTCACGAAGGAGGTCCTCCCCAACGTGCCCAAGCACGTGGCCCAGGGCTTCCCGGACAAGGCGCTCTACCGCCGGGCGGGCGAGCTGGGCCTCTTGTGCATGTCCGTCCCGGAGGCGTACGGCGGCGGCGGCGGCACGTTCGCCCACGAGGCCATCCTCCTGGAGGAGCAGGTGCGCGCCGGAGACCCGACGATGGGCTTCGCGGTGCACTCCACCATCGTCGCGCACTACGTGCTCGCGTACGCCTCCGAGGCGCAGAAGCTCAAGTGGCTGCCCAAGCTCGCCAGCGGCGAGTGGGTGGGCGCCATCGC
Organism: Myxococcus fulvus; assembly: GCF_900111765.1. Next base: position 510,172 of record NZ_FOIB01000005.1, read on the forward strand.
CATGACGGAGCCGGGCACGGGCTCGGATTTGCAGGCCATCTCCACCCGCGCGGTGCGCGACGGCGACTTCTACAAGGTGAGCGGGTCCAAGACGTTCATCTCCAACGGCCGCGTCTGTGACTTCCTCATCATCGCGGTGCGAACCAGCGACGTGAAGGGCCACGCGGGCATCTCCCTCTTGTGTGCCGAGGTCTCCGACACCACGCCCGGCTTCGAGCGGGGCCGCATCCTGGAGAAGCTGGGCGGCCACGGGCAGGACACCACGGAGCTGTTCTTCGACGACCTCCAGATTCCGGCCGTCAACGTGCTGGGCGGCGAGGAGGGCGCGGGCTTCATCCAGCTGATGCAGCAGCTGCCCCAGGAGCGGCTGGCCACCGCGGTGCTCGCCCAGGCAAGCATCGAGCGGGCCGTGGCCCTCACCGTCGACTACACCAAGCAGCGCCAGGTGTTCGGCAAGCCGCTTTTCGCTCTGCAGAACACGCGCTTCGAGCTGGCGGAATGCGCGACGCTGGGGCGGGTTGGACGGGCGTTCCTCGACGAGTGCGTGGAGAAGCACCTGTTGGGGGAGCTGGACGTGGCGTCCGCGGCCATGGCCAAGTACTGGCTGACGGACCAGGCGAGCAGTGTCGCGGACCGTTGCCTCCAGCTTTTCGGAGGGTATGGGTACATGAAGGAATACCCCATTGCTCACCTGTTCGCGGATACTCGCGTCATGCGCATCTTCGCCGGCGCCAACGAGGTCATGAAAGAGCTCGTCGCCCGTTCGCTGTAGACCACTCCCACACCGAATCCCAAGGAGGCTCCCGGTGAGCCAGGAAGCATTCATCTTCGACGCCGTCCGTACACCTCGCGGCAAGGGCAAGAAGGGCGCGCTGCACGGCATCAAGCCCATCTCCCTGCTGGTCGGCCTGGTGGACGCCCTCAAGAAGCGCCACCCCGGCCTGGACCCCAAGCAGATCGACGACATCGTGCTGGGCATCGTCTCGCCGGTGGGCGACCAGGGCGCGGACATCGCGCGCACGCTGGTGCTGGCGGCGGGCCTGCCGGAGACGGTGGGCGGCGTGCAGCTCAACCGCTTCTGTGCCTCCGGCCTGACGGCGGTGAACATGGCCGCGCAGCAGGTGCGCTCGGGCTGGGAGCACCTGGTCATCGCGGGCGGCGTGGAGAGCATGTCGCGCGTGCCCATGGGCTCCGACGGCGGCGCGTGGGCCATGGACCCGGCCACCAACTACGACACGTACTTCGTGCCGCAGGGCATCTCCGCGGACCTCATCGCCACGATGGAGGGCTTCACCCGCGAGGACGTGGACACCTACGCCGCGCAGTCGCAGGCGCGCGCCGCGAAGTCCTGGGCGGAGGGCTACTTCAAGAACTCCGTCGTCCCCGTGGTGGACCAGAACGGCCTGGTCGTCCTGGAGCGCGACGAGCACCCGCGCAAGGACACCACGGTGGCGTCGCTGGGGCAGCTGAGCCCGTCCTTCGCCGGCATGGGTGAGATGGGCGGCTTCGACGCGGTGGCGCTGCAGAAGTACCACATGGTGGAGCGCATCGAGCACGTGCACACCCCGGGCAACTCGTCGGGAATCGTGGACGGCGCGGCGCTGGTGCTCATCGGCTCGGAGAAGGTGGGCAAGTCACTGGGGCTGACGCCGCGCGCGCGCATCGCCGCGGTGGCCACGTCCGGCTCGGACCCGACCATCATGCTGACGGGCCCCATCCCCGCCACGCGCAAGCTGCTCGACATGACGGGCCTGTCGGTGAAGGACATCGACCTGTTCGAGCTCAACGAGGCCTTCGCCTCCGTGGTGCTCAAGTACCAGAAGGACCTGGGCATCCCGAACGAGAAGATCAACGTCAACGGCGGCGCCATCGCCATGGGGCACCCGCTGGGCGCCACGGGCGCGATGATTCTCGGCACCATGGTGGACGAGCTGGAGCGGCGCAAGGCGCGCCGGGCCGTCATCACCCTGTGCGTCGGCGGTGGCATGGGCGTGGCCACCCTCATCGAGCGCGTCTGACCTTTCGGCCCAACCCTTTCGACCAAGATTCGAGCAAACCCCATGAGCGAGCAGAGCACCATCCGCTGGGACAAGGATGCCGACGGCATCGTCACCTTGACGCTGGATGACCCCAACCAGTCCGCCAACACCATGAACGCCGCGTACATCCAGTCGATGCGCGCGACGGTGGAGCGGCTGGTCAAGGAGAAGGCGGACATCAAGGGCGTCGTCATCACCTCCGCGAAGAAGACCTTCTTCGCCGGCGGCGACCTGAATGACCTGTTGAAGATCCGCAAGGAGAACGCGAAGCAGGCGTTCGAGCTGGGCCAGGAGCTCAAGGCGCAGCTGCGCGCGCTGGAGACCCTGGGCAAGCCCGTGGTCGCCGCCATCAACGGCGCGGCGCTGGGCGGCGGTCTGGAGATTGCCCTGGCCTGTCACCGCCGCATCGTCGCGGACGTGAAGGGCGCGCAGATTGGCCTGCCGGAAGTGACGCTGGGCCTGCTGCCCGGAGCGGGCGGCGTGGTGCGCACGGTGCGGATGCTGGGCATCGTGGACGCGCTGATGAAGGTGCTCCTGCAGGGCCAGCGCTACCGTCCGCAGGAGGCCAAGGAGGTGGGCCTGGTGCACGAGGTGGTGGACTCGGTGGAGGCGCTGGTCCCCGCGGCCAAGGCGTGGGTGAAGGCGAACCCGACCTCGCAGCAGCCATGGGACGTGAAGGGCTACAAGATTCCGGGCGGCACGCCGACGTCCCCCGGGCTCGCGGCGAACCTGCCGGCCTTCCCCGCCAACCTGCGCAAGCAGCTCAAGGGCGCGAACATGCCCGCCCCCCGCGCCATCATGGCGGTGGCGGTGGAGAGCACGCAGGTGGACGTGGACACCGCGTTCACCATCGAGTCGCGCTACTTCACGGAGCTGGCGACGGGCCAGGTCGCGAAGAACATGATCCAGGCGTTCTTCTTCGACATGCAGCACATCAACTCCGGTGGCGGCCGGCCCAAGGGCTACCCGCAGCACACGGCGAAGAAGGTGGGCATCCTGGGCGCCGGCATGATGGGCGCGGGCATCGCCTACGTGTGCGCCAAGGCGGGCATCGAGGTGGTGCTCAAGGACGTGAGCGTCGCCTCCGCGGAGAAGGGCAAGCAGTACTCCGTGAAGCTCGTGGAGAAGGCCCTGGAGAAGGGCAAGACGACGAAGGAGAAGGGCGACGCGCTGCTCGCGCGCATCACCCCCACCCAGGACGCCGCGGCGCTCAAGGGCTGCGACCTGGTCATCGAGGCCGTGTTCGAGGGCGTGGAGCTCAAGCACAAGGTCTTCCAGGAGGTCCAGGACGTGGTGGCGCCCGACGCGGTGCTGGCGTCCAACACGTCCACGCTGCCCATCACGCTGCTCGCGGAGGGCGTGAAGCGCTCCGAGGACTTCGTGGGCATGCACTTCTTCTCGCCCGTGGACAAGATGCCGCTCCTGGAGCTCATCGCCGGCAAGAAGACGAGCGACGCGACGCTGGCGAAGGCCATCGACATCGCGGTGCAGATCGGCAAGACGCCCATCGTCGTCAATGACAGCCGCGGCTTCTTCACCAGCCGCGTCATCGGCACGTTCCTCAACGAGGCCATCGCCATGGTGGGCGAGGGCATCTCCCCTGCGTCCATCGAGCAGGCGGGCCTGCAGGCGGGCTACCCCGCGGCGCCCCTGGCGCTGATGGACGAGCTCACGTTGACGTTGCCGCGGAAGATCCGCCTGGAGACGAAGGCCGCCGCGGAGGCCGAGGGCAAGCCGTGGGCGGACCATGGCAGCTACGCCGTCGTCGACGCGCTCATCGACCAGCACGGGCGCAAGGGCCGCTCCACGGGGGCGGGCTTCTACGACTACGTGGACGGCAAGCGCGCGGGCCTGTGGGCGGGGCTGGCCAAGCACTACACCAAGCCGGGCACCACCATCCCCTTCGAGGACATGAAGGAGCGGATGCTGTTCGCGGAGGCCATCGACACGGTGCGCTGCTTCGACGAGGGCGTGCTGCGCTCGGCGGCGGACGCCAACATCGGCTCCATCCTGGGCATCGGCTTCCCGGCGTGGACGGGCGGCGTGGCCCAGTTCATCAACGGCTACGAGGGGCCCTCGGGCACGGGCCTCAGGGGCTTCATCGCTCGCGCGAACGAGCTGGCGAAGCGCTACGGCAAGCACTTCGAGCCGCCCGCGTCGCTCATCCAGAAAGCGGAGCGAGGTGAGCTCCTGAAGTAGCCACGCATCGCCTTTCGCAAGGAGAAGTCCATGGTCCAGAGCTCCAGTCGCCTCGCCGCCGTACCGCCTCCGCTCGACGCGGGGGCGCTCGTCGAAAAGCAGCGCGCCTATTTCGAGTCTCGCGTCACGCTCCCGCTCGAGTGGCGGAGGGCGCGGCTGGAAGCCCTGGACCGGGTGGTGCGCAAGTACGAGGCGGAGATTCTCGCCGCCCTCAAGGCCGACCTCTCGAAGAGCGCCGAGGAGGCGTATCTGACGGAGGTCGGCAGCATCTATGGAGAAATCAAGGGCGCGCTCAAGCACCTCAAGTCTTGGATGAAGCCGCGCCGGGCCTCGGCGCCCATCGTCATCCAGCCTGCGCGGGCATACCAATACTCGGACCCGCTGGGCGTGACGCTCATCATCGCGCCGTGGAACTACCCGTATCAGCTGTCCATCGCGCCGATCATCGGGGCGCTCGCCGCCGGGTGCACCGCGGTGCTCAAGCCCAGCGAGCTGGCGCCGGCCACGTCGGCGGTGCTGGCGAAGCTCCTGGGTGAGGCCTTCTCCCCGGAAGTCGTAGCCGTGGTGGAGGGCGACGCGGAGGCCAGCCGCGAGCTGTTGGCGCAGCGCTGGGACCTCATCTTCTTCACCGGCGGCACCCAGGTGGGCCGCGTGGTGGCCGAGGCCGCCGCGAAGCACCTGACGCCCACGGTGCTGGAATTGGGCGGCAAGAGCCCCTGCATCGTCGACCGGAGCGCGGACCTGGAGGTCACCGCGCGCCGCATCGCCTGGGGCAAGTACGTCAACGCGGGCCAGACGTGCATCGCCCCGGACTACGTGCTGATTCCTCCCGAGCTCAAGGCGCCCTTCACGGAGCTGGTGAAGAAGGCCGTCACCCAGTTCTACGGCCAGGACGCGCGCCAGAGCAGCGACTACGGCCGCATCATCAGCCCCCGGCACTTCGAGCGCGTGAAGGCGCTGGCCGGGCACGGCAAGGTGGTCTTCGGCGGCGAGCACGACGCGTCAAACCGCTTCTTCGCGCCCACCGTCATCACCGACGCGCCCCTGTCCAGCCCGCTGATGCAGGATGAAATCTTCGGTCCCCTCCTCCCGCTGGTGGACTGCCCCAACATCGACGAGGCCATCCGCTTCGTGCGCTCGCGCCCCAAGCCGCTCGCGCTCTACAGCTTCTCCAAGGACGCGGCCGTCAACGAGCGGGTGCTGGCGGAGACGTCCAGCGGCGGCGCGGTGGTCAACGACGTGTGCGTGCACTTCGCGGTGGAGGGGCTGCCCTTCGGCGGCGTGGGCGAGTCCGGCGTGGGCGGCTACCACGGCCAGTCCAGCTTCGATGCCTTCAGCCACAAGAAGAGCGTGGTGAAGCGGCCCTTCCTGCTGGACCTGGCGATGCGCTACCCGCCGTACGTGGGCAAGCTGGGCCTCTTCAAGCGCCTGATGTAGCCCTGACACGACGAGGCCGCCGGGAAGCTGCTCCCGACGGCCCCGGTGGCTCCAGGCCTCCTGCGGACGGGCACCCTGCCCCGCCCGAGGGAGGCCTTCTTCGTCACAGCGTCTTCATGTACTCGATGATGGCCCAGCGCTCGCTGTCGGTGAGCGACTGGGTGAAGTCATGGCCCTCGTTGCCGAGCCCGTACAGGTGCGAGTTGAAGATCATGCGCGAGCGGATCTGCTTCTGGGTAATCGGCGGCGGCGACTGGTAGGCCAGCGAGTTGTGGTTGGCGACGGTGTTGGCGATGTTCGCGAACAGGATGTCGAGCGTGGCCATCTCCTGGCTGCAGGGGATGAAGGGGTCATTGGCCGGGCGGTCTCCGCAGGACAGGGCCTGCACCTTCCAGCCGAGCTTGTTGAAGTCGTACGCGGCGAAGCTCATGTCGTAGCCGGCGTTGACGCCCAGCGCGTTGCCGGCGACCTGCTGGCGCTTCCAGACCTTGGGGCGGTCCTGGGGCTTGAGCACGTCCCACAGCGTGGGGACGCTGGAGTTGTGGAAGTACGGCGCGGAGGCCCAGGCGCCGTAGAGCGGCGTGGCGATGTAGCCGAAGGGCTTGATCCAGATGTTCGGCCCCTCCGGCGAGTAGAGGGGCCCGGTGCCCCGGTCGTACGCGGAGCGCGGCACGCGGCGCAGGGCGCTGGTGATGGGGTCGTCGTAGTAGGGGCCGTGGTCCGGGTGCTGGTCGTTGTAGGCCAGGAAGGACGTGTTCCAGGCGCGGCGCTTGCGCTCGTCCGCCATCAGGTCCTTGCGGGCCGGGTCCGTGCGGATGGTCTCAATCGGGGTGATGACGCCGGAGATGCCCTTGAGGCGCGGGTCCGGGAGGAAGGCGGGGTTGGCGGCGTGGCGCGGCGAGTAGACGCCGTGGCAGCTCGCGCAGGAGCCGTTGCCGGCCTGCTTGGGAATGTTGGCGTTGGCGCCGTTGGCCCACAAGTCGCGCTCGTGGAAGAGGATGGCGCCCTGCTCCGCCAGGGCCGTGTTGATGGCCTTGGGATAGGTGGGCGGCGACATCGAGACGAAGAAGTTGTCGTTGTCCTCGAACTCGGCGGTGAGCGCGCGACGATCGGAGGCGGAGCGGGTGAAGTTGGCGATGCCGAACGCCATCTCCGAGCGGACGTTGTCGGACGTGAGCGCGCCGTCCCAGAACTGGCGCGTCTTGAAGGCGCGGTACCACCAGTTGGGGGCGCGCGACATGCCGCCCGCGTGGGTGGGGAAGTACTCGAGCAGGCTGGGCACCATCGCCAGGGAATCCATGTCGAAGAGCGCGGGCAGCAGGTCGACGATGCCGATGGCGTCGCTCATGCCGCGCCCGACGCTCCAGGGCACGGGGACAATCTGGAAGACGTTGCCCACCACGGTGGAGCGGAACATGTCGGACTGGATGAGGCCCGCGTCGATGGCGTCACTGGAGCGGCCCCACAGGAAGGACGATTCCGAGTCGCCTCCCAGCTTCGAGTCATGGCAACCCGAACAGGAGGAGGCGATGGCGCCCGTCCAGCGGCCGTTGGAGTCGCGCTCCTGGACCATGCCGAGAGGGAGCTGACCGCTCCCTCCGTTGGTGAGGTTGGGGTTCTCCCAGGGGAACGGATAGGGATTGCGGAAGGGGGCCTTCGCCAGGCCGAAGCGCTTCTGGATCTGCTCGTCGAAGTCCGACGGACGCAGCGGGTAACCCCACAGCGTGTACATGTAGTAGTACGCCGTCGCCGTGGTGAACGGTTGGAAGTAGGCCCGCGTCTCGATGTTCTTCTTTCCGCGAGCGACGCTGGCCCGGAACTCACCACACGTCTTGGGGTTGGGCGGCAGGTTGGAGACGAACGGCGCCGGAGGGGTGTGCAGGTCCACCCAGTAGGCGTTGAACTGCACGGCCGCACCCGGCTTGTTGACGCCCGGGACGACGAGCGTGCGCGGGTCCACGGGTAACAGCGTGGAGTCCGGTTTCCCTTCACAGGCCGCCGCGAACGGCGCTCGCAAGGGGGTGCTGTCCAACAACGGCAACTCCGCGGCCGCGGCCTGGGTCACTCCCAGGGCCGCGACGAAGACACTCGAAAAAGCCAACGATCCACAGCGGTGCAGTCGCATGAGCGGGCCCTCCTCCGCTTATTAGCAGGGTGACAACAAGCCACTTTTTAAGCCTGCCGGTGAAGCGTCACAATACGCGGCGCGTCAGCGGACGACTGCCAATTGCCAACAAGGGCCCCACTCCGGACGAGCGGGCCTCGGCGTCAATCACAATCAAAACAACGACACGGCAAAGAGAGACTCCACCTGAAAGACAGCCACTTCTGTCCATCAGCCGACAGGGCCTGGACCCAGGGCTGGCGCCTCAGGACAGCTCCTCAATTCGTGCATTCCAGGTCATAATGAGAGGACCGCCACGAAGGAGGCTCGCGATGTTCGACGTCATGCAGGTCGCAAGGCAGCTCAAGAGCGCGGTGCTGGCGGACCCCGAGCGTTTCTATTCGAACGAGACGGGTGCATGGGTGGCAGGCCTGCCCAGACCGCAAGAGATTCGCGTCGTCACGGGGCGGGAGCCCTTCTGGATCAACCTGGGCTACTGGCGCGACGTGGAGCGCGTGGACGAGACGAACTGTGAGCGCGTCGGTGATTTGTTCAAAGCCGCACAAGCCCAGATGGCCCACCTGCTCGCGCGCACGGCGCGGCTGAGCGAGCGGGACGTGGTGCTCGACTGTGGGTTCGGCTACGCCGACCAGGACATCCTCTGGGCGGAGGAATACCGCCCCGCCAGAATCGTGGGCATCAATGTCACACCCAATCAGGTCCGCGTGGGCAAGGAGCGCGTGAAGCTGACGGGGCTGGAGGACCGGGTGCGGCTGGAGGTGGGCTCGGCGACCCAGATTCCCTTTGGTGACGGCGAGTTCGACGTCGTCTTCGCGCTGGAGTCCGCGATGCACTTCCGCACGCGCGGCGACTTCCTGCGCGAGGCCTTCCGGGTGCTCAGGCCCGGTGGGCGTCTGGTGATGGCGGACATGTGTCAGAAGACGGACCGCGAGTCCGGCGCGGGCCTGCGCCGACGCCTGAGGCACCGCTACTGGCGTGGACGGATTGCGTTTCCGGAGGCCAACGTCTGGACGACGCAGCGCTACCTCACCGAGCTGAACATCGCCGGGTTCCACCAGGGGAAGCTGGAGTCCATCGCGTCGGATGTCTACCCGGCCGTCAACACCGCGCTGGCCGCGCTCCGGGGCATGACGGCCGCGGAGCGTGAGCCCGGCAGCGTCACCGTGGCGAAGGTGCGCGAGGACGTGCGGCGCGCCCGCCAGATGGAGTTCGAGCAGCTCCAGTGGCTGACGCTGTTCAACTGCGACGAGTACGCGGTGGTCAGCGCCGAGAAGCCCTGACGTCCGCGGGTGTCACCCGCCCGGAAGTCGCTGGAGGACTTCCGGGCGGTGCCGCTCAGGCGAGCGAGGCGACGTAGAAGTGCGTCGGCAGGTGGACGACGAGCGCCTCGTGAATCTCTCCGCAGACGGCCAGGCCGTCGCGCGGGAAGATGCCGGGGGGCGGAGTGGCGAAGCGGATGGAGGAGCGGCCGCTGTCGAAGATGGTCGCCGCCGCGGTGAAGTCCCCGACGATGACCTGCCCGGGGTCCACCATGCGCGCGCGGGCGATGCGCACGCCCATGCTCGTCAGGTCCGACAAGAGCCCGCCCTTGCCCACGAAGTAGCGGTAGTAGTCCGCCGGATTGACGAGGATGCCGTCCGCGCTGCCGCCCATCTGCTCCACCCTGTCACACGCCGCCAGCAGCGAGGACACGGGGTCCGAGCGCGCCGGCAGCCGGGTGATTCCCGGCGTCTCCAACAGGCCCCGCACGCGGTCCCCACCCCGCCCTCTGGCGAGCGCCTGGTTCTCCGCGGTGCACAGCCGCACCAGCAGCCGGAAGTCGATGAACGTCGCCAGCGTCTCCGGGTCATCCAGGAGCGCGGGCGGGACCTGGATCCACGCCGTGGTGGGCTTGAGCGTGGCCAGGTCCGTGTGGAACTCGAAGGCGGCCTCGGGGCGCAGGCCCACGTCCTCCACCTGGACGGTGGGCGGCGACTGGGGCGGCGTCTCGTGCCAGTACTTCACCTTGCCGCCCTCGGCCTTCACCACCTTGAACAGGCCACGCACCGCGATGCGCGGGCGACGCTTGAAGCCCGGGAAGGCCTCGGTGATGGTGTGCGAGAACTCCACCGACGCCTTCGCGCCCTCTTTGGCGACGGCCTGGGCGAAGACCTTGCCCGGTGACAACGGGGGCTGCTCCGCGGGTTCGTTCGTGCTCATGGCGCGCCCGGGCCTACTCGCCCCAGTCCTCCTCGACTTCGGGCGCTTCCTCGAGCCGGAGCGGATTGAGGCCGACCACCTCCAGCTCTCCGTCACAGCCCGAGCACGTCAGCACCTCGCCCTGCACGCGGCCCTCGGCCTCGATGGGCTCCGAACACGTGGGGCAGCGGGCCTGCCCGGTCGCTTCCGACTGCTTCGTCAGTGCATGCATGCCCTTGATCCTCTTTTGTTGAATCGGCGCAGTGTGTGAGTCTTCATTCCAGTCGTCAAGACAAGCCCTGAAACACAAGTGAGTGCAGCAAGGCCACATTTCTCAGGTATTTCGGCACGGGAATCGACGTGCTCACGCGGACACACTCCGAGGGAGTGTCCGGGCGTGGGAACGTTCCAGCGCGTCACGCAGGAGCGTGACGAGGGTGTGGACTCCCGGGGCGCGCAGCAGCGCGTAGTGGTCACCGGGCAGCGTGTGGACGTCCACGCCTCCCCTTGCGAGCAGCTCCCACTCGTGCGCGCGAGGTGACTCGGCGGATTCGATGGAGACCAGCGCTCCCGGGTAGGGCCTGGGCACGTAGCGCCAGGCCGCGCGGAGGTTGGATTCGAACACGGCGCGCAGCGCTGTGAGCCCTGTTTCAGGGAGCGCCGAGACACGGCGCGCCGCGTCCTCCAGCACGCTCAGCGATTCGTCGGGAGGCAGGCTCGCGAGGACGTCTTCCGAGCACGGCAGATAGGCACCCGCCGAGCGCAGCAGGTCCCGGAAGAAGAGCGCTCCCAACCGCGCGGGTTCGAGCCAGGACGGGTCCACGGCTCCTCCCGGGTGGGCTCGCGCATAGGTGTCGATGAGCACCAGCAGGTCCACCGCCTCTCCGCGCGCCTGGAGCTGCTGGGCCATCTCGAACGCGAGCGTCCCGCCCAGGGACCAGCCTCCGAGCAGGTAGGGGCCCTGTGGCTGCACCGCGCGGAGCTCGAGCAGGTAGCGCTCCGCCAGGGCCTCCACGCTGTCGAGCGGCGCGGTCTCCCCGTCGAGGCCCGGGGCCTGGAGGCCGAAGAAGGGCTGGTCCGCGCCCAGCAGGTGCGCCAGCTCCGCGTACGCGAGCACGGTGCCGCCCACGGGATGAATGCAGAAGAAGGGACGCTTCGTCCCGCCGCGCAGCTGAACCAGGGGCGAGGCGACCTCGCGCGCCTGGGTCGACAACAGGCTCGCGATGCGCTCCACCGTCGCGCCCTGGAAGAGCGCGGCCACGGGGAGGACTCGGCCCGTGAGCTCTCGAATCCTCGCGAGCAGGCGCATGGCCAGCAGCGAGTGGCCACCCAGCTCGAAGAAGTCATCGCGGATGCTCACCGGGTGCACGCCGAGCGTCTCCTCCCAGGCCCGGACGAGCTGGAGCTCCAGCGAGGTCCGCGGAGGAACCCGAGGCGCCGCGTCCCGTCGTGTGACGTCCGTGTCCGGCGTGGGCAAGGCCCGGCGGTTCACCTTGCCGCTGGGTGACAGGGGCAACGACTCCAACGTCACGAAGTGGCCCGGCACCATGGAGTCGGGCAGTCGCTCCTGGAGGAAGGCGCGCAGGGCTCTCGACTCGGGCTCGGCGCCGTCCGCGCCCACGACATAGGCGACCAGTCGCGACAGCCCCGCGCCATCCGCGCGCGCCTCCACCACGCAGTCCTTCACCGCGGGATGGTGCGCGAGCGCGGCTTCGACCTCCGCGAGTTCGATGCGGTAGCCGCGCACCTTCACCTGTGCGTCGCGTCGCCCGAGGAACTCGACGGTGCCGTCGGAGAGGTAGCGCGCGAAGTCTCCCGTCCGGTACACCCGTGAGCCTGGAGCAAGGCCCAGCGGGTCCGCGACGAAGCGCTCCGTCGTCAGGTCCGGACGGTGGAGGTAGCCGCGCGCCAGCGCCGCGCCGCCGAGATACAGCTCGCCAGGGACACCCGGAGGAACCGGGGTGCCTCGCGCATCGAGCACGTGCACGCGTGCGTTCGCGATGGGGCGACCGATGGGCGGAAGGTCCGGCCAGGACGCGGGGTCGCCTTCCAACGTGTGGGCCGTTATCACGTGGGACTCCGTGGGCCCGTAGTGGTTGTGCAACACGCAGCCCGGCAGGCGTCCGATGAAGCGCCGCAGCGCGGGCGTCACACGGAGCTGCTCTCCGGCCGTGATGATTTCGCGCAGTCGGCTCGGCGCCAGTCCGCCCCGGTCCGCCACCTCGGCGAGGTTCTGGAGCGCGACGAAGGGGAGGAACAGTCGCTCGACGCCGTGCTGGTCCATGTGCTCCAGCAGGGCACGTGCATCCAGCCGCAGCTCCTCGGGGATGAGCACCAGCTCTCCGCCGGCCGCCCAGGTGGAGAACAGCTCTTGGAAGCAGACGTCGAAGCTCAGCGCGGAGAACTGGAGCGTGCGCCCCTGTGGCAGGCGCGAGGCGCCGAGCTGCCACTGCACCAGGTTGAGCAGCGGCCCGTGCGGCATGGCCACGCCCTTCGGCTCTCCCGTCGACCCCGAGGTGTAGATGACGTAGGCGAGCGACTCCGGCCCCGCCAGTGGCGGAAGGTCCTCCGCGTCCTCGTCCTCGAAGCGCGCCGCCTCCGTGTCGAGCAGCAGCCTCTGGGCCGTCCCGTCCGGCACGAGGTCGGCGAGGGAAGCCTGCGTGAGCAACCACGGTGCCCTGGAGAAGCGAAGCATCCACGCCAGGCGCTCACGCGGATACGACGGGTCCAACGGGACGTAGGCGCCACCCGCCTTGAGGATGGCGAGCACACCGACTGCGAGGTCCAGCGAGCGGCGGACACACAGGCCCACGGGCACATCGGGCCCCACCCCGCCCCGGCGAAGGAGTCTCGCCAGTCGGTTCGCGCGCTGGTTCAGCTCGCCGTAGGTGAGCACGTGCTCGCCGAAGCGGACCGCCACCGCGTCGGGAGTGCACTCGGCCTGCTCCTCGAAGAGTGCGTTCACCCGGCTCACGGACGAAGGTGGCGCCTCGGTGGCGTTCCACTCCACCAGCAGCCGGTGCCGCTCGTTCTCGGCGAGCAGCGGCAACGTCTCCACGTCCTGCGCGGGCTGGGCGAGCGCGGACTGGAGCAGCCGGAGGTAGTGCCCCGCCATCCGCGACACCGTCTCCTCGTCGAACAGGTCCGTGTTGTATTCCCAGGACGTCACCAGCGACTGGGGCTGCTCCTGGACGAACAGCGTGAGGTCGAACTTCGACATGCCCGGCTCGAAGGCGAAGCCCTCGACGCCGAGCCCCTGGAGCGACATCGGCACCGTGGGGCCCGGCATGACGAACATGACCTGGAAGAGCGGTGAGCGGCTCAAGTCCCTGCTCGGCTGCAGCGCGTCCACCAGCTGCTCGAAGGGCAGGTCCTGGTGCGCGAACGCTCCCAGACACGCCTTCCTCACCCTCCTCAACAACTCCCCGAAGCTCGCTCCTCCCGTCTCCACCCTCACCACCAACGTGTTCACGAAGAAGCCGACCAGCTCCTCCACCTGTCTCCAGTTCCTCCCCGATATCGGCGTCCCCACCACCACGTCGCCCTGCCCGCTGTAGCGCCCCAGCAGCACCTGGAACGCCGCCAGCAGCGTCATGTACAGCGTCACCCCTTCCTTCCGGCTCAGCTCGCGCAGCCTCTCTTCCAGACCGTGTGAGAGCGTCACGCGCTTCAGTGCACCTCGATAGGTGCGCACCGCGGGACGCGGCCTGTCGGTGGGCAGCTCCAACACCGGCGGCGCTCCGGTCAGCTGCTCCTTCCACCACCCCAACTGCTTCTCCAGCACCTCCCCCTTCAGCCACTCCCGCTGCCATCTCGCGTAGTCCGCGTACCGCACCTCCAACGGCGTGCGCTCCACTGACTCCCCACTCACCCTCGCCCCGTACCCTTCCCCCAGCTCCTTCTCCAGCAACCCCACCGACCATCCGTCGAACACGATGTGATGCACCACCCACACCAGCACGTGTTCTTCTTCCGCGACCTTCAGCACCTTCGCCCTCAGCAGCGGTCCTCGCTCCAGGTCGAACGGACGCTGGGCTTCCTCCTCTACCTTCGGCAGCATTTCCGCCGCGGACACCGGCTTCACCGTCAGCGTCAGCTCCACGTCCTCGTGGATTCGCTGCACCGGCTTCCCGTCCACCTCGCCGAAGGTCGTCCTCAGTGACTCGTGCCTTCGCACCACGTCACGGAACGCCCCCTCCAGTGCCCTCACATCCAGCGGCCCCGTGAGCCGCACCGCGAAGGGCATGTTGTACGAGAACCCCTCCGCGTCGAGCTGCGAGAGGAACCACAGTCGCTGCTGCGCGAAGGACTGCTCCACCACGCCGTTGTGCGGTCTCCGGGTCAGCGCGGGCGGAGGTGCGCCTCGGGCTTCCTCGAGGACATCCTCCAGGTGCTCGGCGAGCTGCGCCACCGTGGGCGATTCGAAGAGCACACGGACGGGAAGGTCTCGCCCCACCACGTCCTTCAAGCGGGACACCGCCTGCGTCGCGAGCAGCGAGTGCCCCCCCAGCTCGAAGAAGTGGGCTTCCACGCCCACGTGCTCCAGGCCGAGCAGCGGACCGAACACCTCCGCGACCACCCGCTCCATCGCCGTGCGTGGCGCCACGTGGCCACCACGTGACTCCTCTACTCGCGGCACCGGCAGCGCCTTGCGGTCCACCTTCCCCGTCGGCGCAATCGGCAACGCGGGGAGCGCGACGAAGGCCGAGGGCACCATGTACTCAGGCACCTTCGTCTGCAGGTGCGCGCGCAGCTCCGCGGGCGTCAGCGCGTGTCCGTCCTGGTACACGACATAGCCCACGAGCCGCCGGTCTCCCGGCACGTCCTCACGCACCACCGCCACCGCGTCCCGCACACCGGGCAGTGCTCGCAGCACCACCTCCACCTCGCCCAGCTCGATGCGGAAGCCCCGCAGCTTCACCTGTCCATCCAGGCGCCCGAGGAACTCCAGGTTCCCATCCGCCAGCCACCGCGCCCTGTCGCCCGTGCGGTAGTAGCGCTCACCCGCCACGCCCTCGAGCGTGTCCGGGAGGAACCGGTCCGCGGTCAGCTCGGGGCGACCATGGTAGCCGTGCGCCAGACTCGCGCCCGCGACGCCCACTTCCCCCGGGACACCGATGGGACAGGGCTCGCCGTTCGCGTCCAACACGTACAGGCGCACGTTGGTGATGGGCACGCCCACCGGCGGAAGCGCGGGCCACGAGGAAGGGGGTCCCGAGGCCCGCCACGCGGTGACGACGTGCGCCTCCGAGGGACCGTACTGGTTCTCCAGCACACATCCCGGGAGCCGCTCGAAGAAGGCCACGAGCGCGGGCGTCACCTGGAGCTGCTCTCCCGCCGTCACCACCTCCGTCAAGGGAGGCAGGACCTCCTCGGACGCAGCGGCGTCGCAGACCGCCTGGAGCGCGACGAAGGGGAGATAGAGCCGCTCGACCTGGTGACGCACCATGTACCGGAGCATCGCGCCAGGGTCCTGACGCAGCGCCGGGGTGATGAGCAGGACACGGCCACCCAGGCACCAGGTGCCGAACATCTCCTGGAAGGAGACATCGAAGTTGAGCGAGGCGAACTGGAGCGTCGTCGCGTCCGGCTTCACCGTCCGCTTCAGCAACCACCAGAGCATGTTGCCCACCGCGCGGTGGGACATGACGATGCCCTTCGGTCGCCCCGTGCTCCCGGACGTGTAGACGAAGTAGCAGTTCGTCTCCACGGAGAGGTCCACGCAAGGTGCGCTCGTGGGACGGCGCGAGATGGCGGCGGCCTCGTCCTCCAGGCTCAGCACGCGCGCCGACGTCCCCGAGGGCAGCGCGGAGATCAGATGCGCCTGCGCCACCACCACGGGCGCTTCCGTGTCCTCCAACATCAGCCGCAGCCGCTCGGTGGGCCACGTCGGGTCCAGGGGCAGGAAGGCCGCTCCGGCCTTGAGCGTGGCCAGCACCGCCACGGGCATCTCGAGGCTGCTCCGGTCCAGACACAGCCCCACCGAGCCATTGGGCGGCACCCCCAACGCCACCAGGTGGTTCGCGAGCTGGTTCGCGCGCGCGTCCAGCTCCGCGTACGTCAGCGAGCGCGTGCCGTCCGTCACCGCCTCCACGTGCGGCGTCCGCGCCACCTGGGTCTCCACCCATTGGTGCATCAGGCCCGGCACGTAGGTCGCGTCCCGACGCGCGCCCCACTCCGCCAGCAGGTGCCGACGCTCCGCCGCGTCGAGCAGCGGGAGCGCGGAGATGGGCACCTCCGAGGACTCCACCACCGCGTCGAGCAAGCGGCCGTAGTGCCCCGCCATCCGGGACACCGTCTCCTCGTCGAACAGGTCCGTGTTGTATTCCCAATACGTCACCAGACCGCGCGGCGTCTCCCACGCGAACAGCGTGAGGTCGAACTTCGACACGCCCGGCTCGAAGTCGAGTTCCTCCGCCGTGACACCTTCGAGTGCCAGAGGCGCCAGCTCGCCCGGCATGACGAACATGACCTGGAAGAGCGGTGAGCGGCTCAAGTCCCGGCTCGGCTGCAGCGCGTCCACCAACTGCTCGAAGGGCAGGTCCTGGTGCGCGAACGCTCCCAGGCACGCCTTCCTCACCCTCCTCAACAACTCCCCGAAGCTCGCTCCTCCCGTCTCCACCCTCACCACCAACGTGTTCACGAAGAAGCCGACCAGCTCCTCCACCTGTCTCCAGTTCCTCCCCGATATCGGCGTCCCCACCACCACGTCGCCCTGCCCGCTGTAGCGCCCCAGCAGCACCTGGAACGCCGCCAGCAGCGTCATGTACAGCGTCACCCCTTCCTTCCGGCTCAGCTCGCGCAGCCTCTCTTCCAGACCGTGTGAGAGCGTCACGCGCTTCAGTGCACCTCGATAGGTGCGCACCGCGGGACGCGGTCTGTCGGTGGGCAGCTCCAACACCGGCGGCGCTCCGGTCAGCTGCTCCTTCCACCACGCCAACTGCTTCTCCAGCACCTCCCCCTTCAGCCACTCCCGTTGCCATCTCGCGTAGTCCGCGTACTGCACCTCCAACGGCCTGCGCTCCACCGCCTCCCCTCTCACCCTCGCCCCGTACCCTTCCCCCAGCTCCTTCTCCAGCAGCCCCACCGACCACCCATCGAACACGATGTGATGCACCACCCACACCAGCACGTGTTCTTCCTCCCCTACCCTCAACACCCTCGCCCGCAGCAGCGGTCCTCGCTCCAGGTCGAACGAATGTTGGGCTTCCTCCTCTACCTTCGACAGCACTTCCGCCGCGGACACCGGCTCCACCGTCAGCGTCAGCTCCACGTCCTCGTGGATGCGCTGCACCGGCTTCCCGTCCACCTCGCCGAAGGTCGTCCTCAGTGACTCGTGCCTGCGCACCACGTCACGGAACGCACCCTCCAGTGCCCTCACATCCAGCGGCCCCGTGAGTCGTCGGGCGAACGGGACGTTGTAGGAAATGCCCCCCGAGTCGAGCTGTGACGTGAGCCACAGGCGCTGCTGCGCGAAGGACTGCGGCACCACCCCTCCGTGCGGCTGGTGCGTCAGTGGACTGCGCTGGGCTTCGTGGTCCTCCTCCAACCGCTCCGCGAGCCGGGACACCGTCGAAGCTTCGAACAAGACGCGCACGGGCAGCTCGCGCCCCACCACTTCGCGCAGCCGCGACATGGCCCGGGTGGCCAGCAACGAGTGTCCGCCCAGCTCGAAGAAGTCGTCCTCCACGCCCATCCGCGTCAGGCCCAACAGTGGAGCCAGGACATCCGCCACCACCTGCTCCATGGCCGTGCGAGGCGCCACGTACTCACGCCGAGAGTCCTCCGCCTCGGGCGAAGGCAGCGCCCTCCGGTCGAGCTTCCCGTTCGGCGTGAGCGGCAGCCCCGGCAACATGACGATGGCGGAGGGCACCATGTACTCGGGCAGCCGCGCTCGCACCCACGCGCGCAGCTCCTGGGCCTTCGGGAGCGCGCCCTCCGAGGGAACACAGTACGCGACGAGCCACCGTCCTCCAGGCCCGTCCTCGCGCGCCACCACCGCCACCTCTCGCACGTCCGGATGGCTCGCGAGCACGGACTCCACCTCGCCCGACTCGATGCGGAAGCCGCGCAGCTTCACCTGCCCATCCAACCGCCCCGCGAACTCGAGCGTCCCATCCCGCCGCCATCGCGCCCGGTCTCCCGTGCGGTACAGCCGCGCACCAGGCTCCGTGCTGAAGGGATTCGGGACGAACCGCTCGGCGGTCAGCTCCGGTCGACGGAGGTATCCCCACGCCAGCCCATCGCCGCCCGTGTACAGCTCACCCCAGACACCCACGGGCACGAGCGACATCGCCGCATCCAACACATGGACCTGCGTGTTCGCGATGGGCCGCCCGATCGGCACGGAGCCGTCCACCCGCGAGCCCGCCGTCAACGGATGGCACGTGGTGAACGTGGTGTTCTCCGTGGGCCCATACCCGTTGATGACGGTTCCCCCTCGCGCCAGACGCGCGCGAACGGCGGAGGGCGACACCACGTCACCGCCCGTGAGGAGCTGACGCACCCCGGACAGGGCCTCGGGACGCGTGGCCATCACCTGCTCGAACAGCGCGGAGGTGAGCCACAGCGTGGTGACGCCACTTCGCGCCAGCCCCTCCTCCAGCTCCTCCACCGAGGGAGTCCTCGGCGAGAAGACCACCAGCCTTCCGCCATTGAGCAGCGGCCCCCACAGCTCCAGCGTCGCGGCGTCGAAGGAGATGGGCGCGAGCTGCAGGAAGACCTCCTCGGGCCCCAGCTCCGCGAAGCGGCTCCCCTTCACCAACCTCACCACCGCGCAGTGCGGAATGCAGACGCCCTTCGGCCGCCCCGTCGAGCCGGAGGTGTACATGACGTAGGCGAGCGACTCCGGCGGCACGGGCAACGCCAGGTCGACCTCGGGCTCGTGAGCGAACGCCGCCCCCGAGGGCTCCAAGGGAACGAGCTTCACCGAACCTGAAGCAAGCCACGGACAGGCCGCGTCCGGCGCCAGCAAGGCCGCGAGCTCCGAGTCCTCACACATGAAGGCCAGGCGCTCGTCCGGATACGACGGGTCCAACGGCACGTACGCGGCCCCCGCCTTGAGGATGCCGAGCGTCGCCACCACCATCTCCAGCGAGCGTCGCGCGAAGAGTCCCACCCGGCTCCCGGGCTCGACGCCCCGTCGACCCAGGTGGTGCGCGAGCTGATTGGCGCGCCGGTTCAGCTCCGCGTACGTCAGGCGCTCGCCCTCGAACTCCACCGCGATGGCGTCCGGAGTCCGGGACACCTGCGACTCGAACAACGCGGGGATGCTCGCGTCGCGCGGGTACTCCGTTCGCGTCGCGTTCCAGTCCGTCAGGAGCAACGCACGCTCGGCCGCGCTCAAGAGCGGAAGCTCGGAGACACGCGACGAGGGGCGCGCCACCACCGCCTCCAGCAGCGCGACGTAGCGCTCCGCCAGTCGCGTCACCGTCTCCTCGTCGAAGAGGTCCGTGTTGTATTCCCAGTACGTCACCAGCCCGCGGCGCGTCTCGCGCGCGAACAGCGTGAGGTCGAACTTCGAGACGCCCGGCTCCAGCGGGACGTCCGTCGCGACGAGCCCCGGCAGGCTGAGCGCCGCTGACGGCTCCCCCTGGAGCACGAAGGCCACCTGGAAGAGCGGCGAGCGACTCGGGTCCCGCTCCAACTGCAGCGACTCCACCAGCTGTTCGAGTGGGACGTCCTGCCGGGCGAAGGCCTCCAGGCACGTCTTGCGAACCTGCCGCAGCAGCGCCTGGAAAGGGACGTCGTCGACCTGGGCCCGCAGGGCCAGCATGTTGGCGAAGAACCCGACCACGCCCTCCAGCTCGCGCTGCCCACGCCCCGCGAACGGCGAGCCCACCACGATGTCGCGCTGCCCGCTGTGACGCGCCAGCAAGACCTGGAAGGCCGCCAGCAACGTCATGTACAGCGTCACCCCTTCCTTCCGGCTCAGCTCACGCAGCCTCTCCTCCAGGGCCGGCAAGGGCGGCATCCACTTCAGGGCGCCCGGATAGGTCTGCACGGCGGGACGCGGCCTGTCGGTGGGCAGCTCCAACACCGGCGGCGCTCCCGCCAGCTGCTCCTTCCACCACGCCAGCTGCGTCTCCAGCACCTCCCCCTTCAGCCACTCCCGCTGCCATCTCGCGTAGTCCGCGTACTGCACCTCCAGTCGCGCGGGCTCCACCACCTCCCCGCTCACCCTCGCCCCGTATTCCTCTCCCAGCTCCTTCTCCAGCAACCCCACCGACCACCCGTCGAACACGATGTGATGCACCACCCACACCAGCACGTGTTCTTCTTCCGCGACCCTCAGCACCTTCGCCCGCAGCAGCGGCCCTCGCTCCAGGTCGAACGGACGCCGGGCCTCCTCCTCCACCCTCGGCAGCACGTCCTCGGCCGCCACCGCCTCCACCTCCAGCCACAGCTCCACGTCCTCGTGGATGCGCTGCACCGGCTTCCCATCCACCTCACCGAAGGTCGTCCGCAGGGACTCGTGCCTGCGCACCACGTCCCGCAGCGCCCCCTCCAGCGCCCCCACATCCAGACGGCCCGTGAGCCGCACCGCGAAGGGCGCGTTGTAGGACGTGCCTCCCGCGTCGAGCTGCGAGAGGAACCACAGTCGCTGCTGCGCGAAGGACTGCTCCGCCACGCCGTCATGCGGCTGGTGCGTGAGCGGAGGCCGACGGCTCGTCCGCTCCGGCTTCGTGGCGATGGACGGCGCGCTCGGCATCATCACGCCACTCGAATCGAGGGCCGAGCCCCCTCCGGCGCCCCCTGCCCGGGCTGCCCCTGATGCTCGGGCAGCAGCAGGTCATACGGATTCATCGCGTCACCGGCCAGACACTCCAGCTCCACGTCCAGACCCAATCCATGACGGCGCGCCAGCTCGATGAGCACGCCCGTCACCGCCTCGTCCTCCAGCGAGAACCCCGTGGAGTCGAACACCGTGGACCGCTCCCGCCACTCCCCGAAGCGCTCGGGATGCTGGACGACCTCGATGATGCCCGGGCCAATCTGCTCGGGCCGCAGCTGCTGGCACTCTCCTTCCACCAGCGCCTGCGGCAGGAAGTCCGGACACACCAGGCTGCGCTCCAGCAGCGAGCGCGGCAGCTCCAGCTTCCCCGGCAGGTCCGAGCCCACCGCGTTGACGTGTACCCACGGCTTGAGCCGCCCGTCCTCCAACACCGGCCCCTCTCCCACGCCCACCGACGTCACCGTGCACACGATGTCCGCCTCCGCCTCCACCGTCTCCAACGGCACCGCGCGGACATCCAATCCCAGGAACGCCGCCCGCCCCGCGAACGAGCGCTGCGCCACCGAGTCCACGTCAAAGACAAGCACCTTCTCAATGGAAAACAACCGCGACAGTGCATGCAGCTGGGTCACCGCCTGGGCGCCGGCGCCCACCAACCCCAGCACCCGGCTCTCCGGATGCGCCAGATGCCGGCTGGCGATGGCGGACGCCGCCCCCGTGCGCAGCGCCGTCGCCAGCACCCCGTCCACCAATGCCGTCAGGTGGCCTGTTGCACAGTCATAGACACTGTTCGTCGCGATGATGGTGGGAACCCCGTAGTGTCTGGGATTCATCGGGTTGTAGCCGACAACTTTGATGGTGACGGATTCGCCCTGCCGCATCACCGGCATCCACTCGAGCACGCCTGTCCGGGCGTTGCGCAGCGTGAAGCCCTCGCGCTGCCGCAGCTCCGTGCGCGCGAGGTCGAACGTTCGGAAAGCCGTCTCCACCGACTCGATGACCCGGTCCATCAGGACATCGATTCCCACTTCGTGCACGAGCCTGCGCAGGTCCGCCTGGGTGACGAGGAGTGTCTTCACGGGCGCTCCCTCAGCCTGGAGATGCGCGCACTCTGCATCAATCCGTGTCACCTGAGAAGACAATCAAAACATCCTGACATCTCTTTACGCACCCAGAAGAATAATCATCCCTGATTGCCCATGACCACACTTGCCGACATTGCAGGTTTTACACGAACTACGAACAAGCCCTATCATCGACAGCCGTGAGCACACGAACGGACACCGCGACGCTGTCCTGGGGTTGGGTTCGCAATCCCAGGTTCGACCTCTTCTTCATCCTCGGAACGGCGGGCCTGGGGCTCGCCTTCTCGCTGGCGGCGCTGGCGCGGCCGTCCCTGTTCCCCGTGCTGTTGATGGTGGACGTGTGGCTGCTCGGCTACCACCACGTGGTGTCGACCTTCACGCGGCTGGGGTTCGACGCGGAGAGCCGCAGGCAGCACCGCTTCCACCTGTGGGTGCTGCCAGGGCTCGTGTTCGCGGCGACCTTCGCCGTGTACCAGGCGGGCGGCGTCTGGCCGCTGATGTCCGTCTACTTCTACTGGCAGGGGTGGCACTACCTGCGGCAGAGCTACGGCGTCAGCCGAATCCTGGACCGCGCCTCGAAGCGGCCCGCTGCGGAGAACCCCGCCACCGCGTGGATGCTCTACCTGCTGCCGCTCGCGGGACTGCTCTACCGCTCCGCGCAGGGCTCCACCACCTTCCTCAAGCTGGAGGTGCGGATGCTGCCGGTGCCGTGGGAGGTGGCGTGGGCCGCGGCGGCGTGCGCGCTGGTGGCCTTCGCGGCGTGGGCGGTGCTCCAGGCGCGGGCGCTGCGCTCGGGCGCGGGAAGCCCTGCCCAGACGCTCTACCTGGCCACGCACGCGGGCATGTTCGCCGTGGGCTACTTCGCCATCCCGAGCCTGGAGACGGGCTGGCTGGGCCTCAACGTGTGGCACAACGCCCAGTACATCCTCATCGTCTGGCTGTTCCACAACCGGCGCTTCAAGGAGCAGGTCAGCCCCGAGCACCGCTTCCTGTCCACGCTGAGCCAGAGCCGGCGGATGCTCCAGTACCTGGTGGTCTGCGTGGCGCTGTCCGCGCTGCTCTACACGTTCATCCTGCGCGGACTGTCGTGGATTCCAGCGGCCAGCCTGCTCATCGTGCAGACGCTCAACTTCCACCACTACATCGTCGACAGCCTCATCTGGAAGGTGAGGCAGCCGGCGGTGCGGCGAAACCTGGGGCTCGCCGCGTGAGGCACGGGCCAGGAGGGCCGCGAGGGTTTGCGCCCCGCGGCCCCTGGCGTCGGGCTCAGCCGCGAACGCGCAGCACGGAGCGGCCGCCGTAGCGGGCCTGCTTGCCCAGCTCCTGCTCGATACGGATGAGCTGGTTGTACTTGGCGGTGCGGTCCGCGCGCGACAGCGAGCCGGTCTTGATCTGCCCGCAGTTGGTGGCGACGGCCAGGTCCGCGATGGTCGCGTCCTCCGTCTCTCCGGAGCGGTGCGACATGACGGCCGTGTAGCCCGCCTTGTGCGCCATCTCCACCGCGGCCATGACCTCCGACAGTGTGCCAATCTGGTTGACCTTCACCAGGATGGAGTTGGCGATGCCGTTCTTGATGCCGTCCGACAGGCGCTTGACGTTGGTGACGAACAAGTCATCGCCGACAATCTGCACCTTCGAGCCGATGCGGTCCGTGAGCAGCTTCCAGCCGGCCATGTCGTCCTCGGCCAGGCCGTCCTCGATGGAGACGATGGGGTACTTCGCCACCAGGCTCTCCAGGTACTTCACGTGCTCTTCCACGGAGCGCTTCTTGCCCTCGCCCTCGTAGTCGTAGACGCCGTTCTTGTAGAACTCGCTGGCGGCGCAGTCGAGCGCCAGGGCGATGTCCTCGTTCGGCTTGTAGCCGGCCTTCTCGATGGACTTCATGATGAAGTCCAGCGCGGCCTCGGCGGACGTCAGGTTGGGGGCGAAGCCGCCCTCGTCACCGACGTTGGTGCCGTGGCCCGCTTCCGACAGGCCCTTCTTCAGCGTGTGGAAGACCTCGGCGCCCATGCGCACCGCCTCGGCGAGTGACTTCGCGCCGACGGGCATGATCATGAACTCCTGGAAGTCGATGGCGTTGTCCGCGTGCGCGCCGCCGTTGATGATGTTCATCATCGGCACGGGCAAGAGGCTCGCGGAGACGCCGCCCACGTAGCGGTAGAGCGGCAGCCCGCGCGCGGCGGCGGCGGCCTTGGCCACGGCCAGCGACACGCCGAGGATGGCGTTCGCCCCCAGCTTGCCCTTGTTGGGCGTGCCGTCGAGCGCAATCATCGTCTCGTCGATTTCGAGCTGCGACTCCGCGTTGAGCCCACGGACCGCCTTGAACAGCTCGTTGTTCACCGCCGCGACGGCCTTCTGCACGCCCTTGCCGAGGTAGCGGCTCTTGTCGCCATCCCGCAGCTCCACGGCTTCGTGCGTACCGACGGAGGCGCCGGAGGGAACGGCGGCGCGACCGCGGATGCCGTTCTCCAGGATGACGTCGACTTCGACAGTGGGATTGCCGCGACTGTCGATTATCTCACGGCCTACGACACCGACGATTGTAGTCATCGCGCCTTCGTAGCGAAGGGTCCCCAGTGCGTCAAGGAGACAGGGCCCCGAGCGTCCGCCTCAGGCGCTCCGGGCCTCGCGCTCCGCGTGGTACTGCTCGATGGAGAGGTTGCGCACGCGGGAGCGACGCCCCTCCTCGTTGTGCACGTAGCCCACGCTGGCCACGTACGGCTCGATGACGCGAATCTTCTGCAGCGGCGTCACGATGAGCAGCTGCAGGTCCAGCCGGCGGAACAGCTCCAGGCCATACGCCGCGGACTCGTCCGAGCCCCGGCCGAACGCCTCGTCGATGACGACGAAGCGGAACGAGCGCGAGCGCGTCTCGCCCCACTGCAGGCCGAACTGGTAGGCGAGGCTCGCGGCCAGCACCGTGTACGCGAGCTTCTCCTTCTGTCCGCCCGACTTGCCGCCCGAGTCCGCGTAGTGCTCGTGCTCCTGGTCGTCCGCGCGCCAGCGCTCGGAGGCGGAGAAGCTGAACCAGTTGCGCACGTCCGTCACGCGCCCGGTCCACTTCGCGTCCGCGTCCGCGGAGCCCTCGCGGCCCCGGAAGCGCTCGATGATGCGCTTGACGTCCAGGAACTTCTGCTCGGAGTAGGCGTCCTCCTCCGCGCCGCCGAGCGTGCCCTCGATGCAGGCGCGCAGGTCCTGCTGGAACTCGCGGATGTCCGCGTCCTGGGTGGGTGACAGCTCCAGGACGATGTAGCGGTCCGGGTTGTAGTCGATGGCCCTCAGCGAGCGGTTGATGGTGTCCACCCGCTCGCGGATGCCGTGCCGCTCCCGGTGCAGCTGCGCCTGGAAGTTGGCCACCTCGCGGATGGTGTTCTCGTTGAGCAGGCGCTTGAAGCGCTCCTCGAAGCGAGGCAGGTCGTCCGCGCGCAGCGAACGCAGGAGCACCACGTACTCCCCGGCCGCCTCCAGGCTCGCGCCCAGCTCCTGCGTCTCCACCGGGAACTCCGCGCGGTAGGCCTGCATCGCGGACAACAGCGCGTCACGCACCCGCTCCAGCTTGCGCGCCTCGCCGTCGATGCGCGACTGGAGCCGCTCGCGCACCTGACGCTCGCGCTCGTCGCACGCCTCCGCTTCGAGCAGGAGCTCCCCCTGCCCTTCCGCGCACAGCCCGGCCACGCGCGGGAAGCAGGCCCGGATGGACTCGGGGGTCTCGCTCGCCGTGCGCTGGCACGTCGCCAGCGTCCGCCGCGCCGCCTCCTCCTTCTCCTCCTGTCGTCCCTGGCGCTTCTCCACCGCCTTCAGCGCGGTGTCCGTCGCCGCCAGCTCCTTCTCGATGGCGGCGAGCTGACGCTCGAAGCCCCGCAGCACGTCGGACTCACCCTCCAGCTCGCCCAGCCGCGCCTCCCGGCGCTGGATGTCGCTGGCCACCGAGCGCCAGTCCAGCTCCCGGAAGTTGTCGAACACCGAGAGCTGGCCCAGTTGCTCGGCCTGCTGACGCAGCCGCGCGTGGCGCTGCTCGTGGGCCTCCCACTTCGCCGAGGCCGCCTGGAGGCGCGTCTCCAGGGCCTTGCCCTCCGACTCCAGCGACTGGCGCTTGGAGTCGTTCGTCCAGCCGAGCACCCACTGCGAGCGGTCATCGATGCGCCGCCGGTCGTCCTTCAGGTGACGCTCGCCGCCCGTCTTCACCTGCCCCGAGCGGGTCAGGGCCTGACGCGCGCGCTGGAACTGCTCCGGCGTGTCGCAGCACGTGTAGTCGAACTGCCGCGCGAGCTGCGCCGAGAGCCACCCGCCCATGTGCGAGCCGGGCTTGATGAGCAGCTTGCCCGGGAGTGAATCGGGGCGAGGCTCCTGGGGCCTCGCGAGCCCGTCCTCGCGGACGCGGTAGTAGACCAGCCGCTCGTTCAGGTGGGTGCGCTCCACCCACTGGCTCACGCGGGGATAGTCCGCGTCCGCCACCAGCAGCGAGGTGCCCAGCGAATACAGCACGCGCTCGATGGCGCCCGTCCAGTCACGCGCCTCGTCACGCACGCGCAGCAGCTCGCCGGCGAACGGGAGCGCCTCCTCGGGCAGCCCCAGGTCCGCGCACAGCCTGGCGCGCAGGTGGAGGAAGCGCGCGGGGATGTTCGAGCGCTGACGGCGCAGCGACTCCAACTCCACGGCCACGGCCTCGTGCGACTTCTTCAAGTCGCGCAGCTCCATGCCCAGCTCGGTGCGCGACTCCTGCACCTCGGCCAGCTCGCCCGCTGTCGCCTCGCGCTGGAGCTGGATGGCGCGCGTGTTGGACAGGAAGAGGTCCAGGTCCGTGGCCGCGGGCAGCCCCACCGACTGGGCCATCCGCGCGTAGCGGTCCGACTTCAGCGCGCGCTCGTCCCGCTCGCGCCGCCGCTGCGTCAGCTCCGCCTTCTCCGTCTCCAGCCGGTCTCCCCCGTTGGCGGAGATGGCCTGCCGGAGCCCGTCGCGCTCCGCGCCCTGCCGCTCGCGCTGCTCGCGAAGCTGCTCCGCCTCCGCGCGCAGCTTCTCGCGCTCGTCGCGCACGCTGGCCAGCCGCTCCTCGAACAGCCGCGCCTTCTGCTCGGAGAACCAGGGACGGAGCGCTTCCCGACACAGCCGGAGCGCTTCGAGCTCCCGCGCCAGGACGGCGTGGCGCTCGTGGTCCGCCACCAGCGGCTCCAGCCGGCTCACCCGCCGCTTCGCCTGGAGCACCGCCTCGTGCGCGCGGTGCAAGTCGTCGAAGTGGCCGATGAGCGCCGCCAGTCGCGTCTCCACGTCGAAGGGCGGCAGCATGTGGTGGCGCACGAAGTCCGTCAGGTTGCCCACCGACTTCATCGACACCGTCTGGAGGAACAGGTCCAGCGCCTGCTCGTTCTCCAGGCCGAAGCGCCGCCGGAACGCGGCCTGATACGGCGGGAAGGTCTCGTGCACCTCGCGCGCGAGCGTCTTGAGCCGCTTCTTCAGCGCGTTCAGGTCCGAGCCGATGCGCGAGAAGTGCTCGGCGATGGAGAGCTTCCCATCCGCCACGACATAGAGCCGCACCGGCTGCCCCTCCGGCTCCCGCATCCACATCACCTGCACGAGCGTGACGTCCTGCCCGTAGCCCTCGTTGTGGAAGTGCGCGAGCAGCACCGAGTACGTCGGCGCGTCACGCAGGTAGACGGGCCGCGCGACCTGTCCCGCGTCGCCGCGCTCGGACTTGTACTGGCCGCGCACGTACGAGCGCAGGTTGCGCTCCTTCGCCTCCGCGCCCGCCGCCTTGTTGTAGGCGAGCTTCTGCGGCGGGACGAAGAGCGTCACCAGCCCGTCCACCAGCGTCGACTTGCCCGAGCCGATGTCGCCCGTGAGGAGCCCGCTCTCGCCACGCAGGTCCAGGTGCCAGACGTGCTGGTGGAAGGTGCCCCAGTTGTAGACCTCGAACCGGTGGAGCCGGAACCCCGCGCGCTCGTTGGGCGCGCCGATGTCCAGCAGGTCCGCCTGGGTGAGGGTTCGCACCGTGCTCATTCCGTGCCTCCTTGTTCCTCGACGAGCCGGACGCGGTACGCCTCCAGCCGCCGTTCGAAGTCCTCCAACCACTGCGCGTCGATGAACGCCTTGAGGATGCGGCGCACCTCGAAGGTGTCCTCCTCCTCGCCCAGCCGGCGCACGAAGCCCATGCCCACCGCGCGCTCCAGGTCCTGATTCACGCGCTCCGCCCAGCGCACCTCGTTGGTGCCCTCCGGGAGGAACAGCCGCACCAGCTCGTGCACCTCGTGACGCCGCAGCACCAGCCGCGTGCCTCCCGCCGCCGCGTCCACGTCCGCCAGCTTCTTGCGCAACAGCGCGAGCAACAGGCTCAGGCCGTAGCCCAGCTGCCTTCGCGCCACGAGCCGGGGCAGCTCGACACCGCCCTCCGACTCCGAGCGCTGGCGCAGGAACGCGTAGCCCTCCGGCTCGTCGAGCACCAGCTTCAAGCCCAGCACGGCCAGCTGCTCGCGCACCTTCGGCTGGAGCTGGAGCAGGGCCTGCCACACCCCCGCCTGCTCGTCGCGGTACACCGCGCCCTTCAGGAGCGAGACGAGCACGAGGGACAGGGTGTCGGCGGCATCGGCGGTACGAATCGCGTGGGTCATCATCGGACGAAGAGCACCAGGGGAAGGGAGGCGCGGCGGGTGGCGCCGCTCGCATCGGTCCAGAAGAGGTCCTGCGTGCGCGCGTCGTCGACCGAGGCCTTCCGGTCCTCCGACGCGAGGCTCAGGTACGTGACGAGCTCGGCCAGGCCGTGCTGGAGCGGATGCTCACGCACCAGCTCCGCGAGGGAGACCTGCTCGCGCGCCTGCAGCGCCTCACGCACGTTGAGCCGCAACCGCGCCTTGTCGATGAACGCGAGGTTGAACAGCGCCTCCGACGGGACGTCGTCGGTCGCCTCCTTCACCTCCTCGTCCACCATCCGCGCGCGGGCGGCAGGCCCATACAGGGGCCGCTCCAGGGGGAGCTCGAGCGTGGGCGCCAGCTCCTCCAACGACATGAAGCCCTCGCCCGGAGGCCGCGAGCGCACCGCCAGCGCGTTGCGTTCGATGCCGCGCAGCACCTGGAGGATGCGGCGGTTCTCCAACCACACCCGGTCATCCAGGAAGCGGCGGAGCTGTCCGGACAGTCGCGCCACGGTGCGCTGGGTGTGCTCGCCGGCCTCCAGCCAGTCGAAGTGGATGCGCGGCAGGCGCGCGTCCGGCTGGAGGGACTGAATCGCCGGATGCGACAGCACGCGCTCCAGATTCCGGGTGAGCGCCTCCTTGCGCTCGGGCGACATGAGGAAGTCCCAGAACGCGCGGAAGCTGCGTCCCTGGTCCGAGCCGTTGATGGCGTCGCGCTCCCCCAGCACCGTCTCCAACAGCTCGCCGCGGGTCCCCTCCCACGTCGCGATGCGCTCGCGCACCCGACGGTCCAGCGCGTGGAAGCCGTCCTCCAGCGCGCGGAAGTCGGACATCAGGCCGCGCGCCGTGTCGGACATCTGCTGGAAGCGGTCCTTGAGCGCGGACTCGTCCATCAACTCCAGGTGGCCCTCGCGCACGCGGGATATCTCCTCCTCGAGCTCCGCCTTGCGCCGCTCCAGCTCCGCGAGCCGCGCCTTGGGGTCCACCTCGGTGCCCTCGGTCATCTCCTGGAGCAGGTGGAAAACGGTGAGCAGTCGCGACTCGGTCCCCACGAAGGGCTGCTCGGTGAGCTGGACGAGCCAGCGGATGGCGCGCTCCGCCGCGGGCGTCAAATCGAAGTGCGGCTCGTCCATCTGCGGCGGATAGAACTTGCGCAGCCAGCCGGTGCCGTCGGCCGCCCACTCATCGAGATAGGCGCTCGCGCCGCGCGGGAACGCGGCCGCGCCCCGCGATTCGCGCAGGGCGTGCAGGTGGTCCTCCAGCCGCAGCACCAGCTCCCGCTGGGCGATGGCGCGTGCGTTGGATGCGACGAACACCCGGTGCAGGAAGCCGACGATGAGCGGCGCGTGGTCCGCGACGAGCAACCGCCAGCCGGGGTGTTTCAGACGCAAGGTCTCGAGCGTCGTGAAGTCCATGACGCATCATCCATACACCCCACCTCTGACATGCCCGGGTGACGTCACGGGATGGCTGGATTGAGGGCACACGGCTGCCCTGCCTGGTTGGCTGCTCACTCGGGCGCCGACATGCGCGCACGGGCCGCAGTCGGCGCGATGACAGACGCCACGGATTCGCCGGACGCCCCGCGCGCCAGGCTGTCAGGATGGCGGCCATGAACAAGCTCGCGACGACAGGATGGCTGCTGGGCGCGCTGCTGTGGAGCGCATGCGGTTCGGACGACGTGAAGCGGGAGCCGTGTGTCGAGCGCACCGTCTTCGCGCGCTCGCCGACGGGCGACTGCACGTCCTATGCGTCCAGCTGCGACATCCCGACGGGCTACCGCGAGTGCTGCGGCGGCTTCCTGGGGGGCTGCGTGGCCTCCGGCGAGGATGCGCGCTGCGTCGACGACCCCACCGACTCCTGCACTCCCGGCGCGGGTGGCGCGGACTGTCCGGGCGTCTGCGAATAACCCCGGCCCGCGCCAGGGCAGACTCCAGATTTCCACGCGTTTCCAGCATTGGTTGTGTCGGCGCGATTGGGCATAGTGGCCGACCCATGTCGGCCCTCGCTCCCTCCGCGCGTCCTCGCCGTCCGTGGCTTCGCTTCCTGCTGCGTCAGAGCATCATCGGGCTGACCCGCCTGTCCGGAGCGCTCGCCGGCGCCGCCGAGCGGCTGCGCTGGGTGCGCCTTCGCCACACGTGGCTCAAGCCCCGGCCGGGCGACATCTACATCGCCACCAGCCCCAAGGCGGGGACGACGTGGATGCAGATGATCGTCCACCAGCTCGTCACGCAGGGGCGCGCTGATTTCGAGCACATCAACCAGGTCTCGCCCTTCCTGGAGCAGCTCGTGCGCGACGCGAAGGCGGAGGCGCTGCTGGACGGGCTGCCGTCGCCGCGCATCATCAAGACGCACCTGCCCTACGCGCAGCTCAAGCCGCCCCGGGACAGCCGCATCCTGTACGTCACGCGCAACGCGGCCGACTCGCTCAAGTCGCTCTACCACCACCACTACCTGGTGGAGGACACGCCGCTCGACTTCAGCCGCTTCTTCCGCGTGGTGATGGACCTGGACGACCCGTGGCTCACGCATCTGGAGTCCTGGTGGCCGCACCGCGAGGACCCCAACGTGCTCCACGTGCGCTACGAGGACCTGGTCCAGGACCTGGAGGGGGGCGTGCGGCGCGTGGCCGCCTTCTGCGGGCTGCCCATCGACGAGTCCCGGATGGGCGACATCCTGGAGCACTGCGGCATCGCCTACATGAAGCAGCACACCCAGCGCTTCGACAACCTGGGCCCCCGGGCCGCGGCGCTGGCGCGGGGCACCTTCATCCACCAGGGCGGCGTGGGTCAGGGACGCGCGATGCTCGACGAGGCGCAGCGCGCCGAGCTGGACGCGCGGGTGGATTCGGCCCGTCAGCGCCTGGGCATGCGGGGCACCGGGCCCTGACGCGGGCGGTCGCCTACACGTCCGGCTTGGAGGGCTTCTTGTCCTTCTGCTTGTCGTTCTTCCAGCCCCACGACGAGCTCCACATCCCCGGCCCCGTGAAGAGCACCGTGACGAGCGTCATCACCGCCGCGCCGATGAGGATTTCCCAGACCATGTCCTCGCCTCCTTCCACTTCCACAACCTGACGTCTCGCGCCCCGGTCGGCACGACGGAGGTCGGGTTCCACCCCTCGCCGCTTCGTGACTCGAGTCGCCCCGTGAGCCCGCCGCCATGGAGACCGGGCAGGCACGCTCTTTCCTGGAACACCTCGCGTGACGCGGCAAACTAGCAGCTCGCGTCACGAGTGCAATCGTGGACCCCCACGGGCACGGACAGCGTCCGCGCGGGCGCCTGGTGGTAGTGTGCACGGCCGCATGCCTGACCTGTCCACTCGCGGTGCACGGCCCCTGGCGTTCGTCGGGGCGTTGGGTCGTTCCTTCCTCCGCGCGCGGCTGGTGGGCGGACTGTTCCTGGGACTGCTCGGTTGTGACGGGCGCCCGCCGCCGGACCTCCCGGGCGCCGAGTGTCCCTCGGGACCGTGCGGCAACGGCGACGGGGAGGCCATCCGACCCGAGGGCAGCGTGCGCATCGCGGCGTACAACGTCCATCGCCTGTTCGACACCGTCTGCGACTCGGGTCGGTGCGGGGGTTCGGAGTACGAGGAGCTGCCCACGCGCGACGAGTTCGACGCGCAGGTGGCCCGGCTCTCCGGCGCAATCGGCCTGCTGGACGCGGACGTGGTGCTGCTGGCGGAGGTGGAGACGCAGGCGGGGCTGGACGCGCTCCAGGCGCGGCTGCCCGAGTTCCCGCACGCGGTGCTGGGTGAGATTCACGAGGATGCGAGCGTGGACGTGGGCGTGCTCTCCGCGTTCCCCATCACCTCGGTCGTCACGCACCGGCACCGCGCGCTGACGCGGCCGGACGGTTCGTCCACGCGCTTCGCTCGCGAGTTCCTGGAGGTGCACCTGGACGTGAACGGCAAGGAGGTCATCGTCTTCGCGGCGCACTTCAAGGCGAAGTCGAACGACGACCCGGGCCGCCGTTACGCGGAGGCGAGCGCCGCCCGGGACATCGTCATGCAGGCGGCGGCGCGCGCACCCCGCGCGCTGGTGGTGATGGGCGGGGACCTCAACGACACGCCGGGCTCGGCGCCCATCGACGCGCTGGAGAAGGACGGGATGCTCAAGCGCGTGGCGAAGGACCGGCCGGACGACCAGACGTGGACGTACAACTACTCCGGTCGCAAGCAGGCCATCGACCACCTGTTCGTGGCCAACAACGCGGCCGGCACGTACGTGCCGGGCTCGTTCCGCGCGGTCCGGGAGGGCAGCGGCTACGGCGGTTCGGACCACGCCGCCGTGAAGGCCGACTTCATGCCCGGGCCCTGAGGCTCGGCGCAGCTCAGCTGGCGGCGGGGATGGCCTGGATGTCGAGCTCGATGTCGACCTTCTCGCCGACGAGCCACCCGCCGTTGTCGAGCGTCTTGTTCCAGCGGATGCCGTAGTCGGAGCGGTTGATGGTGGCGCGCGCCGTGTAGATGAGGCGCGTGCTGCCCCACGGGTCCTTGGATGTGGCGGTGTGGCGCGCCTCGAAGACGACGGGCTGGGTGACGTTGCGGATGGACAGCTCGCCGGACAGGCGGAAGCCCGCGCCGCCGGTGGGCTCCACGTGGGTGCTGCGGAAGGTGAGCTTCGGCGCGGTCTCCGCGTCGAGGAAGTCCGGCGAGCGCAGGTGCGCGTCGCGCTCCGGCGCGCCGGTGTAGATGCTGGCCGTGTCCGCGGAGACCTCGACCTCGCCCCGCGTGGGCTGTTCGGAGTCCACGCGCAGCGAGCCGGAGACGCGCTCGAAGCGGCCGTGCACGCGGGCCACCACCATGTGACGGGCGATGAAGAGCACGGAGGAGTGTGCGGGGTCGATGTTCCAGGAGGTCACGGGCATGGGGGGAGCTCGTCGGTGCGAATCGAGGGGGAGTGTCGGGTGAGCGGGTCACGACCGACACAGCCATCCTACGCAAATCACAGCCGCTGTCAGGCCTGGCGCAAAGGTGGCGTCAACGGCGCGCCACCACGAGTACAGGCGGTGAGAATCTTCGTCGCCGGGGTGTCTGGCCGTACGGGTCCGACACGCAACCAAGCCCTACTAACGGTCCTAAGGTAGCAACCTCCGGGAAACCGGTGACGCGAAGCAGCCCGTGTCTCTCCGAGAGACGTGCCGCGTGCCCACTGCCGCGAGTCCCGCGGTAAGAGCGACCGTAAAGCCAAGCAAGGCCCGTCCACTCGGACACCCCGGCGACATCGTGAAACACCCGGAGAACGGCGCTGTCATTTTGCCAAGCCGCCTTCCCGGAGGGATTCTGGAAACACGGTCTCGTGAGGGGGAGACCCGACCGCCGGCTGGCGGCTCCTCACGCGCGTCCGCTTCTTCCAGGAGCCACAGTCCCGCATGCGGATCGCCGTCATCTCCACGTACACGCACCCCACCCGTCTGCGCATCAAGGAACCCTCCATCATGCAGTCGGCCGTGCCGGAGCTCATCGCCGGCCTGTGCCCCGCGCATGCCGAGGTGGAGATCTTCAACGAGAAGGAGGTGGACCTCCCCATGGACCGTCACTGGGACCTGGTCTTCTTCTCGTACCTGCACTCCTACTACGAGCACACCAAGGTGCTCTCCACGCTCTTCCGCCAGCGCGGGATGACCACCGTCGCGGGAGGCCGGCACGCCAACCACTTCCCCGATGACGCACAGGCGCACTTCGACGCCGTCATCACCGGCGAGCCCGAGTCCAACGTCCCCGCCCTCATCGCGGACTTCGAGCAGGGCCGGCTCCAGAAGCGCTACGCCCTGCCCTCCTCCGGCCCCACCGACATCCAGCCGTATCGCTACGAGCTCATCGACTTCGAGCACAACAAGGTCCGCCTGCCCGGCATCGAGGCGTCCCGCGGCTGCCCGTTCCGCTGCAACTTCTGCGTCCTCACCGGCCACGAGCGCTACCGCTACCGCCCCGTCGCCCAGGTCCTCGACGAAATCCAGACACGCATGCGCTGGAACCCCAACTACCTGGGATTGATGAAGGACGCCTTCATCTTCCTCGACAACAACCTGGGAGGCTCACCCAAGTACCTGCGCGAGCTGTGCGAGGCGCTCATCCCCCTGAAGAAGACCTGGGGCTGCGCCCTCACCTTCAACGTCCTCAAGGACGAATCCCTGGTCAAGCTGATGGCGAAGGCCGGCTGCCGCTACGTCT
The DNA here is from genome assembly GCF_900111765.1 of Myxococcus fulvus. Next base: position 544,765 of record NZ_FOIB01000005.1, read on the forward strand.
ACACCGGCCTGGAGTCTCTCAACCCCGAGTCCATCAAGGCGATGAACAAGGGGCAGAACACGCTCTCCGAAGTGGACGCCGTCATCCGCCGCGTCTTCTCCTCCGGCATCCTCCTGTCCTTCGGCCTCATCGTCGGCTCCGACGGCGACACCAACGAGTACCTGGAGAAGCTGCCCATGTATCTCTCCGACCTGGGCTACTTCTCCGTCACCTTCCTCGGCATCGTCTGCCCCTACCCGGAGACGCCCTTCTTCCGCGAGCTCCAGGCGGAGAACCGCCTGCTGCCGGGCACCGTCAGCCGCGACTACGACGGCTACACCCTCTGTCACCGGCCGAAGAACCTGCACCCCTCCGAGGTCATCGAGCACTTCCACCGGCTCTGCGGCCAGCTGGGCAGCCTGCCCAACATCGCGAAGCACTACTGGTCCAAGCTGACCTTGAGCAACCTGCCCCGCTACAAGCAGGTCATCACCTTCTCCGGGCCGGAGATCCTCAGCATCCGCAACCCGCTGAAGAACCCCGCCCGTCGCTACATCGCGGGGCTCGACCCGATGGAGGAATGGGACACGCGGCAGATGGCGGCGCTGGGCCTGAAGCCTCAGCAGCTCACCTGACGCTCACCCGCCGGGGGTGACGCCTCCACCACGGGCGCCATCCCCAGCTCCGCCTCCAGCCGGTCCAACCGGCGCAGCTCCGCCTTCGCGCCAATGGACTCGAAGATGGCGCGCGCCCGGGCCAGGAACTCGGCGCGACGGTGCGGCAGCGCCACCGCCGCGTCGTGGTACGCCACGCCCGTCTCCCACCGGTTCGGCGTGTCCTCCAGGAACTTGATGGCGCGCAGGAACAGCGACTCGGCCGCCTTGCCGCCCTTCTTCAGCGCCAGCGCGCGCGCCGACACGCGCAAGGCCGGACCCTTCATGTACGGATAGCGCCACGCGAGCAGCCGCGCCTTGAACAGACACCGCCGGACGATGGCCCACAGCGCCTCGCGCGGCACCGCCTGCGCCCCCTGCTCCAGCGCGAACAGCGCGCCCTCCGCCGCGTCCACGAGGCCAATCTGGAGGAACGGCACCAGCACGTGGTAGCGCCACAGCGCCTCGTCCGCGCGCACCGCCATCAGCCCCGCCTCCTCCACCTGGTGCTCACGCACCGTCACGTTGACCAGGTGGTTGAGGCTGGCGCACTGGTTGGCCAGGTCCTGCACCTCGATGCTGATGCGCAGCCCCTGCTCCAGCTCCGCGCACAGCTCGCCCACCTCGCCCTCGCCGCGCAGGTAGCGGCACATGGGCACCCACGAGTGCGCCCAGCCCTGGTGCATGAGCGCGTGCAGCTCCTCGCCCATCTTCCCCATCTCGACGTACGCGGCCTCGGCGCCCTCGAAGCGCGAGGCGAGGAACTGGCTGGAGCCCAGCATCATCAGCCCCGTCTGCACCTCCCACATGTCGCGCACCTGGCGCAAGAGCGCCATGGACTGCTCGGCGTACCAGGTGGCCTCCGCCTGCTTGTTGCTGAAGATGGACAGCGTGGCCAGACGCGACAGCGCGATGCCCTCCGCCGAGGGGTCCCTCGCTTGCCGCGCGTAGCTCAGCGCCCGCTGACACCAGCGCTTCGACAACCCGAGGAAGCCCGAGCCGAAGAGCAGCGAGCCGTAATAGCTGCTCGCCAGGCTCAGCCCCCGCTCCCCCTTCGAGCGCTCCGCCATGATGGTGGCCACCATGGTCGCCCACGTGAGCTTCGCCAGGTCCTTGAAGTAGTAGATCTTGATGAGCGAGACGAGCGTCGACAGCTGCTTGAGGTACAGCGGCAGCCGAGGCCCCAGCGGCCGGGCGAGGAAGGGGAACAGGCCGTAGAGCAGGTGCAGCCCGAAGGCCAGGAGCGTGCGCAGCGCCAGTGAGAACAGGTTGCGCGGCATCGGGCGCCCCATCAAATCCATGGCGCGCTCCAGCTCCTGGATGGCGCGCTTGGACTCACCCTTCTCCTGGTGGGCGCGGCCCAGGCCCAGGTGCAGCTCCGCGCGGCGCGGGTCCTGGTCCTCGTCCGCCAGGCACTGCTCGAACATGTGGATGGCGCCCGCGTAGTTGCCCGCCTGCAGCAGCGTCTCCGCCAGCTCCTGCATCACCCGGCGCGTCTTGAGCAGCACCTCGTCCGGGTCCAACGCCTGGGTGATGGCGAGGATTTCGATGGCCTTGTTGTAGTGGTGGACGGCGTCGTCGTTGGCGTACTGCGAGCGCGCGCCCCGGGCCGCCATCAGCGTGTACTCCAGGCCCTTCACCTCGTCGTTCCCGGCGAGGAAGTGGAAGGCCAGGATGCCCGCGGACGGCGCGGTGTTCTCCCCCGCGCGCGCCTCCAGGAAGAGCGCCAGGCGCCGGTGCAGGTCCTCGCGCGAGGACACCATCAGCGTGTTGTACGCCGCGTCGCGGATGACGATGTGCTTGAAGATGCACGTGAAGGGCTCCTCCACCTCCAGGAGGATGAGCCCCAGGTGCGTCAGCGTGTCGATGGCCTCGCGGATGCGCTGGCGAGGCACCGAGCCCGGAGCCAGCGCCGCCACGGCGTCCAGCGTGAAGATGCGACCGATGACGGACGCCACCTTCACCACCAGCTTCTCCGTCTCGCTGAGCAGGTCGATGCGCCCGAGCACCACGTCCTGGATGGAGTCCGGCAGCACCAGCGTCTGAAGGCCGCGCTTGAGCTCTCGCCGCGCCGCGCCCGGAGACACCGGCCCCAGGTAGCCGCCCTCCACCATGCCCTGGACGATGGACTCCGCGAAGAACGGGTTGCCCTGCACCTTGGAGAGCAGCAGGTCCTCCAGCGCGGTGTCCGGCGGCTCCATGCGCAGGTGCACGCGCAAGAGCGCCCGCGTGTCCTCGTCGTCCAGGCTGGAGACGTCGAGCTTGCGCAGGTACGGCAGGTGCTCCAGGCCGCGCAGCTGCTCTCCGGGCCGCATCGTCACCAGCAGCGTCAGGCGCAGGGGCGCAAGCCGGGCGGCGACGTACTCGATGAGGTCGACGGAGATGTTGTCCGCCCAGTGCAGGTCCTCGAAGAAGAGCAGCAGCGGCGTCTTGCGCGCGTGCTTCTCCAGGAGCTGGAAGATGATGTGGAAGACCTTCTGGTTCTTGTGGCGCGCGTCCAGCCCCGAGGTGGCCGCGTCCTCCTCCACGCTCAGGCCCAGGATGTGCGCCATCACCGGCGTCCACTCCGGCCCCACGTCCTCCAGGCTGTCGAGCCCCTGGCGCACCCGGACGAGCTGCGCGTCCACGTCATCGCCCTCGTGCAGGCCGAACAGCTGCACGAGCACCTCCTTCCAGGGGAAGAAGGGCGTGAACATCTCGTACGAGTAGCAGATGCCGTACAGGCTGCGAGCGCCGCGCGACTCGGCCTCCTCCACCACCCGGGCGCCCAGGCGCGACTTGCCGATGCCCGCCTCGCCGGACACCACGCACAGCCGCCCCGCGCCCTGGAGCGACTCCTCCACCGCGGCCTGCAGCTGCCCCAGCTCACGCCGCCGGCCGACGATGCCGCCCCGGCCCTTCACGAAGAGGCTGCGGCGCACCTCGCCCTTGAGCCGGAAGATGGGCACCGCGCGCGTGACGCCCTTGAGCGTGGCGTCCTCGACGAACTCCGTGGCGAAGCCGCCCTGCTGCAGCTTGCGCTCCGTCTGCGCGTCGATGTGGATGCCCACCCCGTCCGCGTACGTCATCAGCCGCGCGGCCAGATTCACCACCTCGCCCAGCGCCGAGTAGCCCTTGCGCCAGGGCGAGCCCATGTCGCCGAAGTACGCGTGCCCCGTGGCGATGCCGATCTGCAGCTCGCGCACGTAGGGGTAGGCCTCGCGCTCGCGCACCAGCTTGCACGCGAGCCGGCTGGCCAGCACCTCCTTGTTCTGCTGGGCGGTGGGCGCGCCGAACAGGACGTAGAGCACGTTGCCCTTGTCCGTGAAGTCCGTCATCAGGAGCACGCCGCCGTGGTGCGCGCTCTCGCGCTGGACGTACTCGTAGAAGGCGTTCAGCTCGCGGGTGAAGGCCTCCACCTCGGACGGCCCGTGGTCCGTCTTGAAGCGCAGGAAGAAGCAGGTGAGGTCGCGGAAGTCACCGCCCATCTCCTGGTGCGCGGTGGTGATGCGCGTGAAGAGCACCGGATGCAGGAGCAGCGCGCAGCGGCCCACCAGCTCCTCGCCACCCGGCGCGTCGAACACCGGCGGAGGCCGCGCCTCCAGCGGCACCGAGGGCTCCAGGCGGTAGGCGCCGTCGCACTCCTCGCCCACGCGCGCCAGGTCCGGAAGGAGCGCCCAGGCCTCGGGGCTCAAGAGCACCTCGCCCACCCGGGCCCGCTTCTCCGCGGCCACCGCCTGCTCCAGCGGACGGCCGACGAGCGCCGGGTGCATCCACATGCCCGTCGTCCCCAGGACGATGCGGTGCGACTCGCCCACGCCGATGCCGATGCGCGACGACACGCCGAAGCGCTGCCCCAACAGCTCCAGCCGCGAGAAAGGAGCGAGCCTGCGCTGCACGTCCAGCGCGCACCGGGCCGCGCGCGCCACCGCCTCCGCGTCGCCCTCGTCGGAGGCGGGCTCGAAGCAGGCGAGGATGGAGTCACCAGCGAACTGGTAGATGTCGCCGCCGTGCGCCTTCACGACGTCGATCATCTCCGTGTAGTAGCCACGAAGCAGGCGCTGGAGCGCGTCGATGCCACGAGGCCCTTCACCGCTCAGCCGCACGACGATGGGCGTGAAGCCCGCGATGTCCAGCACCAGGATGGCGCCGCGCACCGGCTCCACCGCCGGCAGCGCGTGCGCCTCCGTGTCCTCCAGCCTGCGAATCAGCGCGCCGGGGATGTAGGGCCGGAGCGAGGACAGCACCAGGTCGATGTCGGCCGACGACATGCTGGCGCCCTCAGCCCAACGTCCTGAAGCGAATCCACATCGCCGCCACGCCCACTCCGGCGTAGAGGAACGTCTCCAGCGTCTCCGACAACGGCTGCGCCTTCCTCAACGCACCCCACGCGTGCACCACCACCATGGCCGCGCACACCCAGCCGATGAGCTCGAAGAGCGCCGGCTGGCTTCGCGGGTCCGGGATGTAGCGCATCACCGTGAGGATGATGGCCAGCGCCACGCCGCCCAGGCACCGGCCGAAGTACACCGTCAGGTCCGTGTTGCCCTGCATCGGCGCCCAGCCCAACCAGCGAGACCAACGCAGCGGCATCAGGAGGAGCGGCAGGGCGAACACCAACAGGAAGAACGTCGTCGAGACGGCCAGGAACCAACTTGCGAGTGGGTATTCGGCACTGATCATGTCGACGCACGAGGAACGGCGTGGAAACCGAGTCTTCAGCGTGGAGCGTCAGTGCCCCCGGCTCCCCATCCTAGTCGGTTTTCACCCGGCTTCGAGCACCCTCGAACCAGACGAGGATTCCTGGGTTTCCAAGCTCAGGGAGCAGGAGAGCGGGCGGGCTCGAGGACGGCGGCGCGGAGGAACTCGGCGACGCGCTCCAGGGAGTCGGTGCGCTCCAGGCCGGAGGGGAAGCGGCGGAAGGCGTCGTTGGGGCCGAAGAGGATGATGGGCTTGCCGTAGCGCGCGCACAGCACGGCCTCGGCGGCGGTGCCGGCGCCCCCGGGCAGGGCCACGAGGGCGTGGGGGGTGAGGACGTTGATGTGGTTGCGGCTGAGTGGATCCGTACCCTGCTCTCCGCTCAGGGGCAGGTGGGTGTAGATGGCCAGCTCCACGCCCGGGTTGGGGTAGCCCTGGCGCGGGACGTATTCGCCGTCCTTCACCGTGCCGGGGACGATGCCGATGGAGATGCCCCGCCGGCCCACGACCTGGACGAACGCGTCCGCCGCCGCGCGCATGACGCCGCTGCCCGCGCCGGTGAGCAGGTCGAACCCCGCCTCGGCGATCCACCGCGCCAACGGAATGACGCGCTCCAGGTGCTCCTGCCGCCCCGAGCCGAACACGCCGATGATCCGCCTTTCCTTTCTCATGACTGGTTTGCTCCTTCCCGCGGATGTGACCGGCCCGACCCCCAGCTTCTTCCATGTGCGTCCCACGCATCCGGCGCAACCGTTCAGTGCGTCACAGAGTCCCCGTCCGCCGTTCACCGATGGAAGGATCCACCCTCCGACAGAGCCCGAAATGACACTTGCAGGACGCGGCGCGCCCAAGGGTGGGACGCGCCCCAGGCGCCCTGGCCTGTCAGACCCCCTCCGTAACCTGCTTCACGTCAAGCCTGGAGGTGGCCTTGTTCGACACCTGTGGTGGATGTGAGCGACGTGGTGGCCCCGGTGAAATCTTCGACTGGTGCGCCAACTGTGAGTTGTCCCTGTGCCCGCGCTGCATGGAGCGAGGGTGCTGTGACGAGTCCCCCGCGGAGTCGGGGCGCGGCGCGCCGCGGTTGTTGCCGGACCCGCCGGAGGACGACGCCCTTCCCCTGCCCGAGCACTTCGGTGGGCGGTGCTGCTCCAGTGCCCGCGCGGTGGCGTGCTCGTGCGCGTTCCACTGGGTCTGCGAGCGGCACGGCGACCAGCACATCGGCACGCACGACTGAGGGCGTCACGGGTTGCTGGCGCGGAGGTCCACGGGGCCCTCGCTCGGCAGCTCGACGGTGAAGCGGGCGCCCTCGCCCTGGGTGCTCTGTGCGTGGACCTGTCCGCCGAGCGCCACGACGATTTCGCGGACGATGAAGAGGCCCAGGCCCAGGCCCCCGTATTCGCGTGACGACACGGCGCGCTCGAAGCGGCCGAAGATGTGCGGCAGTCGCTCGGCGGGGATGCCGATGCCCTGGTCGATGACCTCCAGATGGACACGTCCGTGGGCGTGCGCCAATCGCACCTCGATGGGGCTCCCGGAGCCGAACTTGAGGGCGTTGGACAACAGATTGGTCACCACCTGCTCCAGGCGGACGCGATCCCATCGGCCGATGCAGTCCGGGGACAGGGTCAGGGAGAGACGCGATTGGGAGCGCTGGATGGCGTCCCGCATGCCCTCCGTCACGTCGCGCACCACGGAGGACAGGTCCACCGGCTCCAGCGTCAGGTGGAGGCGGCCCGTCTGGATTCGGGAGACGTCGAGCAGCTCGTCGACCAGGTGCGCCAGTCGCCGGGTCTGCGCCTGCGTCGTCTTGGAGGCGCGCTGGACGGCGTCGCGCGTGGGCACCTCGCTCCGGGCGAGTCCCTGCACGGAGAGCTGGAGCGCGGTGATGGGGGTGTACAGCTCGTGCGCGGCGATGGAGAGGAACTCGTCGCGCAGGCGGATGGCGTCCTGCGACTCGTGGTACAGCCGCGCGTTGTCCAGGGCGATGGCCGCGCGGCGCGCCAGGTCCTGCGCGAGCTCCACGTCCGAGGGCCCATAGCGTTTGCCCGGCACCGAGGACACGAGCGAGATGACGCCCAGCATCCGCCCGCGGGCGATGAGCGGCACCGCGAGGAAGGAGCGGGCCTTCAGCGCGCGGATGAGCGCGATGTGCGCCTCGTCCCGGCACAGCCGCTCCAGGACCTCGTCGGTGATGACGGGGATGAGCAGCGGCTCGCGGCTCTTCAGCACGGCGATGGCGGGCTGGGACGAGTCCCAGTCGGGGGTGTAGAACGACTGCAAATCACAGGCGACGCGCTCGTGCCCCGGGTCGGCGTGCGCGGTGGAGAGCCGGCGGATGGCGCCCGAGGGCTCCACCACGTCGATGGCGCAGAGCGTGGAGAGGAAGGACACGCACAGCCGCGCGAGCCGGGACAGCGTCGCCTCGAAGTCCAGCGCCTCGGCCAGCACCACGCTGCTCTCGGCGAGGAAGCGCACGGCCTCCTCCGCGCGCCGGCGCTCCTCGAACAAGAGGCTGTTCTCCAGCGAGATGGCCATCTGCGAGGACAACAACTGGAGCACGCGCACCCGGTCCGGCGTGAAGGCGTGGGTGGCCAGGTTGTTCTCCAGGTAGAGGACGCCCATGGTGCGCGCGTGGCGGCGGATGGGCACCACCAGGGCGGACTTCACGCGCTGCCGCGCCACGTACGCATCCGACACGAAGCGGCCCTGGTGCACGGCGTCTCCGAGCACCACCGCGTCCCCGGTGCGGAAGGCGTGCGCCAGGAGCGACTCGGGCACCAGCGACGAGCCCACCAGGGGGAGCTGGGGCCGCGCGAGGGGCTCCCCTGCTCCGCCCACCGCCGTGAGCACCAGCGCGCCCTGCTCGTCCAACACCAGCGCGCCGCGCTGCGCGCCCGCGACCTCCAGGCACACCGCCATCAGCTTCTCGAGCAGCCGCTCCAGGGCGACCTCGCCTGAGAGGGATTGCGCCGCCTTGAGGATGCTGAGCAGGTCGAGCGACGCGCCCCGGAAGTCGTCGCCCGTGGGCGTGACGGTCTGGTCCCACAGGCCGGACTCCTGCACCTGGAGGTCGGGGAACTCCTCCTGCAGCGCGGCCACCACGGCCTTGGCGCCCCAGCGGGCGAAGCCCTCACGCGCGGCGCGCAGGTAGAGCGAGGCCACGCGCTTGCGGCCCAGCGCGCTGTACAGCCGCCCCGCGAGCATGTTCGCGAGCGCCTCGTCGTGGGGATGGCCCTCCTCGCGCGCGCGGTCGATGGCCTCGTCGAAGAGCTCGGCGGCCTCGGTGAAGTGGCCTTCGAGGCGGGCACGCTCGGCGCTGAGCAACAGGTAGCGGTGGCGGAAGTTCTCCGGGCAGTTCGCCGACCAGTATCGGAACTGGTCCCACGATCTCTCGATGAGGGACCGACGCTCCTGGAGCGTGGCGGGGGTGCCGTTCCCGGCCGCGTGTACCAGCGCACCGAAGAAGGTGTGCTCGGTGACGGTGAAGAGCGACGGCATGAAGCGCAGGTGGGGCTCCGCGGCGCGGAGCATCTCCCGCGCGCCCGACAGGTCCCCGAGCAGATAGGACGTCTGGAGCCGGAGGATGAAGAACTGGCCGAGGATGGTCGGGTCCCCCTGGGCCTTCTCGAGGAATGCACGCGTGTCGAAGGTCGAATCGTCGTAGCCCGCGCGCTCGCGGGTCCGCCCCTGGAGGCAGCGCACGGCCTGCCGCAGCGCGAGCTGGAGGTCCGCCATGGCGCGCTGTCCGCTCTTCTGGTCGAACGCGAGCGCCGACTCGCTCTCCGCGTGGACGCGGTCCAGCTCGGCCCCCATCCGCAAGCGCGTGAAGCTGAGGCTCGCCAGGAGATAGGCGACGTACTGCGGCTCACCGCTCTCGAGCCCCGCGGAGATGCCCCGGCGCAGGAGCGGGATGGACGAGCGCAGGGGCTCGCGCCAGTGGCGCATGTAGAAGAGGAACGCGGCGAGCACGCGGCACTCCTCGCGCGGTTCGTCGAAGCGGCGGCTCAGCTCCATGCCCAGGTGGCTGAAGGGGTGGCCCGCGGCGTAGTCGTCCCGCGACTCGCCGAAGACGAGGCCGAAGCACACGTACGCGAAGGCGGAATACACGCTGTTGCCGTGCCGCAGCGTGAGGCCCACCATGCGCGTGTAGATGAACGAGAACATCGGCGGGTCCGAGAACCAGGCCGCGATGCCCGCGTTCATCAAGAGGCGCATGCAGCCGAGCTCCGACTCCGCGGCCATGCGCGGCGCGGACAGGAGCGCCTCCTCGGAGCGGTCCTTCCACAGGGCCTCCACCTGGGGCAGCTCCGCGCGGAAGGCCTCGGTCGCATCGCCCTCCGGCAGCTCCACGCCGAACAGCCGGAGCCCCTCGCGCGCGTGGCGGAGCGCGGACTCGTGGTCCCTCGCGAAGATGCTCGCGTTCATCCGCAGGACGTAGAGGTCCACCTTCTCCAGCGGCGTGCGCGCGTGCGCCATCGCCGTGTCGATGAGGCGCTCGGACAACAGGCGGTCTCCGGTGAGCTGCGCGCACTCGGCCGCGTCCTGGTGGAGCCGGAGCATCTGCTCGGTCCGGGTCGCCCAGGCGTCCTCGGGCAGCAGGGCGCGAGCGCGCATGAAGTACGCCAGCGCCGCCTCGAAGGCGGAGGCATCACGCACCTTGCGCCCCGCGCGCAGGTTGAGCTCGGCGAGCCACGTGCGCTCGTTCGTGTCGAGCACCACGTCACCGCCCAGGTGGTAGTGGTCCACCACCTCGCACACGCGAGGCTCGCTCTCCGTGCCCCGCGCGTCGGCCCAGAGATGGCGGGCGATGGCGCGATGCACGGCGGCCCGCTCGGCCTCGGACAGCAGGGAGTACGCGGCGTGCCTCACGCGGTCATGCGCGAAGCGATACGTGGCCTGATGCACCGTCATGGGGCCGGCCGGCTGTTGCGACGGGAAGCGAGGGCCACGCCCCTCCGGGACGAGGAGCCCCGCGCGCAGGGCGCTCCAGAGCGCTCCCGCCGTGTCCTCCAGGGGCGCCTCCACCACGCGCGCCAGCAACCACAGGTCCACCTGCCCTCGCATGCACGCGGCCACCGTCAACAGTCGCTGCGTCGCCGCCGGCAAGCGACGGATGGAGTCGAGCATCAGCTCCACGACGTTGTCGGTGACCTCGGCCTGGGAGATTCGCTCCAGCTCCCAGTGCCACGTCCCCGTCTCCAGGTCATACGTGAGCAGCCCCGTGCGGTGCAGATGCCGCAGGAAGTGGCCCACGGCGAAGGGATTGCCAGCGGTCTTCTCCAGCACGAGGCTCGCGAGCGGCTCGACGTGCTCCGCCTCGCTCTTCAGGGCGTCCGCGCACAGCGTCGTCAACGCGGGCAGGTCCAAGGGCCCCAGCTCCAGCAGGAGCGGCGAGCACCCCACGGCGGAGAGCGCCGTCCGCCAGCGCTCCAGCGGATGCGTGGGGCCCCACTCGCCAGGACGCCAGGCGCCGAGCACCAGCAGGTGGTGCAGCTCCGAGTCCGTCGACAATCGCGAGAGCAGCTCCAGCGTGGCCGCGTCCGCCCACTGGAGGTCGTCGAGGAAGAGCACCAGGGGCTCTTCGGCCGTGGCCAGGTCGCGAAGGAAGGACTGGAGCATCAGCAGGAAGCGGCTGCCGGCCTCACGCGGCCCCAGCGCGACGACGGGGGGCTGTTCGCCGATGAGTCGCTCCAGCTCGGGGACGAGCTCGGTGAGCATGCGCCCGTGGGTCCCGAGGGACTTCTGCAGACGCAGGCGCCACGCCTCCACGTCTTCGGGCGGCAGCTCGAGCACGCTCACCACGAGCCCGCGCACGGCCTCCACCAACGACGCATAGGGCGTCTGTCCTCGCAGCTCGGGAGACCTGCCCGCGAGGAAGTGTCCCGCGCCCACGCGCTCGCGCAGGACGTTGGCCAGGGACGACTTCCCGCTCCCCGAGGCCCCGGCGAGCAACACCCACTCGCGGGAGCCCGCGCGGGCGCGCTCCAGGGCGGCGTCCAGGAGGGCCTGTTCACGCTCACGGCCGTAGAGCTTGTCGGGCAGGCCCAGCTCGCGCGCGAGGTCGTGGCGGCCCAGCTCGAAGGTGATGGGCGTTCCGGGCCCCCGCCAGCGTCGCTGGATTTCCCGCAGGTCGGCGACGAGGGCCTCGGCGCTCTGGTAGCGCTCCTCGGGGGACTTCGCGAGCAGGCGGAGCACGACGTCGGAGAGGATGCTCGGGAGCGCCGGGTTCCGGTCGACGGGGGGGATGGGGGGCTGCGCCAGGAGCGCATGCACGAGCTGCGCGGCATCGGCCGAGAGGAAGGGCGCCTCGCCCGTGAGCATCTCGTAGAAGGTCGCGCCCAGCGCATAGAGGTCCGCGCGGTGGTCCACGCGCCGGCCCATCCTCCCGGTCTGCTCGGGAGCGATGTAGCGCAGCGTGCCCTCGAAGCCGCCCGGAACACCGGCGCTGCGCACGAGGCCCTGCACGCTGGTGGCCAGGTCGAAGTCGATCATCACCAGCCGGCGACCGTTGGATGCCACGACGAGGTTGGCGGGGTTGAGGTCGCGGTGGATGACGTGTCGCCGATGCAGGGCGCCGAGGGTGGTCGCCACGTCGAGGGCCAGTTCGAGGAAGAGGTCCACCTCGAGCGGTCCTCGTCGCAGCAGGTCCCGGAGGTCGTTGGGTCCGGCATCCTCGAGGACGAGGGCCAGGTGGCCCGACAGCTCCTCGAGGCCGATGACGTTGACCACCCCGTCGATGTCGGACAGCTCTCGGAGCATCACGTGCTCATGGCGCAGCATTCCGGCGCTGCTCTCCGCCAGCGGACCTTCGCGGACGACCTTGAGCACCCGGGCGCCGCCGTCGGGAGTCCAGGCACGGAGCACGTCATACCGGTGGCCCCGGTAGATTCTCCGAGTGTCTTGCAAGCCGGGCAGCTCGACCATCATGCCCCCCTCGGCGACGACCCTTGCCGTAAGCTGTAACGGACGATGCGGGCGAGAACCTGTCCAGAGAGGCAGCCCGCCTCCCGCTCGGACGTCAACAGCACACACGCGCGCCCTACCGGATTCGTACGGACCTGGAGGTGGACACGTCGAGTAGTGAGCGACGTGAGGGACACGGGCGTCAGCGACCGCGGGTAAGGTGACGGGGTTACGGCGCCGCGTCACGCGGCAGGGGGCTCGATGAGGAACATCTTCGCGTGTCTGGTCCACGAGCGGCCCGACTGCGTCATGGACCTCGTGCGCAACCTCCACCACCTGGACCCGGACTCGCTCATCCTGCTCTACAACGGGGGGAAGCATCCGGGGCTGCTCGACGGGCTCTGTCTCGAGCGCTTCAACGCGGTGGTCCACCCGGCGCCGCGGCCGATGAAGTGGGGGTGGCTGCATGACTTCGCGCTCGACTGTTTCCGCTTCGCGTTGGAGAGCCATCCGTTCGAGGCGATGACCATCGTCGACTCGGACCAGCTCGGGTTGCGGCCTGGGTACTCCGAACATCTACGGAGTTTTCTCGCGGCGAATCCTGGCGCGGGGCTCCTGGGGAATGTGCAGGCGCCGCATGGGCCCGGGACGCGAGCGGCTCCGGCGGTCGAGGCTCGGCGCGAAGTGGACTTGTGGAGACCGTTCCTCCGGAAGTTCGTGAGTGGGGAGTCGCAGTTCGTCCACTGGACGTTCTGGCCGTCGACGGTGTTCACGGTGGACGCGGCTCGGGACCTGGTCGCGCTGTGGGAGCGAGATGAACAGCTGCGGGACATCCTGCGACGCTCGCGCATCTGGGCTTCGGAGGAGGTGCTGTTCCCCACGCTCACCGCGCTCCTGGGCCACCGCGTCCTCGAGAGCCCGTGTGACTACGAGTGGGTGAAGTATCGGGTCGAGTACTCCATCGAGCAGCTCGACGCGGCGATGGGGAGGCCTCGCGCGTATTGGGCGCATCCGATTCCGCGTCGGCTGGAGGACCCGCTGCGCGCGCATGTGCGGGCGCGGTTCGGTGGTTACGAGCGTCCGCCTGTGACGGAGGCACCGGAGCCGATGGTCGAGGAGCCCCAGCGGGCTTTGGTCATCACGTCGCGTCCGACGGTGTCCTGCATCATGCCGACGTTCAACCGGCGGAGGTTCGTCCCACTGGCGGTGCGTTGGTTTCTTTCCCAGGACTGGGCGGACAAGGAGCTCATCATCGTCGATGACGGCACCGAGCCTGTCGCGGACCTGCTTCCGGACTCGCCGAGCATCCGGCATGTGCGATTGGAGGGGCGACACTCCGTGGGGGCGAAGCGGAACATCGCCTGCGAGGCGGCGCGAGCGGAGGTCATCGTCCATTGGGATGACGATGATTGGTACGCACCTCGGCGGCTTCGTTATCAGGTCACGTCCCTGCTCGACTCAGGAGCGGATGTGAATGGACTGGCGCGTGTCTATCATCATCAACCGTCCACGGGACAGTCCTGGCAGTATGTCTATCCCAAGGGTCAACGCCCCTGGGTGGCCGGTGGGACGTTGTGTTACGTGAAGGCGTTCTGGCGTCGCAATCCGTTCGCGGACATCCAGGTCGGCGAAGACGCGCGCTTCCTCTGGGGCGCGGCGATGGCTCGAATCCAGGTGCTCCAGGACCCGAGCATCTACGTCGCGCGGATCCACGAAGCGAATGTGGACCCGAAGCAGGTCCACCAACGCTACTGGTCCCCTCACCCCACCGACACCGTGCGGACGTTGATGGGCGAGGCGTTCGGGGCCTTCATGCCCCCCTAAACTGTGAGTGCAGGTCAGAATGGGCCTCGGGAAAAACCAGTGGGGGTGGCGCGGGGTCCTCTGACTGTTGAGTGGGTGAACGTGCTCCTCTGGACGAGCGACCAGCAAGGCTCCAGGTCAGACATTCCAACCCGAGACACCCAATTCAATCCTCACATCCGAGACACCTCCAGCGACGTGACTTCTGTACTGGCTTCGGCGCCCCCTGTTCTGTACCGCTCGCACAGGTTTACGGTGGCGAGTGGATGAAACACTCCACCGTCACGAACTCCGCTGAAACCAGTCAGTTGCTGACCGGCGAAACCGCGCCCGCCTTCACGGGCTCCACGCTGTCCGCGGGCTTCGTCACGGTGCTCGTGGCCTTCTCGAGCACGGGCGCCCTCATCTTCCAGGCCGCCGAGGCCGCGGGCGCGACTCCCGCGCAGATGAGCTCCTGGATGGGCGCCCTGGGTCTCGGCATCGCCGTGACGACCATCGGCCTGTCCCTGCGCTATCGCGCTCCCGTCCTCACCGGGTGGTCCACCCCCGGCGCGGCGCTGCTCGCCACCAGCCTCGTCGGCCTGCCGATGTCCGACGCCATCGGCGTGTTCCTCTTCTGCGGCGCGCTCATCACCCTCTTCGGTGTCACCGGCTGGTTCGAGCGGGCCCTCGGCCACATCTCGCTCCCCCTCACCGCCGCGATGCTCGCCGGAATCCTCGCCCGCTTCGGCTTGGACGTCTTCGTGTCCATGAAGACACGGCTCCTGCTCGTCGCCGTCATGATGGGCGCCTACGTGCTCGGCAAGCGCCTGTGGCCCCGCTACGCCATCCTCGTCGTCCTGGGCCTGGGCTCCTGTGTCGCCTGGGCCTCGGGACTGATGCGCTTCTCCGAGCTCCACTTCGCCTGGGCCACGCCTGTCTTCACCGCTCCGACGTTCTCCTGGCACGCGCTGCTCGGCGTCGGCGTGCCGCTCTTCATCGTGACGATGGCGTCCCAGAACGTCCCCGGCGTCGCCGTGCTCCGTGCGTCCGGCTACACCACCCCCATCTCCCCCATCATCACCACCACGGGCCTCGCGACGATGGTGCTCGCCCCCTTCGGCTGCTTCGCGCTCAACCTCGCCGCCATCACCGCCGCCATCTGCACCGGCAAGGAAGCCCACGAGGACCCCTCCAAGCGCTATGCCGGCGGCGTCGTCTCCGGCGTCCTCTACCTCCTGGCGGGCCTCGCCGGAGCGACCTTCGTCACCCTCTTCACCGCCTTCCCCCGCGAGCTCGTCCTCGCCATCGCCGGCATGGCCCTGTTCGGCACCATCGCCAACAGCCTGTCCACGGCCATGAGCAGCGAGCGCCATCGCGAGGGCGCTGTCGTCACCTTCCTGGTCGCCCTGTCCAATGTCTCCCTGTTCGGCGTCGGCGCCGCCTTCTGGGCCCTGGTCCTGGGCCTGGCCACCTCCACCGTCGTCAACTGGCGACGCTAGAAAGCCCCCCCGCGCCCGTCTCACCCGAGACATGGCGCGCCGCGTGATACATCGCTGGAGACGCCTGGCCGTTCCGCCCCGGGTGAATAACGGGGACCCCGGATTGCTCGGTTGCTTGGAGAATGTGAAAGTACGCCTCGAGTCGTCCGCATTCGTCCCCCTCTCGAGGCCCCCCCAGCGTGAGCGCCCGACCCGGTCTTGCCTTCGCAGTGTCCGTGGAACAGGGAGTCCCCTCCGCCCTCCCCTCCCGCGCCATCGAAGTCGACGTCGGCGTGGCGCTCCCCACCGCCTTCGGTGGGCTGCGCAAGGTCCTCAAGGCCTGTGAGGACGCGGCCCCCGACGTCCACCGCGCCATCGCCGCCGCGCACCCCTCCGAGTGGAACCGGCTGTTCCCGGGCACGACGCAGGGCGTCCCCGCGCTCGAGGACCTGGCGCTGTCCCCCTCCGAGCGTCGGCTCCACCGTGAATCCGAGCAGACGTTCTGGATTCTCACCGTGGCCGCGCGAACCATCGTGGAGACGCTGCGCGCCAGCGGCCGCCCCCTCGTGCTGCATGGCGCGGGAGAGTGCGACCTGGTCAGCCTGCGCGCCGTCATGCGCGCCGCCGAGTGGGCCCGGCTGGACGGCCTGGACGGCACCCTCCTGCTCACCGGCTGGCGGATGCGACGTCCCCATGGCGCCGCCGCCTTCGAGTCTCGCCGGCAGGCCTATCTCGACTCGCTGTGCGACCGCATGCGCGTGCCCCACGCCTCCGGCCCGGGTCCCGTGTCCTCGCGCGAGCTGGAGCCCACGGTGGACCTGGAGGGCCGCTACCTGCGGCTCGTCGTGGACGAGTCGGAGTCGCGCGAGACTCGCGTGGCCGCGGCCATCCTCGCCATCCGCAGCTGCTTCTTCACCACGAACTACGAGGGCGCGCTGCTCGCCGCCGAGCACGGCTTGTCGCTGCTCGAGTCCACGTCCGAGCCGAACTTCCCCGGGCGCGTGGTCCAGGCCTGGGAGGCGCTCGACACGGGCTTCACCACGCCGGCCATCGAAATCGACCGCGCGAGCCTGGGAGACGAGGACGAGCTGAAGGCCCTGCTCCACCGGTGCATGGGCGTGGTGCATGTCTTCACGGGCTCGCACGACGAGGCCATGGCCGCGTTCGGCCGCGGGCTCGAGTGCCGACTGCCTCCCGAGCTGCGCGCGCGACTGCACATGTTCCGCGCGCTGACGCTGACCAAGCGCTTCGGTCAGCTCCCCAATGCCCGCGCGGAGGTCGAGGCGGGGCTCGCGGAGCTGGCACGCAGCACCGCGCCGGACCGCGCGCTCCAGGAGGGCTGGCTGCGCAACGTGTGCGCGCTGACCTGGTTCCAGGAGCGCAAGCTCGACAAGGCGCTGGTCGAGGAGAAGCTCGCCATGCGCTGCGTGGGTGATTTGCACGACGCGAGCGCCACGCACCTCAAGATCAACCTCATCTCCAACGCCAGCTACCTCCAGGAGTCCGCGCGGCAGTTCGCGGACGCCATCGGAACATGGCGGCGCTTCGAGGGCATCAGCGAGCGCTGGGGCGTCAACTTCTCCAAGCACCACCGCTACCGCCTCGCGGGCCTGGAGTTCGCGTCCGGCCAGCGTGACGAGGCCGTGGAGCACTTCCAGCAGGCCTATGCCAGCGCGGAGGCCCTGCGCGACTCGTTCCACCGTCAGGTCATCGCGGCGGAGCTGGGCCGCCTGTTCCTCGACGACGGACGGATGGCGCAGGCGGTGGAGTGGTTCGCCCGCGCCGAGCAGCACGCCCGCGAGATTGGCGAGCCCCTGAAGGCGGCGGAGAGCCTGGCGGGACTGTCCCTCGCGGCGGGACGCGAGGACTGGTCCGAGGCCCTGCGCTGCGCCCGGGCCAGCACCACCTGGCCCAAGGAGACCCAGGCCCTGGTGGACGCGCTCACGAAGTCGGACGCGAAGGCGGTGCACGCGCTGCTGCCCCGCCCCCGCACGAAGCTGAACCGGCCGTTCGACTCGGTCAGCCTCTACTGAGACACCGACGCGTCACTGGCGCGTCGCCGTGAAGCGGCGCACCACGCGGCACTCCGGGTCGCCTTCCACCGTGTTCACGTGGCTGGCATTGAACGTCCCGGAGAAGGAGGCCGGTGCATCGAGGCTCTCGGGGGGCTCGGCGAACACACCCTCGATGAGGTAGAGCAGCTCGGTGGGAGGACCCTCGCGGCGACGCAGCTCCACCACCGCCCTCAGCACGAGGTGTTTGTCCTCGCTCCCCTTGAAATGCGAGCCCGTGAGGGGGACTTCGCCCAGCGTCCCCGTGATGTCCACCTCGCGTCCCTTCTGGACCACGACGACCCGTTCGCCCTCCGGCAGCGACACACCCACCAGGCCGCAGTCGGCGCTCAACGGCGTGGTGTCCTGGAAGCTGAACACGTAGGCGCCGCTGATGGCGCAGCCGAACTCACACTCCTCGGGCGCGATGACGTCGACATCGTCATCCCCGCTGTTGCACCCAGGATTGCCCATGCCGCTGCCCATGGACAACACGGCCGTCACCAACAACAACGGGACGCGCAGGTACGTCTTTCCTCGAGACACTTCGTCACGCATGTCGGATTCCCCACCCACTGCTTTCCGGCCCAGAGACGGTGTTTCCCTGCAAAGATGTCAGCCGCGTCCCTCGCCCGGCCCCAGGGCCCGGGCAGGAGAGAACGGCGCCTCGCGCCCCGACGCCACCTGCTCCACCACCAGCGCCGCCGCGTGGGCGCCCGTGAGGATCCCCTGCCCGCCCAACCCCGTGGCCACGAACGTGCGCCGCGTGCCCGGGTAGCGGCCCAGGTACGGACGACCATCCGGCGTCACCGCGCGCAGCCCGGCCCAGGCACGCACGAAGCGAGCCTCGCGCAGACGTGGCGCCAGCTTCGCCACCGTGGCGCTCAGGTGCAGCAGGCCCGTGGGCGTCACGTTCTCCACGAAGCCCACGTCCTCCTCCGTGGCCCCCACCACCAGCTCCCCCGCGCGCCACGGCGCCAGGTACGTCGGCCCGGACACGACTCGCGACAAGGAAAGCCCTGGCTGGTGCACCACCATCATCTGCCCTCGCACCGGCTTGAGCGGCAGCGGAGGCAAGCCCGCGAGTGTCGACGACCAGGGCCCCGCGCTCACGAGGAGCTGGTCCGCGCGCAGCGTCTCTCGGTCCGTGCGCAGCACCACGGCGTCGGAGGTCTCCTCCACCGCGCGCGCCGACTCACCGAGCCGCAGCCGCACACCCGCGCGAGCCGCCGCGCCCAGCAGCGCGTTGACGTAGCCCTCCGTGTCCACCATGTGGCCACGCGACGACTCGAAGGCACCCAAGAGCGGCGTCCCCTCCAGCGCGGGCTCCAGCTCCACCAGGCGCGCGGCGTCCACCCACGTGCCCAGCTCCTCCGGATGTTTCTCGGCGCGCGCAGCGAGCGCGTCACGCCCCTTGGTATCGGCGGCGATGCGGAGGATGCCCTGTCCACGGCGGAGCAGCGCGCCCTCGGGGAGCGAGTCCAGCTCCGCCACCAGCGCATCCCTGCCGGCGCGCGCGAAGGCCAGCATGTCCGCGTCGTCGTAGAGGCGCACGGAGGGAATCGCCACGCCCGCCGCCGCGCGAGAGCCCCGGCCTCCCGGGTCCACCGCGTCCAACACCGTCACGCGCGCGCCGAGCGCCGCCAGCCGCCGTGCGGCCGACAGCCCCACCACGCCCGCGCCGAGAATCAGGACCTCCGAGCTGAAACCCATCCGTCAGACCCACCGGTGTGCAGCGAGATGTCGCTCCCTGAATACACGAAGGGCGCCGCCCCTGTATCGAGGGGACGGCGCCCGGGGGGGGAGGGCTACTGAGGTGAAGCCCGAATCAGGACGGCGTCGCCTCGGCCATGCGCTTGGCGAACAGCTCCGCCGCGTTGCGCAGGCTCTGCTCCGACAGGCCGCCCTTCTCGTTCGCCTTCATCACGTCCGAGAGCAGGTCGGTGATCTGGTTCTTGCCGCCCATCTTGTCGAGCAGGCCGCTCACCAGGCTGTTGCCGCCCATGCCCTCGAGCATGTTGCTGCCCGGGAACTTGTTGAGCAGGTTCTTCGCGACGCTCGCGCCGGGGAAGAGGTCCATGGCCGCGCCCAGGCCCGCCTGGAGCGGGTTCTCGCCCTTCATCAGCCCGCTGACGAAGCCCGCCGCGATGCCCAGGGCCGGGTTGATGGCCGTGAGCGCCGGCTTGAGGATGTCCAGCGCCTTGCCGAGAACGTTCTTGAAGAGCCCCATGATTGCCTCTCGCGTGCCGGCGTCGCTCTGCGTCCGCCGAAAGTAAGCCTGACAGTGGAGTTATCGGACCAGCGCCCACAAAGTTCCGTGGCTCCGGAACAAATCCGGGAGAGCCCTGTCAGGCCCAGTGATTCCGCGAGGTTGCGGCCTCAGTCCTTCTTGGGGCCGCGAGGTGGGGTCGGCGCGCCCCGGGACTCGGGGGCCCCGGTGAGGACCGCGTCCGAGGCCAGCGCGGCCTTGTAGCGCTCATCGCCCTTGTCGGAGCTGAAGCCGTCGCGCTGCTGGGCGCGGCTGATGATGACCTCGCCGCTGATGAGCTTGTCGAGGTGACCCTGGATCTCCTCGACGGTGGGGGCCTTGGGGTCCTTGGCCTTGAGTTCGTGGTCGAGGGTGATCTCCAGCGGCATCGGCTTCTCGGGGTGCAGCTTGTAGCCGATGATCTTCTCGACGTAGGCCTCCACCGGAATCTGGAGCATCCGCGCCTGCTCCTTCACGTCTGCGTCCGCGAGCAGCTCCGCGCGAATCTCCTCCACGGGGCGCTTGAGCTTCCGGGGCTCCGGAACGACGGTGTTCTCTCCAGACATGACCTCTCCAGGGTGGTGCGCCGAACCTCGGGCACATTCTGTTCGCGGACGCGGCTCGGATGTCAAAGCGGCGAGGCGCCTTCGCTCCAACGGGTGAACTGCATGCGCAGCTCACAGGTGTAGCGGCCCCGCTCGTCCCGGAGCCAGAGCTGCTCGGGAGCCGGGTACATCTCCTCCACGGAGAGCCGCTCGGCCTCGCGGGCCAGGTGAGAGAGCAGGTCCAACGCGAACGGACTCGCGGTGTCGATGAGGTAGGGCTTGCGCTCCTTCGTGCTGCGCATGAACACGAAGCGAGGCCAGCCGCGCACGTGTCGCTCACGCTGCACGGCGAGGAACAGCTCGAAGCCCGAGGGACGCGCGAGGTGCTCGGAGGACAACTCCCAGCGCTCGCGCTGGTACACCGCGCCGCCGATGCTCAGCCGAGGCAGGTGTTGTCCCCGCGTGCGCAGCGGTGCATGGAGCACCTGGGGATGCGCCAGCGCGGCGAAGGGCGGGTACGAGGAGAAGTCGTCCAGCGGCAGGTACAGGTGCAGCCGCTCGCCCTTCCCGTCCACGAGCACCGGGCCCTGGGAGGTGGGCAGGACCTTCACGTCGCTCGGCGTCAGCGCGCCGTCCTCGACGTCCAGCACGTCCGACACCGAATAGACGAGCCGCCTGCCCGGGAAGACATAGAAGCCCTTGTTGCGACGGCGGATGGACAGGCCCACGAGTCCGCGCGCGGACGGGTCCGACTCCAACCAGCGCGAGGCCACCGCCGCATAGCGCTCCTTCGACGGGAAGAACGCGCTCAGCCAGCTTCGCAGGAGCAGGTGGTGATGCACTCGCGCGAGCATCACCTCGAAGCCCGCGCCGTCACCCTTCGCGGCGAGGCAGACATCCGGCAGCGCGTAGCGGCCTCCCGGCGTGGACGTTCCGAGGAAGTCCACGGGCAACGTGCGCGCGCGCTCGGGTGACTCGTCCAACAACACCGGGGGCACCGGCGAGAAGCGGCTGCCCGTCACCTGGTCCGGACGCAGTCGCACGGCGTAGTCGAGCAGGTCCACCGGACGCTCGTCCGTGCCGAGCGCCTCGCGCACCTGCTCGCGGAAGCCCTGCTGGACGCGCTCGCCATAGGCGGCGGAGAGTTCGAGCGGACCGCTCAGCGCGGATTCGAGCTCCTCGGTGAAGCGCCGGCCGAAGCGCAGACGGAATGGTGAGCTGGCCTCCTCGTAGACGATGAGCCGGTCCGCGTACACCTGCCCGTCGCCGCGCCGCGCGGGCTTGCCGGTGGCCTCCGTGAAGCGCGCCTCCAGTTCGAGGAGCAGCACCTTGCGGCGGGTCAGGTCCGCGGTCTGGAACTCGGCCTTCAGTCGCGACAGCGTGTCCAGGCGCTCCAACCAACGCGAGCGCGCCTCCAGCTCGGGCAGCGCGGCGACGGCGTCCCGCACGCTCTCGAAGGTCGCGAAGTCGTTGGGTCGGAACGGCAGTCCCCAGAGCAGCAGCGCGCCCTTCACCAGGGGCAACGCGGCGCGCTCGGCGTCCTCCACCGCGATGCCCAGCACCTTCGCGGCGGCGGCGGGCGTGGGATGCTCGCGGAGCACGGACAGCAGGCGCTCGGCGCTCTCGGACAGCGGCACCTCCAGCTTCAACACCTCGCAGGAGGCACGGCCGCGGGACACCGTGAAGAGCGGGTTGAGGCGCAGCGGGAGATGGGGCCGCAGCGTGCGCTCACGGCCCACCGCGCGCGCCAGCTCCGTCACCGCCCAGAAGGAGAAGAACGTTCGTCGGCTCGTGTCGCCGCTGGCGACGGTGCGCACGTCGAAGCCGTCTTTGTCCGTGCGCTCACCGTAGGAGATGGGACCGAAGAAGCTCGTGGTCTCGTTCTTGGCGCAGAAGCGTTGGAGGTACGTGTAGACCTGTCGCTCCACCCGACGTCCGTCGGACGTGTCCTTGCGCTCACCGCCGCGCAGGTAGCGAGCCCAGACGTTGTCGAACATCGCGGGGCTGGAGAGGAACACCGCCTCCTGGATGGAGGGCTCCGCCGCGCGTTCGCGCAGCTTCGAGCGCAGCTCCGAGCGCTCCTGGGCATGGCGCTCCTGGAGGGACTTGTACCCGGCGCGCAGGCGCGACAGCACGGCGAAGCGCTCCGAGCCCGCGGGCGCCCAACGCGGCGCCGTGTCGTTCTCGAGCAACGCCCGGAGGACGGGGGCTTTGACGGGGCTGCCTTCCGCGCTCAGCGCATCCAGGAGTGCCTGCTCGTCCGCGAGCCATCGGTTCGCTTCGTCCACCAGCGCGGTGGAGAACCCAAGCGACTCCAGCCAGTCGAAGGGGAAGCCGGCATGACGGAGCACGAACACCTCGCCCAAGGTCCAGCGTCCGCTCATCCGTGCGTCCTCTCCAGGATGGACTTCGTCACCAACATCTCCACCAGCTTCGCGCGCTGCGCTTCCGGCACCTGGGGCAACGCGGTCGCCACGTCGGTGGGCTCGGTCAATCGGGCCAGCACCGGCGCGAGGCGCGCATCCATCACGACCACCCCACCCGTGCGCAGATTCGCCGCGTACCACGAGGGCTTCGGCGCCCCTTCGAGCGTGGCGGGCAGGTGCACCACCGCGCAGTCCACGTCCAGACGGAGGTGCGTGACGCCATCGGCCGCTGGAGGTGCGAGCAGGAACGCCGCGGCGACACGGCCTGGACTGAGCGGAGCCCGGGTCATCAGCCGGCTCGCCAGCGACGTGAGGACCGCGGGCAGACGCGCCCCGGGAATCGTGCCCGGCCTCTCGACGGGGCGACTGCGAGACAGGTCGCGGTCCGCCGGAGCGTCACCGGGCTGCCCCCACCAGCGCGCCAGATTGCGGACCCGTGCGATGCGCTCCACCGACGCGTGGAACGGGCGCACACCTGCGAGCTGGTCGAAGAAGCGTGAGCCCTCCAGCGCGGCCAGCGTGGCGTCCAGCGCCGCCTCGTCCACCCCCGGCGCTCCGACCCACCACTCCGCGACGACGCGCACACCCGCGGCCTTGAGTCGTTCGTAGCCCTGGACCAGGAGTTCCACGGGGGAGAAGCCATGGTCGGGGTCGACCACCCGGCCGTTCTCGATGCCGCAGAACCCCACCACCGCCGTGTGGCAGCCGCTCTGCACGAGCACGTCC
The DNA here is from genome assembly GCF_900111765.1 of Myxococcus fulvus. The sequence goes on from NZ_FOIB01000005.1 coordinate 568,236, forward strand.
GCGGCCAGGAGCGAGCCGAGCGAGACATGCCCGGCCCATCGCGCGCCGCCCGTGTACGCACGCACGTCGTCCAACGCGCACCGACCGAGCCAACCCTCTTCGGGTCCGGATTCCGGCCTCGCGCTGTCGGGCTCCATCACCGCCCAGTCCTGGTCATCGCCCCACGGATACGGAGCCAGGACCTCCAGCCCGAGCCCATCGGAGATCCACACGAGGTCCTCGACGCCCGTGTCGCCGGACAACGGGCGCACACGCCAGCGCAACGTGGGGACCTGCTCCGGGAACGTGGCACGCCGGAACGCGGGCATCCGCGCCAGCACCTTGCGATGCGTCGAGGCAAAAGGTCCCGCGACCTCCAGGGACACATGGGCCGGACACGCCTGTGCCAGGGACACGGCGGCCGGGAGCTGGAGGTCTCGCTCCAGCCACAGGCGAACACACTCGGCATCCTCGAACCGCGCGAGCACGGCCGCCACGTCATCCGAGTACGGCGAAGGCATCCCCGACACGCGCTGCACGTCCGCGCTCCGCTCCGTCGTCCCGGACTCCAGCTCCACGTCATCGAGCCGCAGGTGCACACCGTGCGGCGGTCCGGAGATGGCTGTCAACACCGCGCCCAGCGCGCGCAGCTCCGACAAGGGAGTTCGTTCACGCAGGCGCTGCGCGGCTCGCAGCAGGAGCAACTCGCGCATCGACTGAGACGACGGTGGCGATGACTCGCGCGAACGACACTCCGCTTCCACGGACTCGGCGGAGAAGACCCGACGGGTGAAGTCCCTCGCCAGGTCCAGCAGGTGCCACCCCTCGGGGACCTCGGGCACGAGCGTCACGTCCCGATGGGGAGGCAGCACCAGCCACTTCATCGCTCCTCCTCCCGCGTGACGGAGGGAGCGCCCGACATCAGCGTGCAGCGCAGCTCCACCGTGTGACGGCCCGAAGGCCCTCGCAGCCAGAGCTGCTCCGGCCCGGGCAACATCTCCGAGAGGAGGACCTCCTCCTTCTGCTCCAGCAGGTTGAGGAAGACGCGCAGCAGCGGCGGACTGCGCACGTCCACCAGCACCGGTTTGCGCTCGCCCTTGAACTTCGCGAAGACACACGGAGGAAGTCCCCGCGCATCCCACAGGCCCACCGCGACACGCAGCCTCGCGCGGTCGTCCTTGCACGCCAGCAGCGCCTCACACGCCGCCGCATCCAACCTCCACTGCTCGCGCTGCACCACCACGCCGCCCATCGTCACCCGGGGCGTGTGCTCTCCCAGGGACACCTTCAACGGCCGGATGCGAGGCAGCGAGAACGCCGTGTGCACCGCGCTCTCCAGCTCGCCGTTGTAGAGGCAGACCTCGGAGCCCAGCCGCTTCGACACGAGGCGCGCGCTCTTGCCATCGCTCTCGACGAACAGGTCATCCAACGGGATTCGCCACGCGGACGCATGGGAGCTCACGCCGCCCAGCTCCACCACCGGCCCCGGGAACTCGGAGGGCAACAGCCCCGTGCGCCGCGACGGCAACACCGTCACCAACGGCACGGAGCGCGACAGCGCCCCGAGTGCGCGCACCATCTCGCTCTCCACCTTCGCGCGCGACGGATGGAACTGGAGCGCCCAGCCCCACACGAGCGCCGTGTCGTGGATGTCTCCCATCACCAGCGTGTAGTCGCCCCGCCCCCAGGCCTCCACGTCCGTGGCGCCCACCAGCAGGTCCACGGAGGTGACGAGCGGCAGCGTCCTCGCCGCGTCCCACGACGGACGCTCCACCGCGCCCAGCTCGACGGACCGCGCGGCCGCGTCGGGGATGGACTTCGCGAGCAGCTCCGCCACCGTCGTGTCCAGCGGCACCGGCAGGTCCGCGGCTGCGGCCGCCACCTTCCAGAAGGGCACCGTGCGCGAGCCCACCTTCCGAGCCACCGCCTCACGGGCCGCGTCACGGGTGCGCCACGCCGCCTCCGCCATCCACGCGAGCGCCGGCTCCAAGCGCGCGCCCAGCTCCCGCGCGCGCTCACCGCCGACCTCCAGCCGCAGGTCTCCGCCGCACTCCTCCCGCAGCGGCAGACGGTCCTGGTAGAAGTTGTGGGACTCGGACGCGGGGCCTCGCTCCGTCGGCGGCGCCACGCCCCACAGCTCCTTCGCCTTGCGCGCGAAGGCCTCCTGCAGCGCCATCTTCCCGCCCGCGTCGGCCGCGCCGTAGCGCCCCATCAACTCCAGCAGCGTGCTCAGCCCCTCGACGTGACGACGCGCGCCCGCGCCCGGCAGCGCGGCGACCCGCTGGGCCAGGTCGTCCACGGGGTGGTGCACCGCGGACGGGACCTCGAGCTGGTGCGTGAGCAGCGCCTTGTCACAGCCGAGCCGCAGCGCCTCGCGCGCCATGCCGGGCGCCACGCCGAGCGAGGACGCGAGCGCCGCCAGCGTGCGCGTCCCATCTGCCAGCTCCACGATTCGCGGCAGCAGCTCCTCCACGCTCTCCGGCGTCGGCCCCGCCTTGCGCGCGGGCATCTCCGCGAAGGCCTTGCGGCGCGGCACCAGCCACGAGGCGATGTCCGGGTCGAAGGCAATCGCGCGCACCAGCCCCTGCACCAGCCACGACGCCGCGAAGGTGTTGCGCCCCACCAGCGTCTCGGGCCCGGACCAGCGCAGCGTCACGCCCGTGGGCGCCTGTGCATCCACCCGGCCGTAGTTGATGGGACCGAAGAAGCCCATCGTCTCGTTCTTCGCGCACAGCCGCTGGAGGTAGCTCGCCACCTGCCTGCGCAGCCGAGAGCCCTCGCGCTTCGCGAGCAGGTCCCTGGCCACGGGGGGACTGGAGCTGGCCACCGCCTCCAGGAAGCGCGGCTCGCGGCACAGCGCCTCCATCTGCGTCTCCACCGCCGGCAGCTCCCGCTCCAGCGCCGACGCGAGGGCGGCCTCCGCCTCCTGCGCCGCGCGGGCGCGCGTGTTCCAGTCGGCGAAGCGCTCGGGTGCCTCCAGGCCCTCGGTGTCGACGGGCCGGCCCGCCTTGAGAGCGGAGAGCAGCTCCCGGGGAGGCCGGTGCACACGCGGGCCCTGGGCACGCAGCGCGTCCAATGCACGCCGCTCCGCCTCGAGGGCGCGCGCCTGGCGCGCCGACTCCGGACACCCCAGCCGCTCCAGCCAGTCGAACGGGAAGCCTGTCGCGCGAACGACGAGGTGGGGGAAGAGGGTCCAGCCCTTCATGGATCACATGCCCTTCAACCTCGAGGGATGCCCCAGAAGAGGCGTCCCGTCCCGAGGCCAGCCACTGCGACTTTAGCGAGCCGTCACGACAATCTCCTGCCCAGGCACCGCGAGCACCCACCGCGTGCTCTCGCTCCCCGCGCAGTTCACCACCACCTCCAGCTCCCTGCCCGCCTCGATGGAGGACTTCGTCACCGGCGTGCGGTTGGGCAGCGCTGTGCCATCCACCTTCACCTCACACCCCGGCGAGCTGGTCGCCACGCTCAGCGCCCCACGCGTCCCGGACTGCGGCGTGGCGTCCGCCAGCGTGCGCACGTCGATGTCCTCGCGCTGCGTCGTCGTGCCGAACCGGCGCAGCTTGCCGTTCACCGCCGTGGAGATGAGCAGCGAGCCGGTGGACGGCACCGCGAGCGTCTTGGTGCCGGGCTCCACCCGCACACCGCCGACGAACACGTGCTCACCCTCCGACAGGTTCACGAACACGGAGCCGGAGCCGCGCAGCATCACCAGCGCCACCACCGCGATGACCAGCAGCGCGCCACCACCGATGGCCGCCCACTTCCACGTGGAGGCGTTCGAGGGCTCCGCCGCATCGGCATCGACCTCGGGCTCGACGCGGGGAGGCGCGACCGGGACCGGGTGCGCCGTCGAGGAGGGACGAGGCGCCGGCGCGGGCCTGGGCGCCACGTTCGCCGCGGGAATCCCCACGGACGAGGGACGCTGCGGCGCCGGCACCGCGGTGTGCCCCGGCTGCGAGGGCCTGGGCGCGGGCGCGACGGGACGCGGCGGCGCCGCGGGAGGATTGGCCCCCGGCTGGAGCACCACCACCTCGGTCCTGTCCCCCGCGTCCAGGTCCGGGAGCATCGGCAGCTCGGGCGCGACGGGAGGCGGAGGAGGACGCACGGGCGCCACGGGAGGCGGCGTCGCGGGACGCGCGGCGACCGGCGCGGGACGAGGAGGCGGCGAGGCCACGGGAGACGGACGCGGCGGAGTCCCGGGCACGGGGGGCGCGGACACGTTGCCGCTGCCCGTCCCCGGCACACGGGGGATGCTTCCACTGGTGGAGGCCGTCGGCTTCGGGCCGCTGCCCGTCCCCGGCCTCGGCGTCTTGCCGTCCACCGGCGCGGCCATGTCGCCGCTGCCCGTGCCGCTCCCGGAGGGAACCGGGCGCGGATGGCTGCCCGTCCCCGTCGCGGACGACGGCGCGTACTCCACCAGCCGGTCCCCGAGCGTGTCCTTGAAGAACTGCGCCACGGCCGCCGGAGACGAGTTCAGGCGGTGGTGCGCCATCACCGCTTCGATCTCCTCGCGCATCGCCGCGGCGGACGCCGTGCGGCGCGCCGGGTCCTTCACCAGCGCGCGGAGGATGAGGTCGGAGACGTCCTGCGGGATGTTGGGCCGCAGCTGCGAGGGCACCGGCGCCGGCTCGCGCACGATGGCGTTGAGCGTGGCGGCGTCGTGGTCCCTGCGGAACGGAAGCTGTCCGGTGAGCAGCTCGAAGAGCACCACGCCCAACGCGAACACGTCGTTGCGAGCGTCCAGCGTGCGCCCGGACGCGGCCTCCGGGGAGATGTACGAAATCTTCCCCTTCAGCACGCCCGCCTGCGTGTGCTCCTCGCCCGCCACCTTGGCGATGCCGAAGTCGCTGAGCTTGATGGCGCCGTCCAGCGAGATGAGCACGTTGTGCGGACTGACGTCGCGGTGCACCACGGGGTGCGGGATGCCCGCCGGGTCCACGTACGCGTGCGCGTAGTGCAGGCCCGCGGCCACCTCCGCGACGATTCGCAGCGCGTGCTCCAGCGGCAGCGCCAGCCCCTTGCGGCGCAGCTCGTTCACCAGCCGCTTCAGGTCCGGCCCGCGCACGTACTCCATCAGGATGTACGCCACCCCGTCGGACACGCCCACGTCGAAGGTCTGCACGACGTTGGGGTGCGTCAGCCGCGCGTTGGCGCGCGCCTCCGCGAAGAGCATGTCCACGAACTCGGGGTTCTGCGCGAACTGCGGCAGGATCTTCTTCATCACCACGAACTTCTCGAAGCCCTTCACGCCGACCTGCTTGGCGAGGAAGACCTCCGCCATGCCGCCCTGCCCCAGCCGGCGGATGACGTTCAGCTTGGTGCTGCCCAACGAGTTGTTGATGTCGGTGGGCGAGCCCTTGTTCGCCTGCGGGTCGATGTTGGTGGACCCGAACAGGTACTGACTGAGCGCGCGCGGCTCCAGCACCTCGATGTCCTCGAGCGGCCGGTCCGTCAGCTGCATCCGCGCCAGGAACCCCTGGAGCTGGGGCATGTGCGGCACCTGCGCGGCGCCGCCACAGATGGGGCACTCGTTGGACAGGCCCGTCTGCTGCGTGCGCAGCTGCGCCAGGTACGCGTTGGCCTGGATGCGCTGGTGGCTGACCTGACCGCAGCTGCGGCACTCACACGGCAGCCACAGCGTGGCCAGCTTCGCGGGCAACAGCTTGGCCGAGCGCGCCAGCACGGCCAGCGCCGGCGGAGGCAGCCGGCAGAGCACCACCTGCGCGCCCTGCGCGGCGGTGTCCAGCACCTGCTCCAGCTTGGGCAGCGCCTCCGGCTCCACCTTGCTCACGTGGCTGAAGTCGAACGCGACGCGCCCCTCCAGGCCCGAGGCGAGCCGGCGCACGTTGAGGTCGCCCTTGAGCGTGCTCGCCAGCGAGATGAAGGTGATGTCGTCCTGGACGATTTTCAGGTGCTGCGGAAGGTCCGGCTGCTCCTTCGGCATGCTCGCGCGCAGGTAGCGCATCACCACCGGGTCCACGGTGCCGAACTGCTGGCGGCGCGCGTAGTCGAAGAACTCGCCCGGCAGGTCCGCGAACTCCAGCGGGTTGGAGCAGACGGGGCAGGCGTGCTCGGGCGCGCGCTCCTCGGCGATGACCTGCGCCTCGTCGACCAGGTTCACCACCCGCATCCGGTCTTCGTTGCAGGTGCGGCACGTGTACGGCGCGAGCAGGGAGAGCACGCGCGCGACGCCCGCGAAGCCCTCCACCATGTTGAGCTGGTCCACCACGACGGGCGGAGCGTGGACGACGTAGAGCCCCAGCGCGCCCGGCGGCAGCTTGGCGGCGAACTCAATCCACCGACGAACGCCGAAGGAGCTGATGCGCTCCACCCTCCCCAGGTCGACGACCAGAAGCCCGCTGAGCTCCGGGCTGGTGGACGTCAGGGGGAAGGTCTCGTCGATGACGCCGGCGATCCGGACGTGGGTGATGGTACCCACTCGGAGCCGGCTGATGATGGCGTTGGAACCCTGGCTATCCACCGGCCCTGACCTCATGCGAACAGAAAAGCAGTGACTTGGGCTGGGTCGCGCGGCGGCGCGCGTCTCCCAGGTCCACCACGCACACGACGCGAGACTCGCGGCCGACGCACACCCGCGCGGCCACCGTGTCGCAATGCTCGAGGATGCGGCGCAACCCGAGGCCCGCCCCGCCCCCGGACGCATCCACCTTCACCTTCTGGCCCCACCCGTCCAACGCCCGGGCGAACGGCCCCGGCCGCAGCCCGCCGAAGCGGTCCGCCACCTCCAGCCACATCCGGCCGTCCTCCACCGCGAACACCAGCTCGCAGGCGTCCTCCGGCGCCACCTCGCGCACCTCGGTGCGGCGGTGCGCGTAGCGGGGCTCGCCCTTCGCGTCCACCGGCGCATCCAACAGCGCGTTGGCGGCGATTTCGTGCACCACGTCCGCCACCAGCCCCGCGGCCACCCGGCTGCCCTCCGCCGCGCCCACCGCCGACGCCGCCGCCTTGGCCGCCTCGTGGATGTCCGCCACGCGGCGCAGGGGATGGCGCGTCACCTCCGCGCGCTCGGGCAGCAGCGTCCCGGATGGCTTCAGGACCGCGCCCACCAGGAGCGCTTCCCACATGGACGGGCCGCCGTCGCGCTCGCGCGTGGCGAGCAGCAGCGCCGGAGGCTCGCGCCGCAGCCACTGCGCGTGCTCGGGCTTGAGGACCCCGTCGAACAGCAAGAGGCCTCGCGAGCCCGTCGACGCAGACGTCACCGCGGAGGCCCCCACCCCACCCTGCGTCAGCAGAGGCACCACCTGCTCGAGCGCGGCCGCGGGCAGGGAAGCATCTGCAATCAGCAGGAGGCCACTGGCCTCCAGGTGGGGTGCGGTACTCAAACGAGGTGCCTAGTAGCGTACCTTGACTTCACTGAAGAAGGATTGGGGCGCGACGGGGAAGCCGTGAGACTCCTCGTACGCCGCGTTGAAGAGGTTGGAGCCCAGGAACGACACGGAGATGCCGTCGTAGACGTTGAAGCCCACCCGCGCGCTGGCGGTGAGGTAGCTGGGCAGCTCCACGCGGGAGCTGGGCAGGCCCGTCGTCTCATCCACCTGGAAGCCCGGGTCGAAGCGCGAGCCCACGAAGAGGGCGTAGAGCTCCACGAAGGCCACCTTGCCGATGTTGGTGCGGCCGCGCGCGTAGATGCGGTGGGTGGGCGCGTAGTCCAGCGGCGTGCGGGCCCCGCCGTCGAAGGGCACGTTCTTGGCGTCGAGGAACTGATAGGCCACGTCGAAGGACGAGTTGATGGACGGAATCTGCGCGGCCGCCTCCAGCTCCGCGCCGGCGATGCGCGCGTCGCCCATGTTCCGGAACTGCGACACCGAGCCGAACACGAGCTGCTGATTGATGAAGTTCTTGGCCACGTTGTAGAAGCCCGTCCCCGTCAGGCGCACCCGCCGGTCGAAGGGCCAGAAGTCCACCGAGGCCTCGAAGGTGTCGAGCGTCTCCGCCCGCAGGCCCGCGTTGCCCACCAGCGTGGAGGCGTACATCTGCTGGTTGATGGCCAGCTCCGCCAGCGTGGGCGCGCGGAAGGCGCGGCCGTAGTTGGTGCGCAGCGTGAGCAGCTCCGGCACCGCGTGGAAGACGATGCTGGCGCGCGGTGAAATCTGGTCCGTGCGCTCGCGCCAGACGCGCTCGGGAATCTGGTAGCGGTCATAGCGGGCGCCCGCGCTCACCACCACGCGCTCCAGCGGGCGGTACTCCGCGTCCACGAAGCCGCCGATGATGGTCTGCTTCGTGTCGTCCATCGTGAGCTCGGGCAGCACGTTGGGCACGTTGACCTGGTCGAACTTCACGTCGCCGCCGAACGTCACGGACACCGGGCCCGCCGAGTACAGGGCGCGCGCCTCGCCGCCCAGCCGCCGACGCTTGCCCAACGCGCGCGTGGGGTCGCCACCGAAGGCGTTCTCCAGCACCACGTCGCGGCGCTTGAAGAAGCCGTACACCTGACCGAACAGGCGCAGGCTGTCCGTCACCTGCTGGTCCACCTGGGCGGAGGCGTTGAGGTTCTGGACGGACTCCTCGTCGTTCGGCGTGTAGTGGCAGCGGCCGCAGTTGCCCACCGTCGAAATCTGGGTGTGCGAGCCACCCGGGCGGCCGATGGTCGCGTCGGTGAAGTCCGCGTCCAGCGCCAGCGGGCCCACGCGCACCTTGCCGTTGACCTGGTGCACCATCGAGTCCTGGTTGCGGTCCACCACCCCCGTCGCGGGGTCATTGAAGAGCTGGGCTCCGTCCGAGCCGAAGCCGTAGTAGCCGAGCAGCGCCTCCACCGGGCCACCGCGGCCTGCCACGTTGCCGTGCAGCCGCCACGTCTGGTCCTGGCCGGCGAGCACGCGCGCCTCGGCGCCCACGTTGCGCCCCGGGGCGATGAGGTCCCCGGGCTGCCGCTCGATGATGTTGATGACGCCGCTGAAGGCGTTGGAGCCGTACAGCGAGGAGCCCGGGCCCCGGATGACCTCCACCTGCTTCAAGTTGACCAGGGGCGTCGTCTCGTCCGCGTAGAACTGGCCCGTCCACGGGTCCGTCAGCGGGCGGCCGTCCTTCAGGAGCAGCAGGCGGTTGGACAGGTAGTTGGAGCCCAGGCCACGCGCGCTCACCGCCGCCTTGCGCATGGAGCCCCGGCGGCACTCCATGCCGGGGAAGTACTGGATGGCCTCGCACAGCGTGAACTGGCCGGTGCCCTCGAGCTCCTCGGCCGGAATCCACGACACCGTCAGCGGCACGTCCGCGATGCGCTGGTTGCGCTTGCCGGCCGTGGTCACCACCGCCTCGCTGAGCACGCGGTTGACGGACTCCTCCAGCGGGTCCGCGCCGCCCAGTGGATCCAATCCCGCCAGGCCCGACGGGGGCGGCATGGCCCGGTCCATGGTGGGCTCGGCGAAGGGCGCGCTGATGGGGACGTTGTCGGTGGCGACGGGCGCGGGAGGCGGGGTCTTCGTCGCGGGCAGCACCGCGCCGTGGCCCGGCGTGGAGGCGGGCGACGAGGTGAGCGGATCCGAAATGCTGGGACCGGGCTGCGCGCCCGGGCTCGCCACGGGAGCCGTGGGCAGCGGCGCGGGGGGATGCGACTCCACCGTGGGCGCCGGGGCGACGGGCACGGGGGGCTCGGCCGTCACGGACTCCGTCGCCGGGGTGGGCTCGTCCTCCAGGCCACCGCCCAGCACGGGGATCTCCGCGTCGGCGGGAGGAGCTTCCGTGCCGCGAGGAGGCTTGCGCGTCTTGGGCGGCTTCTTCGCCGTCGCGCGCGGAGGCTTGGTGGCGGGCGTCTTCGTCGTCGTGGCGGCGGGCTTCGTCCCGTTCGCCACGCGCTTCTTGCGCTTCACCTTGGGCTGCGACTCGGAGGCCGCGTTGGTCTCTTGCGCCTGGGCCACCGTCGGGTGGGCCACGGCCAGCGCGCAGAGCACGGCCGACACCGTGAAGAAGGCTCGAAGGCCCCGGCGCTTCACGTGAGCACGCACCGCGCCTGGCAGCGGATCACCACACACAATCGAGTGCATCGTTCTCTCATCCGCGGATGGGAGGAGCCCCCGCGGTCCTGTACGCCCCGGTTGGCGGGCGCGGCGCCAGGGCAATCGGTCTATTGGACGAATTCGCTCACCTGCACGCTCGCGCCGTCGAAAAACAAGCTACCCCAGAGAACCTGCCGGGCCAAGCCGGTGATTCTCATTCCCTGGAAACTCAAGAGTGTTTCGGGCTGTAGCGTCCAAGGTTGCGTGAAATCAGTCGTCGGGCTGCTCGGCGGCGACGGCGAGGTCGCTGGTGAAGGACGGCAGCGAGGGCCCCAGCGCCTCCGCGCGGACGAAGACCTCGGCGTCCACGCGCGTGTCCGCCACGTCGGCGAAGACGGGCTGGCGGCGCGGAGGGCCCTGGGTCACGAGACGTCGGAAGTCCTCGAAGTCCTTGCCCTGGATGCGCGTGAAGGGCTCGAACGGCGCCACCGCGCCCACGGTGGGCAGGGCCTGCTCCAGGGCGTCCTTGTGGTTGCGCAGGTCCACCAGGACGGCGCCGGGGAGCCGGGCGCTGCGGAAGAGCACGCGCAGCTCCTTGTCCTTGGGGACGTGGGACACGGGGACGAGCGCGGCCTCGGCGCCCTTGGCCTCGAGCATCTTCAGCGCGGACTCCACGTTGGGCACGGGCGACAGCTTGAAATGGCGCTGTGCGTCCAAGTCGCCGCCGAGCACCGCGTGGGTGACGAACTTGGGGTCGGCGGGGCCGGCGCCCTTCACCAGGGCCAGGCGCTTGCCGGCGAGGTCCTTCACCGCGCCCTTGTGGGTGGAGACGATGGCCCAGCGCTGCTGGGACTCCCCCGGGCGCGAGGCCCAGGCCAGGGGCGTGGCGCGCGAGCCCAGCTGCACGGCGGCCCAGCCCTCCACCACGGCGAAGTCGACCAGGCCGTCGGCCATGGCGCGCGCGAAGTCCTCGTAGCGGCCGAAGCTCTTGGCGGCGACGGGGCGGTCCAGGACCTCGGTGAGCTTGGCGGCCAGGGCCTCCGCGTACTGGAAGCGCTCCTGACCATCACTCAAGGTGGTGGCGAGGAAGACGCCCACGGTGGCCTTCTTGGGGGCGGCGGCGACGGCCGGGGATGCGACGAGGAAGGCCAGCGCGAGGATGGCCCACGGGAAACGAGGCGTCTTCATGGGGTCTCCTCCACCACGGCGGGGCCGTTGGACGGGACGCTGCCCGCGGGTTCGGCGAGGCCGTGCAGGCTCTGCAGTCGGTCCTTCCACTCACGCACCTGGGCCATGCGAGGCCCGGTGCCGGAGGCGAGATAGCGGCGCCAGGCGTCCACGGCCTCGGCCGGCTCGCGGCGGCGCTCCTGGGCGTCGATGCCCAGGTTGAGCGAGGCCACGGACACGGTCGACTCCAGCCGACGCCAGGTGCCGAGCGCGTCGGACGTCTTGCCCTTGCGCCAGTCGACGCAGGCCAGGTTGTGCTGGACGAGCGCGTCCTCGGGCTCGGTGGCGAGCGCGGCCTTGAGGGCCTTCTCCGCGAGCTTCATGTTGCCGGAGGCGTAGGCCAGCGCGGCCTCGCGCCGGTGGAGCGCGCCCGTCATCGACGCAATCCACTTGGGCTGCCCCGGCATGGGCTTCTTCGCGGCGGCGGTGAGCTGCTTGCGGGCGGCGGCCACCTGCCCCTTCTTGTAGAGGGCGAAGCTGTCCGCCAGCGCGCGCGTGTTGGGCCAGGCCCAGGGCTGCGCGGGGGTGAGCGCCTTCTTCAGCGCGGCGGCGGCCTCCGGATGACGACCGGCCTCCGCGCGCGCGAGGCCCCGGGCGAAGAGGGCCAGCTTGGCCAGGTCACCGCGCTTGCCGGTGCCCAGCTTGTCCACCGCGTCGAGGTCGCGGTCGGCGCCCTCCGCGTCTCCCGCCTCCAGCCGGGCCAGCGCGCGACGCACCAGCACGCGCGGCAGGTTGGCCTGGGCCACGCTCGCGGCATCTCGCGACGGGCCCACCTCGGTGAGCCGCTGCACGGCGGCGTCCACCTGCCCCAGCTCGACCTCCGCCAGCGCGGCGCCCACGGACGCCTCGGCCTGCTGGTCGGGCTCCTCCGTCTGCTTGCTGGCGAGGTTGAACGCGTCCAGCGCCGCCTGCGCGTCACCCGCGCCCAGCCGCGCGTAGCCCAACAGGAGCTGGTCCCTCCACGTCGCGCCGGGCAGCGTGGCGCCCTGCTCCATCACCTTGCGCGCATCCGCGTACGTGCGCGTCTCCAGCAGCGCCGCCGTCAGCCGGCGGGCCATGACCGCGCTGCGGTCCAGGTCGAACGCGCGGCGCAGGTCCCGCACCGCGTCGTCGGCCCGGCCGCCGCCGCTTCGGTCTCTCGCGCGATGGGCCAGCGCGCGCGCCAGCCACTGCTTCGCGCCCGCGTGCTGGGGCTCCACCTGGAGCGCGTTGCCGTAGTCCTCGATGGCCTGGTCCCACTGGCCGGTGGCGAAGTGGTCCGCGCCCAGCAGCATCCATCCCAGGGCCTGACGGGGCGCCATCTCCACCACGCGGCGGTGCACCTCCACCGCGCGCTGGAAGCGGCCGGCGCGGCGGTTGACCGAGCCGAGCGAGGCCCACAGGTCCACGCTGCTCGCGCCCGAGCGCACCGCGGCCTCCAGGAACTGGATGGCCTCCTCGTGACGGCCCTGCGCCTGCAGCGCCTTGCCCACCGCCATCTGTCCCAGCACCAGGCCGGGCTGCAGCTCCAGCACCTTGCGGTAGGCCTCCTCGGCGGCCGGGGCCTGCTTGCGCGCCAGCCGCACGTCACCGAGCAGCAGGTAGGCCGCGGGCGTCGCGCCCAGCTTCACCACCGCCGCCGCCTCCGACTCGGCGCGCGTCAAATCGCCCGAGGCCAGGTACAGCCGCGCGAGCTTCTCGCGGGGCTCGGCGACCTGCGGGAAGCGCGTGGCCACGCCCTCCAGCAGCGTGCGCGCCTCCACCACCTTGCCCTCCAGCTCCAGCACGCTCGCGAGCCCCAGCTGCACCGTGGGCGACTCGGGCCGTCCGGCCTGCGCCTGGGTGAAGGACGCGCGCGCGGCCACGGCGTCCCGGCGCAGCACGTGCGCGCGGCCGAGCAGCTCGTGAATCTGGAAGTCGTTGCCGGACAGCTTCGCGGGGCGCAGCGTCAGGTAGCGCTGCAGCCGCGTCACCGCCGCGTCGCCCTGCTGGGCGTAGAGGTAGTAGCTGGCCAGGTAGTAGTGGACGATGAGGTGCTCGGCCTGGTCGGCCTGGGCCACCTTCTCCAGCATCGGCACCGCCTCCGGGAAGCGGCGCAGCTTGAAGAGGGCCACGCCCAGCGGATACGCGAGCGTCAGCTCGGACGGGTTCGCCGTGTGCACGGCCGACACGCGCTCCACGGTGCGCGCCCAGTCCTGGAGCGCGTTGGCGGCGGAGCCCACGCCCGCGGCGGCGGTGATGGAGGTGGGCTCGGCGGCCAGGGCCTTCTCGAAGAGGCCCAGGGCCTTGCGGTACTTCTCCTCGGCCTCCTTCTTGTCACCGGAGGCGCTCGCGGCGCTGGCGGAGACCTGGGCCTGCTCGCCCTCCTTCACCAGCCGCTGCGACTCGGACATGGGGGGCGCGCGGTACTGCGCCAGGGTGGGAGGGCTGGCCAGCGAGGCCAGGAGCGCGAGCGCGGGGACGAGACGTCGCTTGGGGGTGTGGGGTGTGCGGCGCATGCGGGAGTCGTCCAGGGGTCAGGCGGGGCTGAACTCGGCGACGACGACGGTGATGTCGTCGCGCTGCGGCTGTCCCGCGCTGTGGGCGCGGGCGTCCGCGAGCAGCGCTTCACGCAGCGCCTCCGCGGACAGGTGGGCGTTGGCTTGCACCGCGGCGGCCAGGCGCTGGGTGCCGTACATGCGCCCTCCGCCGTCGCGCGCCTCGGTGAGGCCGTCGGTGTACCAGACGACGATGTCGCCGGGGCGCAGCTGGCCGTCGCGCGAGGTGAACTGCGACGTCACGGACGCGCCCAGCAGCGGACCGCGCGCGGGCAGCGAGGCCACCTGACCACTGTGGCGGTTGAAGACCAGGGGGCTGGGGTGCGCGCCGGCCGCGTAGTCGATGACGCCGGTGGACACGTCGATGACGGCCAGGGCGCTGGACATCTGGTGCTCGCCGCGGCCCACGTTGGCCAAGGTCACGTTGAGCGCGGTGATGAGCATCCGCGCGTTGACCTCCGAGGGCTCGCGCAGCGTCATCGCGGAGGCGAAGCCGCTGGTGGCGCTGGTGGCGACCAGCGAGGTGGACAGGCCGTGGCCCGTCACGTCGCCGATGCCGATGACCACGCGCTGCTCATCCAGCGCGGCGCGGAACCACCAGTCGCCGCCGCACGCGTCCGCGGTGACGACGAGGCCCGCGATGCGCAGCGCGCCCACCTGCACCGCGTCGCGGCCGGGCAGGAGCGTCTCCTGGACGGTGCGCGCCAGCGACACCTCGCGCTCCAGCTGCGCCTTGGCGCGCACGTCGTCGAGCAGCACCTTGATGCGCTCGGCCATGTGGTTGAACACCACGCCCAGCGTGCGCACCTCGCGCCCCGCGCCCCGGGCCGCCTGCGTGCGCGCGCCCAGGTCACCGGCGGCCAGCTGCATCACCTTGTTCGTGAGCATGCCCAGCGGACGGGTGATGCGGCGGCTCTGGAACGCGGCCACCACGCCCGCGAGCACCACGAAGCCCAGCCCCAGGCCCAGCATGCGCACCGTGTTCGCGCGCACCGTGGCGCGCTTGTCCCGCTCCAGCTCCTCCAGCTGCACCTGGAGCGCGCGCAGCGAGTAGCTGATGACCACCAGCCCCTTGCCGCTGCTGGAGCCGTAGTCGATGGGCTCCTGAATCTCGTACACGGGCTGGTCGCGGTAGAAGGCCTGCACCAGGCGCTGCTCGGCGACGCGGCCGGTGGGCGCATCGGACTCGGCGGCGCCCGCGGCCTTCGGCTCGCTGTCCGCCATCACCACGCCCTCCGGGTCGAGAATCTGGACGCGGAGGATGTTGGGGTTGGTGGTGACGATGGAGCCGGCCACGCCCTCCAGGAAGGCGTAGTTGTTGTCGCGCAGGTTGGTGACGGAGGTGAGCGCCAGCGTCTGGCCCACCGTGCGCCCCAGCTCGCGGGCCTGCTCCTGGATGCGCTCGGTGGAGCGGCGCGCGGTCTCCTCGAACTGGGACTGGGTGGAGGCCACCGACAGCGCCGCCAGCAGGCCGACGATGACCACGACGAGCGCCGTGGTGGTGAGCAGCAGGATCTGGTCCAGCCGGGGCCCGCGGATGGCGGCGACGTTGGGCAGCTCGCCCGCCTCCAGCGGCGCGATGAGCGTGCCCGTCTGCTCGGCGTGGGGCAGGCCCACGTTGGAGGTCAGGCGCGTGGCGGTGGACTCGCGAGAGCCCGTGAGCTCCCGGGTGCCTGTCCTCTCGGCCGGGGGTGGGGCTGCTCCCGGAGACGTGCCAGGGGACGTACCGGACTCCGGCGCGGGGTTCAGACGCGTGTTCGTGCTGGACAAGGACACACCCGGAAGGGCCACGCCCGAGGCGCGGCGGGAGCGGGAAAGAGTCGCGACTCTAGCGCACTTCTCCTGCTTCGCGAGGTCCTGCCCCCCACGACACGTCTCAACCACCGCGCGGCGCGACGTGCCTTGACGGGTGTGGCCCGCATCCTGTCCCGCGAGGACACTTCACGTCGGGTGAGTGTCGGGCGAGGCCCTTCACCCAGCGTCCACGCTCGGGGCCGGTTAGGCTCGCGGGAGCATGAAGCCGCTCTTCCACGTGGCGCGAACGCCCGTTCATCTCCAGCCGCTCTTCTTCCTCACCGCGCTGGCGACGGGCTGGGATTTCGCAGCGGAGCCCGGCCGTCTGGCGATGTGGCTGCCCGTGGTCTTCGTGTCCGTGCTCCTGCATGAGCTGGCCCACGCCTGGGCCCTTCGCCGCTTCGGCTCCCCGGCGAGCATCACCCTCCATGAGCTGGGCGGCACCACCCGGGGCTCGGACCGGCTCACGCACCGTCAGTCCGCGTGGGTGAGCCTCGCCGGCCCCGCCGCGAGCCTCCTGGTGGGCGGGCTGGCGTGGTGGGCCTCGGGCCTCGCCTCGCCAGGAGAGCAGCCGGGCCTGGGTGGGGCGCTGCTCCAACAGCTCCTGTGGGCGAACGCGGGCTGGGGGCTCTTCAACCTGCTGCCGGTGCGGCCCCTGGATGGCGGGGACTTCGTCGCCTCGCTCGTGCGCCACCGCGCCGGCTATCGACACGAGCGGGCCCTCCAGGTCCTCGGCGTCCTCACCGCGGTGGCCTTGGTGGTGGGCGCCATCATCACGCGCACCGTCTGGATGGGCGTGCTCGCCCTGATGCTGGGGTTCAGCAACGGGCGGCGGCTGCTCCAGCGTCAGCGCGAGGCGCGCCTGAAGCCCATCACCCCACCCCGCCGTCCCCTGGCGCGCGAAGGCTCGACCGAGGGCGCCATCCCGCTCGACGCGCTGCTGGGACGCAAGCCCGCCGCGGCCGGGGCACCCGAGCCGGGCCCCGAGCGCGCGCGGTCCTCCTCGCGCACGGTGGCGAGCGACGAGGACGTCCCCCACGACGTGGGCAGCGTGGGCCAGCTCCTGCTCGACAGCGGCATGGCGGACCTCGCGGTGCGGCCCCTCCAGGAGTCCTTCACCCGCGAGCCCTCGTCGCGGGCGGCCCACGCGCTGGTCCTCGCCCTGCTGGAGGCCGGACGCACCTCGGAGCTGGAGTCGCTGCTCACGGGCCCCCAGGCGCCGCTGGTCTCCGACGAGACGCTGGCCGCCGTCGACGCCCGGGCCCACGTGCTGGGCCACGCCGCGCTAACGGACCGCGTCACGGCCCTGCGACGTGTCCGGGCTCCTAAGTCGGATGAGCGAGGCTGATTGCCGCGCCGCGCCACCGGGCCCGGCCGGGTGGTGGGAAGCCGACGCGGCATCTCTCGCTTGAGAAATGGGGGCGCATCCGGGTTATAGGGGCGTCCCCTCCAGATAGAGGAAGCCCGCGCGTGTCTCGACCCCGACTCATCAAAGAATCGTCCGCGCCGCTCCAGCTGGACAAGGAGCTGCTGGTCCGCATCCACGACCTCATGGTCAAAACGCGCGTCCTCGAGGAGCGCCTCATCCAGATGTACAAGCAGGGCCATGGGTACTTCTGGATTGGCGGTCCCGGCGAGGAGGCGTTCAACGTCCCGCTCGGCCTGCTGATGAAGAAGGGCCAGGGCCCCGAGTACGACTACCTCCACGCCCACTACCGTCAGTCCGGCACCCTGCTGGCGCTGGGCGAGGAGCCCATCGGCGCCCTGCGGCAGATGAAGAACACGGCGTCGGACCCGTACTCCGGCGGCCGCAACTTCGCGGGCCACTTCTCGCTGCGCAAGTACAACGTGGCCCCCGTCAGCTCGCCCATCGAGGTGCAGTACGCCATCGCCCCGGGCACGGCCATGATGCAGAAGCGCGTGGGCGGCGACGGCATCACCATCGTCACCGGCGGCGACGCCGGCACGGCCGAGGGTGATTTCGCCTCCTGCCTGGTGTGGAGCAGCCGCCCCGCCAACCCGCTGCCCATCCTCATCATCGTCACCAACAACAAGTGGGGCATCTCCACGTCGGCCGAGGGCCAGCACGGCGAGCCCCGGGTGAGCGAGCGCGGCAAGGCGTTCAACATCCGCTCGAAGACCATCAACGGCAATGATCCCGTGGAGGCCTACCAGGAGCTGAAGGAGGCCATGGAGTACGTGCGCACGGAGCGCAAGCCCTTCCTCCTGGAGGCGAACGTGTCGCGCCTGTACGGACACTCGTCCGCGTCCGGCGCCAACTACGTCTCCGAAGAGGTGGACTGCCTGAAGAACTTCGAGGCGCGCCTGGAGCAGGACGGCGTGCTGACGCGCCAGCAGATGGACGAGCTGCGCAACCGCTACACCGAGGACATGGCCGCCGCCGCCCGCATCGCCCGGGACGAGCCGCTGCCCGGCCCCGAGACCATCTGGAAGCACATCTTCGCGGAGGACAAGTAACCCATGGCCAACATGGCACAGGCCATTCGCATGGCCCTCCACTACGCCGAGGAGAACCTGGGCGTGACGGACATCTTCGGGGAGGACGTCGGCGCCCCGCTGGGCGGCGTCTTCACCTGCACGCAGGGCCTGAAGACGACGTGGAACTCGCCCCTGGACGAACGCGGCATCATCGGCGCGGCCATGGGCATCGCGATGGGCGGCGGCCGCCCCGTCGCCGAAATCCAGTTCTGCGACTACGTCTACAACACCATCGACCTCTTGAAGCTTGCGGGCAACACGTGCTGGTCGAGCAACGGTGACTGGAACCTGCCCATGGTGGTGCGCACGCCGGTGGGCAGCGGCATCCGCGGGTCCATCTACCACTCGCACTCCTTCGACGCGACGATGACCCACATCGCCGGGTGGAAGGTGGTGATGCCCTCCACGCCGCTGGACGCGTACGGCCTGCTCATCTCCGCGTGCAAGGAGCAGAACCCGGTCATGTTCCTGGAGCCCAAGGCGCTCTTGCGCGTCAAGGGCGAGGAGCGCATCCCCGGTGAGCCGGACGATGACCGCGCGCTGTCCAAGGCCATCGACGCGCCCCTGGGAGACCGCAGCCAGTGGAAGCCCGCGTGGCCGGAGGGGCTGGAGGCGTTCGCCATTCCCATCGGCAAGGGCAAGCTGGTGCGCGAGGGCTCGCAGCTCACCGTGGTCAGCTACGGCCGCACCCTGCCCCTGTGCGCCCGCGCCGCCGCGCTGCTCGCCGACGAGGGCATCAGCGTGGAGGTCATCGACCTGCGCTCGCTGTGGCCGTACGACTGGGAGATGATCAAGGCCTCCGTCCAGAAGACGGGCCGCGTGCTCTTCGTCAACGAGGACACCGAGGTGACGAACTTCGGCGAGCACCTGGTGCGACGCACGGTGGAGGAGCTCTTCTACTCCCTGCTCGCGCCGCCCCGGCTCCTGGCGGGCAAGTTCATCCCCGGCATCGGCCTGGCCGACACGCTGGAGATGGCCTCCGTGCCCCAGCAGAACGACATCACCGACGCCTTGCGCTCGCTCGCCGGCGAGCAGCCCTAGGCGTCGTACCCAGTGCCCCCGTGTGGGCCGTCCGCCCACGGGAAAAGTCCCGGGCCGCCGTTCCTCTTTGGAGGAGCGGCGGCCCTTTCGTTAGACTGCCAACTGCCTTGTCACAGCCAATCGTCCGGACCGTCAGCCCCGCGGGCGCAGAAGCCCCCGCCTTCCGCATTCGCCGAGCCCGTCGCGGCGACGCCGAGGCCATGGCCTTGTTGCTTCGCGAGCTGGGCTACCCCCAGGGAACGGACCAGCAGACGGTCCACTGGGTGGTGAGCCATCCGGAGATTGAAATCTTCGTGGCCGGAGACCCGCAGGACAAACCCGTGGGCATGCTCTCCTTCTCCCACCGTCCGCAGCTGCGGCTGCGCGGGCGCGTGGGCACCATCGACGAGCTGGTGGTGACGGAGTCGTGGCGCCGCCGGGGCGTGGGCCGCGCGCTCATCAAGCAGATTCTCGAGCGCTGCAAGGTGCTCAGCGCGCGCCAGCTCCAGCTGGTCTCGCCGATAACGACCACGCCGGAGGTGCGCAGCTTCTATACGGCGTGCGGCTTCTCCGAGGTCGACGCGGGCGTGTTCCGCCACCTGGAGACGGAGAAGGGCCGCTGACGTCCCGGCCCGGCCCTCGCGCCCCGGGGTTTCTCCGGGGCCGAGGCGCACGCTGACGTCAGCGCTTGATGCGCTCCACCACGTTGTGCAGCCGGACGCGGTCATCGTCGCTCACGTCCGTGAAGCGCACGCCGATGGCCTCCTGCTCGTCCCGCACCCACGCGACGACGCCGGTGAGGTCGAACTGCTCACCCTCGATGTCCATGGACAGCCGCACCTGGGCGCCCACGTCGTAGGCCTTGCGCGTGCGCAGGCACAGGCCACCCGCGGACACGTTGATGGAGAAGACGCGCAGCGCCCTGGCAGCATCCTCCGCCTGGGTGAAACGAACCGCGAACTTGGCGGTCACGCGCTCATCCGCGCGCCGGTTCGCATACGCGGCTGGATCTCCCGATGACATCTCTGCTTCCGCCGCCTTGCTAGTCATGTGCACCCGCTACCCCCAGCCGTCCGCCGCTGGCGACCCAATGCCTTCCCGAGGACCGACGGGATACTGACGCGCCGAGCCACCCCTTGGGCATCGGTCATCCAGCAAGTGTCCGCTGCTTTCCAGGCTCGATTCAAGAGGGCCCCCACGAATGGGCGCCATCAGGTAAGTCCTCACACAGTTCGATTCGGGAGTTCGGGATGCGTGCGTGGCTCGCGGTGTTGACGGGGACCCTCTTCCTGGCGCTCGTCACGCCTGGGTGTGATGACGACGACAAACAGCCGGGCCCCGGACAGGGTGACTCCGGGGTGCCCGGAGACCCGGACGGCGGCGGCGCGGGCGATGGCGGCGTGAGTCCCGACTTCGCGTGCAACGTCGCAAGACAGGAAGGCTGTGGAACTGGCCAGAGCTGTCACTTCGCGGACCTGGCGGGCGGCAAGACGGGCAGCCGGTGCTTCGCGGCGGCGTGCGACGTGGTGCTGCAGAACTGCGCGCAGGGTCAGCGCTGCACGTACGTGAGCGCGGGCGCGGTGACGGAGCGCCGGTGCGTGGAGGCGGGCACCGTCGCGGAGGGCGGGCGATGCACGCTGTCACCCACGGACGGCGGGCCGGAGTTCGACACGTGCGCGGCGGGCCTGTTCTGCAAGGACGAGCGGCAGGACGACGGAGGCGTGGGCTTCTTCTGCCGGAAGCTGTGCCACACGAGCAGCCAGTGCACGGACTCGCGCGAGTGCAACACGGTGCTGCGGTTGGCGGGCACGTCGGAGCTGCCGCTGTTGTGCGGACCGCGCTCGCAGCCGTGCGACCCGTTCGCGCAGGGCTGCGCGGCGCCGCTCAGCTGCTACCCGTCGTCGTCGGGCCCCGTGTGCGCGGGCAGCGGGACTCGCGCGACGGGGGAGTCGTGCGACTTCAGCAACCAGTGCTCGCCGGGGAGCGCCTGTGTGAACACGGGGCAAGGGCTCAACTGCCGGCCCCTGTGCAGGCCCTCCAGCTCGCCCGCATGCACCACCGGGACATGCCGTCCACTGAATGACAATCCTGGGGTGGGAGCCTGCATCCCATGAAGCGGGCTACCCACGTGGGGCAACTTCCGCGGCCACGTGGGTGAACGCTGGACCCGCGCGAGGCCCGCGGGTTCGCGTGACAGGGAAAGCGTTGTCTCCATCTCGCCCGGAGACCAAGGGGGCGTGCGCCGCGAGCCTCGGGACTTGCGCGCATGTTCGGTGGTCGTCGCGGGAATGAGCGGTGTACATCGTGCGTCGTCGGGAGGGAGCGACGATGCGAATGTGGCGGACGTGGCTCGGTGTCCTCGCATGCGTGGGTGGCGCGCAGTTGGCGTGCACGCCCAGCAGCGACGAGGACCCGTTGCCGGAAGAGCCTTCTCAAGAGCAGGGTGAGTCCACGAACGCGCCGGATGCCTCCGTGGATGTGGCGCCGCCATTGGTGCTCAACGACGACGGGCACGTGAGCTCACCGCCTCCGCCCGCGCCGCAGCCGCCGCTGCCGAGCATCGGCTTCCAGCCGGGCTTCCATCAGGCGCTGCGCTGGTCCCACTACGTGGGCGGTGTCACCACGTTCCGCCTGCGCGTGCCGGTGGCGCGCGCCGGAGAGCGGCTCCAGGTGACGTTCCGCGCGGGCGACGGGAACCTCACGCTCCAGCGCGCCACGGTGGCGAAGGCGGGTGTGGACGGCTCGCTGGTGTCCGCGCCGGTGGCGCTGAGCTTCGAGGGCAAGCCGGGCTTCAACGTCGGCGCGCGCGCGCTGGTGACGTCGGACCCGGTGGTGTTCCCCGTGGGCTTCCGCGAGGACGTGGCCATCACCTTCGAGGTGCGCGGGGCGCTGGCGGCCAGCGCCATCAACGCCTTCCCGGGCAGCTTCGCGCGAGCGGGCACGCATGCGCTGGTGACGGGCGCCATCGGCGGCGAGCCCTTCGAGCGCTCCGTGGGCGTGGCCTCCGTGCACGTGGAGGGCCCCACGGGGCGGGCCTTCATCGCCTTGGGTGACAGCATCACCGAGGGCTACGTCGACCTGCGCAACGACACGCGCAACGCCTGGCCGGCGCTGGTGGAGGCGCAGCTGGGCGTGCCCGTGGTCAACGCGGGCGTCAGCGGCCAGGGCTTCTACGACGCGCTGAGGCTGATGTCCGACGAGGTGCTCGCGGTGAAGGGCGTCACCGACTGCCTGGTGCTGCTGGGCACCAACGACCTGGGCGAGGCAGGCGCTGAGGAGCAGATGGAGACGCGGATGCTCCTGCTCGTGCAGCGGCTGGAGCCTTTCTGCCGCGTGTGGGTGAGCACGCTGTTGCCGAAGGAGAAGACGAACTACGGCGCCTATGACTACGTGAAGTCGCAGCGGATGAGCTTCAATGCATGGCTGCGCGGCGGCGGCACGAGCACGGACGTCATCGACCTGGAGTCGGTGATGCGGCAGACGAGCAACGTGCACCTCTACCTCGACGGACTGGGCATCGACGGCATCCACCCGAGCACCGAGGGCCACCGGGTGATGGCGGCCGAGGTGGTGCGCACGCTGCGCGAGCGGGGCGACCTGTAACCCCGCTCGGACTTCCGCGGGGTCAGAGCACGCTGTTGAGGACGAGCAGCTCCGCCAGCCCCGGCGGAGCCAGCACCCAGTCGTTGCCCGTGGGCACCCAGCGCACGGGCGCACCCGCCTGCTCCAGCACGGCGTTGACGCGTTGGAGCAGCGGCTCGAAGGTGGTGGCGGGCGCGTCCCAGTCCCCCTCGCCCGCTTCGACTTCGTGTCCACCGGGGTCCACGACGAAGGCCTCGCGCCCCTGGAGGGGCCGCACCGCGAAGCCCGGCAGATAGGGCTGCATGGCGGCCTCCAGTCGCTCCAGCAGCGCGCCGTCCTTGTACGGGTGGGACAGCTCCCAGTCGAAGAAGGTGGGCAGCTGCGACGTCAGCTCGCGGCGCAGCGGGTCCTCGCGGCTCTGGCGCCAGTGGTGCTCGGCGAGCTCCAGCGCGGTGGCGGGGACCTTCAGCTCCCACTGCTCCAGCTTCGCGAGCAGCTCCGCCATGCGCTCCACCAGCTCGTACGGTGGCTCCACGCGCGTCACCCACGCGACGTCCGCCACGGACTGGCCGCGGCGCTGCCCCGTCACCCGGTCTCCCTTGCGAAGCTGGAAGGGCGGCACGTCGGCCTCCGGCTCCGGGTAGAGGGGTGCATGGAACGGCCCCTCTCCCGAGTCCGGGCGCAAGAGCGCGAAGCCGTGCTGGGAATTGACGTCCTCCACCGTGAATGCGTCCCTGGCCATCCCGACCTCGCCTCGAAAGCCGTTGAAGACGTCTGTGTTGGAGCGCTGAAGGTTACGTCGTCAGCGCCGGAAGCGCACCACGCGCACGTCGAGGTCTCCCGCCTCCGCGTCCAGGACCTGCCTCATCAGCCCGAGCGCGCGCGTCTCATCGAAGCTGCCGGAGCCCGCGCCGATGATGGGGAAGGCCACGGAGCGAAGACCCTGCTCACGAGCCTTCTCCAAGGCGTTGCGGACCGAGTCCTGGATGGAGCGCTGGGAGGCGCGCCACAGCATGTCGATGCCCGCCACATGGATGATGGCCTTGAAGGGCAAACGTCCGGCGGAGGTCACCACCGCCGAGCCCAGGGGCATGGGGCCCGCCCTCGCCACCTCGCGGAAGGGGCCGACGCCGCCCCGTCGCTTGATGGCGCCGGACACCCCCTGCGGCAACAGCAGCCACCAGGGGATGATGTTCCGGTTCCACGCATTGACGATGGCCTCCACCGGCTGGTCCAGCAGGTCGCCTTCGCAGACAGAGACGGGCATGGCGCGGACTCTAACCGGTGTTGCGCATGCCGGCCGCGATGCCGTTGAGCGAGAGCAAGAGCGGCCTGTCGCAGTCACAGTCGCTCTCGCGCTTGCGGCGCAACAGCTCCACCTGGAGGAAGGACATCGGGTCCACGTACGGGTTGCGCAGGGCGATGGCGCGCTGGAGCTGGGGGTTGTTGTCGAGCAGCTTCCCCTCCCCCGTCAGCCGCTTCACCTGCCGCCGCGTGCGACGGTGCTCCTGCTGGATGCGCCGCCACAAGGCCTTCGTGGACGCGGGGGCGAGCGCCGCGTAGCGCCCGGCGATGGCCATGTCCGACTTGGCCAGCACCATGGTGACGTTGTCGATGACGGCCTTGAAGAAGGGCCACTGGCGATACATGCGCTTGAGCAGCGCGGGCCCGCCCGGCTCCTTCGAGAAGGCCTCCAGCGCGGAGCCCACGCCGTACCAGCCCGGGACGATGGCCCGGTTCTGCGTCCAGGCGAACACCCACGGAATCGCACGCAGCGACTCGAGCCCTCCGGCCTTGCGCTTGCTGGGACGCGAGCCGATGGGCAGCGCGGAGATCTCCTCCACGGGCGTCGCCGTGGTGAAGAACTCCAGGAAGCGAGGGTCCTCCCACACGAGCGCGCGGTAGGCCTTGCGCCCGGTCTCCGCCAGCGTGTCGAACGTGGCGCGGAAGGTCTTCTCGTCCTCCGGCGTCGGGCGAGGCTGCGCGTCGAGCAGGTGGGGCAGCACGCCGCCCAGGATGAGCTCCAGCGTGCGGCGCGCCAGCTCCGGGCGCGCGTACTTGTGGTCCAGGGCCTCGCCCTGCTCCGTCGCCTTGTAGCCACCGGCCACGGCGCCGGGAGGCAGCGCGAGGATGGCCTCCTGCGCGGGGCCGCCACCGCGGGCCACGGACTCGCCGCGACCATGGAACAGGCGCAGGGGGACACCGGACTGGGCGGCCGCCTCGGTGAGCGCGACCTGGGCGCGATAGAGCGCGGCGCTGGCGGCCAGCAGCCCTACCTCCTTGCCCGAGTCGCTGTAGCCGACCATCACCTCCTGGAAGCCGCGCGCGTCGACGTGCTTGCGGTACTCGGCGTTGGCGAAGAGCTTGCGCAGCACGTCGGGTCCGCCGTCGAGCGCGCCGAGCTGCTCGAAGAGCGGGACGACGTCCACGGTGGCGCAGCCGCGCTTCTCGTCCCACAAGCCCGTCAGCTTGAGGCACTTGAAGGCCGCGAGGACGTCCTCGGCCGTGCTGGCCATGCTGAGGATGAGCGTGCGACATGCGGGCTCACCGGCCTCGGCCTGCGCCTCGCGCAGCTTCTCCAACACCGCGAGCAGCCGCTTGCCGCCCTCGGACGGAGCGTGACCTCCCGCGTCCAGCGAGGCCGCCGCGCTCACCGCGTCCTCGGCGGGCACGCGCGCTTCCAGCTCGGCCAGGGACAGGCCCAGCGCGAGGACGCGCTCGCGCATGCGACGCACCTGACGCATGCCGGACTTCGCGGCCTTCGCCTCCTCGAGCGAGCGTGAGAGCAGGTCCAGGTCCGCGAGCAGGGCCTCCGGCGTGCGATAGGCGCTCGTCGGCATGGGGCCCGTGTCACCGGTGCGCTGGGCCAGCACGTGGCGCAGGGCCTGGTTCAGCCGCTCCTCCATGAAGCGCAGCTTGCGACGCCAGGGCTCGCCGATGGTGCGTGGCCCCAGGCGCTGCTCGGCCTCGGGGAGCTCCTTCGCGTCGCGCTCCAGGGAGGCCACGAGTTCCGTCGAAGGTTTCGCGTGGCGCTCCGACTGCGAGAGCATTCCGCCCAGGCGCTCCAGCCCTTGCGTCAGCAGGCGCAGCCCTCGTGCACGGTGGGCGCGCAGCGTGTCCGCGAAGACCTCGGGCGTCACCAGCGGGTTGCCATCCATGTCCCCGCCGACCCACGAGTGGACGCGCACCGGAGTGTCCACCTGGCCGAGGGGCTCTCCGTAGGCGCGCTCGAAGGCCCAGTCGAGGAGTTCGGGCAGCTCGGAGATCTGCTCGGCGATGACCTCCTCGACGTACCAGAGGGCGTTCTTCACCTCGTCGCCCACGGTGGGTCGCTCGCGGCGCAGCTCATCGGTCTGCCACAGCGTGGTGATCTCCTCGCGGAGGGACTCCACGTTGGCGGCGCTCTCGCGGGGCGTCAGCTCGCACCTGTCTCGCTCCTCGAGCAGGCTGGCCATCCGGTAGAGCTTCTCGAGCAGCGTGCGGCGCACGGCCTGCGTGGGATGCGCGGTGAGCGTGAGCGTCACGTGCATCTGACGCAGCGCCTCGCGGACGCGGGTCGCGGGGATGCCCGCGTCCTTGAGCGACAACATCGTCGCCTCCAGCGAGCCACGCTGGGGCGTCGTGGACTCGGCGCTGGAGTACGCGCGGGCGCGGCGGATGCGGTGGTGTTGCTCGGCGAGGTTGACGAGCTGGAAGTACACCGAGAAGGCGCGGAGCACGGGCTCGGTGCGCTCCAGGGGCAGGCGCTTGAGAATCTCCGCGAGTTCGGCCGCGGAGGCGCGTCTTCCCGCCACGGGGCCGCGTCGTCGCTGGATGGCGAGCCGACGGACCTCCTCTTCCAGGTCGAACAGGTCCTGGCCTTCCTGTTCGACGAGCACCTCTCCCAGCAGCCGCCCGAGCAGGCGGACATCACGACGCAGGGGCTGATCCACGGCACGGACACGGGCCATATGCCCAGGAAGGTAACGCCTTCCGCCACGGGCCGCGCGGGCAATGTCCGCGGGCCCGTCGTTTCTCGTCCACCTCAGAACCCAAGGTATTCGAGCTCGTCATCAGTCAGCTGGTGCAGCGGCTGCCGACTCAGGACCTCGCCGGTCTCGGGGTGGTTGTACAGCTCCGAGTCCGGAAGGTTGCGCAGGACCAGCTCCAGCTTTCGGATCTGCCCTCGCTCCGAGTCGATCATCTCCCCCTCCTTGATGAGGTTGGCGATGACGCCCGCGGGCACGATGGCTTCACTCGGGGAGCCGCCCTGGTTCTGATAGGAGACGAAATCGGACTTCTTGTTCTGGAACTGGATGACCAGCGCGGCCAGTCGCTCGGAGTCGATCTGGTACTCCGCGCGGATGCGGCGCATCCGGCCCTCGCGGTCCTCGATGCGCGCCACCAGCTCCTTGACCTTCTTCTGCATCGCCACCCGAAGGTCGGGGGTGGTCTTGGTGTTGTAGCGAACGGATTCGAACAGCTCCGACGGTCGTTGAATGCTGTAGCCCATGGGTCCTGCTCCTCGTTGGGTTCGACGCGGGTGAGCGCGCCGACGGCGCGAACGGACCGGAGCTGACCGGCACCTCACGGCTACGTCTTCGCGTCGAACGCCGTGGAGCGGGCGAGGGTCTCCATCCGGTCGACATCGCTGGCCACGAGAGACAGCTTGGCGCGAATCTGGTCGACCGCATCACCGCCCAATGGCAGCCGCAACGGAAGCTCCGCGCTCGGTCGCGCGATGACGTCCGCCATGACCCGGGCTGCCTTCACCGGGTCTCCACCCTGCTTGCCATCCGTCTGGCGCACCCATGCCCGGAGCTGCCCCACCGTTTCCTCATAGGCGTCCATCGCGGGCATGTGCCGGAACGATGCGCCGAACAGCGAGGTGCGGAACGTGCCCGGCTCCACCACCAACACGCGAATCCCCAGCGGCTTCACCTCCTGCGCGAGGCTCTCTGACATCCCTTCCAGGGCGTGCTTCGCGGCGCAGTAGGCACCGAAGCCCGGCGCGGAGGAGAGCCCCGCGACGCTCGAGACCTGCACGATGGTGCCCGAGCCCCGTGCCCGCATGTGCGGCAGCACCTCGCGCGTGGTGGTGACGGCGGCGAAGAACATCAACTCCATCGTCGCGCGCAGGTCCGGGTCGCTCGTCTCCTCGATGGCGCCGAGGATGCTGAAGCCCGCGTTGTTGACCAGCACATCGATGTGCCCGAAACGGGCGATGGCGGTCGCCACGGCGTCGCGCACCTTCTCGGGCTGCGTCACGTCCAGCTCGACGAGGCGCAGACGTCCCGGAGCCGACGAGGCCAGCTCCGCGAGGACCTGCGGCTGTCGCGCGGCGGCGACCACGCTGTCGCCACGCCGGAGCACTTCCTCGACGAGCGCGCGCCCCAGTCCCGAGGACGCCCCCGTGATGAACCAGACCTTGTTGGAAGTGGACGCGGAAGAACCTTGGCTGCTCATGGTGGACTCCTTCGACTTCGGGTTCGTTGACGCGTTGGAAAATAGGAGTCCGAGGCCCTCGTGATTAGCGGTGGAATTGCGATGGGTTTTTAAGTTTCGCTAAAAGGTGCCCATGCGAGACGACTACTCGGGGCTCAACGCGCTGGCGGCGGTGGCGGACAAGCGCAGCTTCACGGCCGCGGCGGCGCAGTTGAGCGTGACGCCGTCGGCGCTCAGCCAGAGCATCCGGGCGCTCGAGGAGCGGGTGGGCGTGCGACTGCTCCAGCGCACGACGAGGAGCGTCGGTCTGACGGAGGCAGGCGAGCGTTTCCTCGCGCAACTCAGGCCCGCGATGGCGAGCATCCATGCCGCCTTCGAGTCACTCGACGCGGTCCGCGGGCGTCCCTCCGGCACGTTGCGACTCAATGTGCCTCGGTTGGCCATCGCGGCGGTGCTCGACTCCATCTTGGGAGACTTCCTCGCGGCGAATCCGGAGCTCAAGCTCGACATCGTCGTCGACGACGGCATCACCAACATCGTGGAGCACGGCTTCGACGCGGGCATCCGACTCGGCGAGACGCTCGACAAGGACGTCGTGGCGCTGCGGGTGACCGATGACTTGCGAATGACGGTGGTCGGTTCACCCGCGTATCTGAGCGCGCGCGGACGGCCGAAGCACCCGAGGGACTTGCACGCGCACGACTGCATCAACTTCCGCCACCTCAGGAGTGGCACCGTGTACCGCTGGGAGTTCAGCGACAAGGGCCGAGACCTCACTGTCGCCGTGGAGGGGCGGCTCATCGTCAATGACAACGAGCTGATGATTCGTGGAGCGCTCGATGGTGTGGGGCTCGCGTACGTCATGGAGCACACCGTCGAGCGGGAGCTGGCCGACAAGCGCCTCGTCCGGGTGCTCTCCAACTACTGTCCGCCCTTCCCCGGCCTCTTCCTCTACTACCCGAGTCGGACCCAGCTCCCCCTCAAGCTTCGCGCGCTCGTCGACTTCCTGCGGGCCCGACGCTCCGGAGCAAGAACCTCCTGACGTGAGCATTGGAGCCGACCTCCACGCCCGGCGCATGGGGACAGGGCTGACCGAGCCTCCTCGGGTGCGCATTCGTCCTCCGCGCGGACCCGCTCCCGCGGTCCTGATGTACGGCCCATCGCCATGAATGCGGCGTCCTGGACTTCCCGCACATCAAGCGAGCAGGCCCCAGGGCAAACCGGCCCTCGCGTTGCTTGTGTCGAGGCCCACCGCCATGGGCCCCATTTCGAGGCTGCCTGCTCGGGTCGATACCTCCCCCCGGCCTGCACGCATCCGAGCGAGCCCTGACGCTCCGGATGGGCACATCCGGTAAGGTTCCTTCCGTGAGCATGAGTCGGCCCCTCCCCCGTGGGTTTGTCCCCATCGTCCTGCTGGTGTTGTGCGTCGCGCACGTCGCGCTCGGGCTCGTCCTCCTGCCCGGAGCCATGTTCGCCAAGTACCCCGACAGCGCGCGGCTGCTGACGTCGGGCCGGATGCTCCCCGAACAGGGCGCGGACTTCAGCCCCCTGTACCTCATCCTCAACGTGGCCCTCTCCCCCACTCCGCTGCGCTGGGTCCAGAGCATCGCGGGAGCGCTCGGGCTCATCGCCGTCTATGTGCTCGGCGCTCGGCTGCTGTCGCGCCCCGTGGGACTGCTCGCGGCGGCGCTCGTCGCGGTGACGACGCCCGTCCTCCTCTACGAGGCCACCCTGGAGCCGGACCTGCTGGTCATGGTCCTCAACCTGGGGGCGCTCGCCCTGCTGGCCCACGCACGGCCCCACTTCCAGAAGCGCTGGCTGGTGCTCGCCGGAGTGCTGCTCGGACTCTCGGGAGCGACACGTCCCACGGGCCTCGCCATCCTCGTCCTCGCGACGGGCTGGATGCTCTGGGAGCGCCGCCACGAGGCACGACGCGCGAGCCTGCTCGCCGGGGCGCTGTTGCTGGGCACGGGGATGTTCTCCTCCTGGCTGCCCGCTCAAATCATCCGCGCGACCGTGGGCTCCCACCTCGGCGCGACCATGAGCGCGGGCGCCGTGCTGCACATGGGCAACCGCCCCGAGGGCACGGGACTGGGCGCCCAGCCCCCCACGCTCATCAAGCAGTATGAGGCACAGCTGCGCTCGCCCGAGCGTCCCGACCACGCGCACAGCCTCTACCGACAGTTCGCCCGAGCCGAGGCAGGAGAGGACCTGTCTCCCTCACACACCGAGCTGTACTGGATGCGCAAGACGCTGAACTTCGCGCTGGAGGAGCCAGGAACCGTCCTCGGGTTGTTCGGCCGGAAGCTGGCGTTCTTCCTCTTCGGCCCGGAAGGCCACGACCTGGTCGAGGTGCGCCGCGCCGAAGCCCACCTCGCGGGCCTCCCGCTCCTCGATGCGCAGGTCCTGGGGTTGCTCGGCGTGGCGGGACTCGGAACCATGCTCGCGCGACGACGAAGCGTCGGGCTCATCGTGCTGTACCTCGCCGCGAGCACCGCGCTCGCCGTGGGCTTCTACGTCGTGAGCCGCTACCGACTGGCCGCGCTGCCCGCCTGGGCGCTGTTCGCGAGCGCGCTCGCGGTGATGGCCTTCGAGTCACGGCGCGAACCCCGAATCCTCGGGATGCTGGCCGTCGGCCTCGCGCTCTGTCTCGCGCTGCCCACGTTCTTCCCCTTCGTGCGCGACGTGGAGCGGATGCTCGCGCGGACGGAGGCCGTAGGCAGTCCAGGCGCGGCGCTCAACACCGCGCTCCAACAGGGCCGCTACGACGAAGCGACCCAGGCCTTCGAGCAGCTCCAGGCCGCGCATCCGTTCACCGCGCTCGCGAGGGCACTGCGCGGCGTGCCGTTCGAATCGCCCGGGGTCGCCGAGCGCTCGGGAGCCCTGTCCGTGGAGAAGCTGGGCCTGGAGACGCCCATGGACCTCTATTTCGCCTCGGAGCTGGCACGGCGCGCCGGCCACTGCGACCAGGCCCTCCCCGCCGCACACGCGGCCCAGGACGCGGGCTATCGCGGAGCGCTCTATGACACCTCGCTGGACCCCGCCCTGGTGGTGGCGGACTGCCTGCTGTCACGTGGCGACCGCGCCGGTGCGTTGAAGGCCGCGGAGGCGTCGCTGGATGAACGAGGCGGCACGCTGGACGCGCTCGCCTTCGCGGTGGCTGGCGCGGAGTCGCTCTCCACCGATGCGGAGGGACGGCGCGCCCGCTGGGACGCGAAGCTCTTCGCCATCCACGACCTGTTGAGCGCCAGACATGCGCGAGGGCTCGCGCGCCTGCGTTGGGGGAACTTCGCCGGTGCGCTGGAGGACGCGGACGCGGTCCTCGCCGCCATTCCCGACGTGGCCGTCACCCACCACCTGCGCGCCGCAGCACTCACGGGACTCGGTCGCCATGCCGAGGCGCTCCGCGCCTACGCGCGCGCCCTCCAGCTGTTGCCAGGGCACAACTTCGCGACCCGTCCGCTCGAGGACACTGTGGCAACAGCGCTCGCGGAAGCCGCCGAGGCCCCTGGGGTGCTGAGCGTGGCCACGGAGCATCACCTCCGCGCGGGACGACTGGAGCTGGCTCGCGACCTCGCCGCTCGCGCCAGCAAGCTCGCCCCCGAGGACAAGAACCTCGCGCGCATCGCCCAGGAACTGGCCCAGGCCCGACCTTCCGGCATCCCCATTCCGCCCCCACCCGCACCGCGAGCAACCCGCTCCGCCACGACCCCCTGAACCACGAGCCGCCCCGCCCGAGCTTCGTGGCTCGGTCGCCGCACTCGGCAC